>JBEKLA010000024.1:0-29829 GCA_050010455.1 Binataceae bacterium (SeqCode) | reverse complement strand
GAGCAAATCCATCAGGCGAACCTGGTGCAACATTTCTCCGTCTTCGAAGGTTGGAAATTGAGCCAGCAGGGGGCGCGGCTTCCGGGGGCGGCCAGCTTCAGCTTCATGGGCGAGATGATCAGCGGCCAGAAGCACGGGCTCGCCGCGGTCTATCGCATGGTGCAAGCGCAGGCGGCGATACTCGCGTTCAACGACGTCTATCGACTGGTCGGCTTCCTGATGCTTCTGCTAATCCCGGCCGCGTTCTTCCTCGGACGCAACACGGCGCCGCCGGCCGCCGCCCATTAGCGGCGCGTTATCCCTGGCGCGCGATGCGCAAGTCGTGGCCGGTCATCTCGCGCGGCACGGCGAGTTCCAGCATCCCGAGCAGCGTGGGTGCGACGTCGGCGAGCGTGCCGTCGGCGAGCGCGGCGCGATAGGCGGGATCGAACAGGATCAGCGGCACGAGATTGGTGGTGTGGGCGGTATGGGGCTGTCCGGTCGCCGGATCGGCCATGAACTCGGCGTTGCCGTGGTCGGCGGTTATCAGCGCCACGCCGCCGGCGTTGTCGATCGCGCCGATCACGCGGCCGAGCGCGCTATCGGTTGCTTCGATGGCGCGGATGGTGGCGTCGAGATTGCCGGTGTGGCCGACCATGTCGGGATTGGCGAAATTCATTACGATCACGCCAAAGCGGCCGCTCTTGATTTCATTCTCGGCCCGCTCCGCGATCTCCGCCGCTCTCATCGTGGGCTGCAAATCGTAGGTCGCGACCTTCAGCGACGGGATCAGGATTCGCTCTTCGAGGGGAAAAGGATTCTCGACGCCGCCATTGAGGAAGTAGGTCACGTGGGCGTACTTTTCGGTTTCGGCCAGGCGCAGATTCGGTATCCCGGCGGCGCTCAGGACCTCGCCGAGCGTATGTCTCACGTCCTCGGGTCCGAAGGCCAGCGGCAGGCCGAAGCTGCGATCGTATTCGGTCATGCACACGTAACCGACCTTGGGAAAACGCGGACGCGCGAAGCCGCTGAAGTCCGCCATCGTCATCGCCGCGGTCAGCTCGCGCGCGCGATCAGCGCGGAAGTTGAAGCAGATCACCTGATCGCCGTCGGCGATCGGAGTGGGCCGATCGATAATGATCGGCTCCACGAATTCGTCGTTCTGGCCCGCGGCGTAGCTGTTCTCGATCGCGGTCACCGCGGAATCGCAAACCGGGCCCTCGCCAAGCACGATCGCGCGCCACGCCCGTTCGGTGCGCTCCCATCGCTTGTCGCGATCCATCGCGTAGTAACGGCCGCTTACGGTCGCGATCCGTCCGTGCTTGAGCTCCGCGAGCCGGGCTTCGAGCCGCTCGACGAACGGGATCGCCGAACGCGGCGGCTTGTCGCGTCCGTCGAGTACGGCGTGAACCGCGATGTTGGCGACGTTTTCGCGCACGGCAAGGTCGAGCAACGCGAGCAGATGGTCGATGTGGCTATGGACGCTGCCGTCCGAGAGCAGGCCCCAGATATGAAGCGTATGGCCGCGCGCGGCGGCGCGCAGCGCGTCGAGCAGCACGCGATTGGCGAAAAACTCCTTGGTCTCGATCGCCTTGGTGATCCGCATCACGTCCTGGTAGATGACCCGTCCGGAGCCAATCGTGAGATGGCCGACTTCCGAGTTGCCCATCACGCCAGGCAACAGCCCGACGGCTGCTCCGGAAGCGTCAAGGGCGCTATGCGCCTGGCTGGCGTAAAGCCGATCCATCGTCGGCGTCTTGGCCATCGCGATGGCGTTGGCCTCGCGCTCGGTGCGCAATCCCCAGCCGTCGAAGATTATCAGCGCCGCGATCGGGGGCCGGCTCATCGCGCGCCTCGCCGCTGCCATCGCGCGAAAGTCTTCGCGCCCTGATACTCGGCGCGGGCGCCAAGCTCCTCCGCGATCCGCAACAGGCGGTTATACTTGGCCAGCCGCTCGCCCCGGCACAGCGAGCCGGTCTTGATCTGGCCGACGCCGGTTGCGACCGCCAGATCGGCGATCGTGGTGTCCTCGGTCTCGCCCGAGCGATGCGAAATCACGGCGGTGAAGTTGGCCGCGCGCGCCATCTCGATTGTGTTCAACGTTTCGCTGACCGTGCCGATCTGGTTGAGCTTGATCAGGATCGAGTTGGTGCAGGCTTCGTCGATTCCGCGGCGCAAGCGCTTGGGGTCGGTGACAAACAGATCGTCGCCGACGAGTTGCGTTCGTCCACCGAGCTCGCGCGTCATCAGCCGCCATCCGTCCCAGTCGTCCTCGGCCAGCCCGTCCTCGATCGAAACGATCGGGTAGCGGTCGAGCCAGTCGGCGTAGAAACGCACCATCTCGTCGGCACCGCGCGCTTTCTTGTCCGAGCGCGCAAAGACGTACTTGCCGTCTTCGTAGAACTCGCTGGAGGCGGGATCGAGCGCCAGCGCAACGTCGACGCCGGGCCGGTAGCCGGCCTTGGCGATCGCTTCCAGGATCAGGTCGAGCGGCTCCTGGTTGCTGCGCAGGTTGGGAGCGAAACCGCCTTCGTCGCCGACGTTGGTTGAGTGGCCGCCCTTTTTCAGAATAGAGGCGAGGGCGTGAAAGACCTCGGCGCCGTAGCGCAACGCTTCGGCGAACGACGGCGCGCCGAGCGGCACGATCATGAACTCCTGCATATCGACGCTGGAGTCGGCATGCTTGCCGCCGTTGAGGATGTTCATCATCGGCACCGGCATCAGGTGCGGGTCCGCGCCGAGATAGCGATAGAGCGGGACGCCCTTGGCGGCGGCGGCAGCGTAGGCCGCAGCCAGCGAGACCCCCAGCATCGCGTTGGCGCCCAGCCGCGATTTGTTCTCGGTGCCGTCGAAAGCGATCAGGCGGCGGTCGATATCGGCCTGGTCGGCGGCGTCGGCGCCCTTGAGATGCGGCGCGATGATACCGGTCACGTTGGCGACCGCTTTGAGCACGCCCTTGCCGCCGTAGCGCTTGGGATCGCCGTCGCGCAATTCCAGCGCCTCGTGCGCGCCGGTCGACGCGCCCGAGGGAACGGCCGCGCGGCCGAAAGCGCCGCCGCTTAAGCGGACGTCGACTTCGATAGTGGGGTTGCCGCGCGAATCGAGAATCTCTCGCGCCTTGATTTCAGCGATTGCGGTACTCGATGCCATGATAAGGATTCCTCAAACAGACAGAAAAGCAGGATTCGCGGCCCGACGAAAGCGGACGCACGTGTCGATCGTGCTCGCCGGATGACACCTATCAAAATTGATCGCGCGGCGCGTGAGCAGGTCTAATGTTGTCGCGATTCCTTATACGGCGCCCGCTTCGCGCATCGTGGCGATTTCCTCCCAGCTATAGCCGAGTTCGAGCAAAATCTCCTCGCTGTGCTGGCCGTATTCGGGCGCCGGCTTGGCCGTGGTCTCGATCTCGCCGTTGAGCGAGATCGGACCGCCCGGAACCATAATCTTGCCGGCGGTCGGATGGTCGAGTTCTCTCAGGTAGCCGTTGGCGCGCGCCTGCTCGCTCTGAAGGATCTGCGGAAGCGTCGCGACGTCGGTCGCCAGCACGTCGATTCCGTGCAGCAGATCGAGCCATTCCTGGGTGGTCTTGCGCGGGAAGATTTCGTCGAGCACCTCTTCCATCATGGCGCCGTGGAAGTTGCGCGTCGGGTTGTCGTAGTCGGGGTCGTTTTGCAGATGCTCGATGCCCATCACCTTGCAGAACGCCGGCCATCGCTTGTCGTCACATCCCGCGAGGCAGATGTAGCCGTCCTTGGTGGTGAACGCGCCCCATACTCCGCGCAGGAACGGATGGCATCGATTGCCGCGCACCGGCTCCTTGCCGCTGAGCGACGTATAGTTCAGCTCCCACGCCTGCATCGCGAGCAGCGTGCCGTAGATCGAGGCGTCGACGCGCTGGCCCTTGCCCGTGCGCTCGCGCACGAACAGCGCCGTGACGATGCCGCTGGCGAGGCTCAGCGCGCCGCAATGGTCGGCCACGAACATCCCGGCCGGCAGCGGGGGATGGTCGGGCGTTCCGGTCTTGATCATCACACCGCTGGCCGCCTGCGCCAGCGTATCGCGACTCGGCCGCATCACCCACGGGCCTTTCGGTCCCCACGAGCTGCCTTGCCCATAGACGAGCTTCGGATTGACCTTGAGCAGATCCTCGAATCCGAGCCCGAGCCGATCGAGCACGCCGGGCCGATAGTTGGTGAGCAGCACGTCGTAGTTTTTCGCCATCCGGCGCACGATGTCGATCGCCTGCGGCTTCTTCAGATCGAGCGTGATGCTGCGCTTGCCGCGATTCATCGCGAGGAAGTAGGGCGAGATTGCGGGATTGCGCGCGTCGGGCCCGCCGATCAGCCCGTTGGTGGCCCATCGGCTGAGATCGCCGGTCTCGCGATTCTCGATCTTGACCACGTTCGCGCCCATGTCCGACAGGAACAGGCCGGCGAACGGCCCCTGGATCTCCTGCCCGATTTCGACGACCTTGATACCTTCAAGCGGCTTGGCCATACCTCACTCCTCGTGTGTACGCTAAGCCGTTTAGTCCAAAAGCCGCGGCGGCGCAACGCGCGCGGCTTTGGTGCCGGCAACCGCGCCCGTTTTTACCCTCGCCCATTCTTTTATGGGAGAGGGAGAGCGTCACGGCGCTTGCTTGCTTTTTGCAAGCGCCGTGACGCGAGGGTGAGGGTGCAGCCAACTCGTTGGGGCACAAGGGTTCTCACAGCACCCTCACCCGCGCGGCACGCGGGTTACTATTTTCGCCACAACCCGCGCGCCGCCCGACCTCTCCCGCAAAAAAGCGGGCGAGGTGACAGAAATTAGGCCGGAATGCTGTTATGCAAAGCTCTCCTGACCAAGGCGAGGTTAGGGTCAGGGAACTGTCTTGGGTATGATTGGGCGATGGCGGCCAGCCTCTACGATTTTCCGCCGATTTTTCGCGCGGTCCACATGGAGCAGCCGCACGAAATCGCCGAAGAGGTGGCTTTTCTTAGAAAGGTTTGGGCGCGTCATCTGAAACGGCCGGTGCGCCGCGTGCTCGATGTCGCGTGCGGCGACTCGCCGCACGGCCGGTTGCTGGCGCGGAGCGGGATCGAAGTCGCGGGCGTCGATCGCTCGGCCGTGATGATCGCGGCCGGGCGCGAGCAATCGCGCGGGGTCAAAGGAATCAAGTTCTACCGCCGCGATATCGAGGACTTCAGGATTCCGGCGCGCGAATTCGACGCCGCGTTCTTTTGGTCCGAGACCTTTCCGGTGATTATGGAAAACGCGGCGCTGATCGCGCATCTGAAATCGGTGGCGCGCGTGATTCGGCCGGGCGGACTCTATTGCGTCGACGTCGATCGGCACGACGAGGCGCGCCCGGCGGGCAGGCGACAGTTGTGGCGGCGCCGGCGCGTGCGCGTCGGGACGGCCGCGGTCGACGTGCGCGAATATCGGCGTCCGATGCCGTGGTACGCGGGCGGCTGGATCTATGAGATCAGTTGCGCTATCCGGTTCCCGGATCGTGTGGTTAATACCCGTGACCTGGTTCCAGTGCGCTACACGATACCGAATCATCTCGAATTCGCGGCCAAGGCGTCGGGGGTTTTCGAACTGATCGCTTGTTACACCGATCTGTCGTTGCGCACGCCGCTCGCGAAGTGTTATCGGCGCTGGCTCGGCGTGATGCGCCGGAGCTAAGATGCGCGGCGCGAGGTATCGAGCCGCCACTAAAAATTCGTATCAAGGAGAAAGCAGATGCTGGTTGAAGCAAAAGACATCGGAGATGGCGTTCGAATCCTGACGATGAATCGTCCGCCCGCCAACGCGATCAGCCGCGAGTTCAACGAAGCTATGTACGATCAATGTTGCGAGGCGAGCGAGAACAAGGCGGTGCGCGCGGTCGTCGTTACCGGTATCGGCAAGTTTTTCAGCGGCGGCCTCGATATCAAGGCGCAGGCTGAAGGCACCAACCAGGTTGGCGTGCTTGGCAGCGAGGATCGCGACGGGCTGTTCGCGCTGTGGACGATTCCCAAGCCGACAATCGCGATGGTCAACGGGCACGCGATCGCGGGCGGCCTGATCATCGCGCTGGCGTGCGATTTCCGCGTAGTATCGCGCGGGACGCACAAGTTCGGCGCCAACGAAGTCGCGATCGGATTGCCGCTGCCGCTAGCGCCGGTAGAAATCGCCCGCGTCGCGCTTGGCACCGAGCGCCTGCGCGCGGCGCTGCTCGAAGCCGAACTGTGCGGCGCCGAACGCGCGTGCGAGCTGGGCTACTTCGACGAAATCGTTGCGCCCGAGCATCTCGAAGCGCGATGTATCGAGCGCGCGCGCAAGCTCGCCAGGCTCGGGCAGGCCGCCTACGCGGAGGTCAAACGGCTGATCCAGTATCAGGCGGTCGAGCGATGCCGCGCCGCGACGGCGAAAGAGATGAAGGCTTGGGACCAGATCGCGCAGTCAGCCGAGAGCATCGCGTTGCTCGGGAAGCAGGTCCGCTCGATCTCGAAAAAGTAGCGTCGCGCGGGACGCTGGATGTCGCGTCTCGCGAATCCTGGTCACGGCTGCCATTGCGAGCTTTCGCGGAGTGACGATTCCTTTCTACCGCGTGCCACTCCCTTGCAACTCGACATTCTGCGGGCTGTTGGTGGCGCTGTCGAAGACTTTAAATGATTCGCCCTTGTCGCCAGCTTTCCGCGGCTCGAAGCTGATTGAGTAGTCAGTGGATTGGTTCTTGGGTTCCATAGGGTGCGGCCGGGCGCGGCCCTCCTGTGCGTTGAGCCCCAACAACTGCAGGGATGTTTTTAGGAGCGCACTGCGGATATGAGCGATAGTGGCTATAATGCGCTTCGTGAGGCAAGAGCACGATTTGACTGGCAGTTAGCAGCAATACCGCCGATTGGGGCAACACCGAACAGAGCTAGACCCAGAACTGGAAAATGAACTCCTTTCTCGCCCGCGATTTCTCGCGGAGCCTGCCCTGAGCGCAGTCGAACGGGCTCGAAATGACAGACCAATTTACGAGCGAACTTCCGACGCGGAGCGCTATCGTCTTGGGTTGGAAGTACGCTTAGCAAGAATCAGAATAATCGAGGCGCCTTTTTTCCGTCATCCTGAGCGCCGCGAAGGATCTCGCCCGGTACTCCGGGCGTCTGGCGGGGCGTGGAGAGTGTATACGCGCGCAGGAGCGCGCGAGATCCTTCACTTCGTTCAGGATGACGAGCTGGAGGAGCTTCTTGTAAGCGGATTTTCAGCTCAACACGTTAGCCGCCGGCGCGTGAATCGATTCCTTCCAGGTGGCTTACGATATCGAGTTCCCGCACGCGCCATCGGGGCGCGCGTTCGAGGATGTGAATCGAGGCCAGTTCGATTATCGGTTCGGCGCCGACCAGGGCGCGGATAATCGTGCGGATCACGCCGCGATGCGCCACGATCAGCGCGCGGCCGTCGCCGGATGCGTCGTCGCCCCATTGTTCGAGCATCCGCCGCAGTCCGCGCTCGACACGAGAGCGGAATCCGGCGCGGCTTTCTCCTCCGGGATACGCGTAACCGAGATCGAGGCGATCGCGGTTCCAGCGCTCGAACTCCTCGGGATAGCGCGCGCGGATCTCCTCGGCGGTCAGACCCTCGAACAGGCCGAAGTCGACCTCGGCGAATTCTTCGAGAGTCACGATCGGTGCGTCCGCGCCGGCGATCAACCGCGCGCCCTCGATCGCGCGCACCATCGTGCTGGCGAAGACCCGGGTGAAATCGCGCGACGGCATCGCCGCCGCCGCCGCACGCATCTGCGCGCGGCCCAAGTCCGACAGCGCGACGTCGGTGCGGCCGTGGTAGCGGATACTGGACTGGCCCTCGGTCTCGCCGTGGCGAACGATGAATAGCTCGGCGCCCATCGCGGCTCAGTCGTTCAGCGGATTCATCACCAGGCCGGTCAGCAGCTTGGGGAAAAAGTAGGTCGACTTCTCCGGCATCGTGGCGCCCGAATCGCTGACCCGTTCGACCTCGCCGATCGACGTCGCATTGAGCAGAAACGCGCCCGACGCTTGCCCGTGCGCGACCGCTTTGAGCGCGGCCTCGGCGTCGATCGTGTACTCGATGTTGCCGCCGGCCTTAACCTCGGCCTCTTCCAGTCCGAGGATCCGGCTGAAGACGACGGCGTGCAGGATCGACACGTCGAGTGCGCGAATCGCCGCCGGCTTTTCCGGAGCTAGCGACACCATCGCGCCGGCGTCCTTGAGGCGGATCAGGCGAAGCCGCGCGTCGCCCTGGAGCGCGACCGCGAGCGTGCCGTGTCCGGCGCTCTTGAGCCGCTCGAGCAACGCACCGCTATCGCTGAATTCTTCGATCTGGAAGAGGTCGCGGGCGCGTCCGGCGAAGGCCGCGATCGACGCTTGCGCCAAGCGCTTGACCACGCGATGGGTCGGCAGGATGACGAGGCCGGGATCGTCGCACGCGGTCAGCGTCATCATGGTGTAATCGTACGGCTGCGGCCCGGCGGGATTGTTCTGGGCCGCGCGCATCTGGCGGCTGTAATTCAGCGCGGTTTCGTAACGATGGTGGCCGTCGGCGATCAGGATGCGCGAGTCGTCGAGCGCGCTCTGAATCAGCGCGATCTCGGAAGGAGCGTCGATCGCGCGCAGGCGATGGACGACTCCGAGGTCGTCGGTTACTTCCATCAGCGCCGGACGCGCCATCACCAGTTTGCGCAGATCGTCGAGCTCGGGATGCGTGCCCGAGTAGAGGCCGAAGATCGAACTCATGTTGGTGGCCGTCGCGCCGAGCAGGCGCAGGCGATCTTCCTTGGGCGCGGAGAAGGTGCGCTCGTGGGGCAGAATCCTGCCCTTGCCGAACTCTTCGAGCCGGATGCGGACGATGAAGCCGTCGCGTTCGAGGCGGCGGCCTTCGACCGCGAAACTTTCGCTGTAAAGATAAATCGCCGGGGCAGGCGCGTGCTCCAGGATGTTTTGATCGATCCAGTCGCGCAGGGTGCTCGCCGAAGAGCCGTAACGATCGGCGTCGCGATTAAGCTCCAGGCGCACGACGTTGTTGGGGCTGCGATCGTAGAGCTGATTCTGGCGCTCGGGCCCGATCAGATCGTAGGGCGGCGCGACCACGGCGCTCAAATCGCCGCATTTGCGCTGATTGTAGAGCAGGCCGCGGAAGGGTTCGATTCGCCGGCCAAGCGGACTCATGACTGTACCTCGATGTTCAGGGCCGCGGCGATCTGAGCTTCCGATATCGGCCCGACGCGCAGCACGTTAGGGCGGTCTCCGTCGAAGGCGATCACGGTGGATGCCGCGGTGAGGCCGAGGCGGCCGCCTTCGAGATAGATCGCAACCTGGTTTCCGAATGCGGCGCGCGCCTGCGCGACGGTCGTCGCGGGCGGCGCGCCGGCGAGATTGGCGCTGGTGGCAGTGAGCGGACGTCCCAATCGACGCACCAGCTCGTGCGCGATCGGATGCGACGATACGCGCAGGCCGACGCCGCCGTCGCGGCCGAGCAGCCCGGCGTGAACTCCAGCGCGCGCCCGCATCACGATCGTCAGCGGTCCCGGCCAGAACGCTCGCGCAAGACGAATCGCGGGCGGCGGGATTTCCGCGACGACATTCCGCGCCATCGCGAGGTCGGCCACGATCAACGCCACCGGCTTGTCCGGATCGCGCCGCTTGACCGCGAACAGGCGCTCGAGCGCATCCGCGGAAGATGCGTCCGCACCGAGCCCGTAAAAGGTTTCGGTCGGGTAGACCACGAGTTCCGCGGCGTTGAGCGCGGCGAGTGCGCGATCGACAGGGTCGCCAATGTCATCACTCGCTTTGACGATCCGATTCCTCAACTTTTCTCACGAGTTCGGCCTTGAACTCGTGAAGCTTCTGGCGTATCGCGGGGTCGTTCAGCGCCAGGATTTGCGCGGCGAGAATCGCGGCGTTCTCCGCGCCGAAGCGGCCCACGGCGACGGTCGCGACCGGCACGCCGGGCGGCATCTGCACCGAAGCCAGCAGCGCGTCGAAGCCGGCCAGCGGCGTGCTGGCGAGCGGCACCGCGATCACCGGAATCACGGTATGGGCGGCGATCACGCCGGCAAGATGAGCGGCTCCGCCCGCCATCGCGATGATGACCTTGACGCCGCGACGCTCGGCGCTCGCGGCCAGGCGCGAAGTGCGTTCGGGCGAACGATGGGCCGAGCTGACGGTGATTTGATACGGGATGCCGAATTGGTCGAGCCGCTCGCGCGTATGCTCGGCCATCTCGCGATCACTGGCAGAGCCGAGAAAAACCTGGACCAATGGGTTCTCCGTCGATTTCATTTTACCTATCCTGCCCGGCGGGCGATTCGCCGCCAGCGCCGGGTCGAGTCCTGTTGAGCGCCTTGAGTCCGATATCGCGGCGCAGATGCTTGCCCTCGAACTCGATCAAATCGGCGGCGCGATAGGCGGTGACCGCAGCCTGCCGCAAATCGCGCGCCCGCGCGCATACCACCATCACGCGGCCGCCTTTGGTGACGAGGCTGCCGTCGCGAATCGCGGTGCCGGAATGGAACACGCGCACGCCGTCGATAGCTTCGGCGCCGGCGACTCCGCGAATTTCGATTCCACTACGATAATCGCCCGGATATCCGCCGGAAGCGAGCACGACCGCGACCACGCTTTCGGGCGACAGTTGCGCGCTCGCGCGCGTCGCGTCGCCATTGGCCGCGGCGAGCAACAATCCCGCGAGGTCGCCCTCGAACCGCATCATCAGCGCCTCGCACTCCGGGTCGCCGAAGCGGACGTTGTATTCGAGCACGTTCATCCGCTCGCCGTCGATCATCAAACCGACGAACAACACGCCGCGAAACGGTGTGCCGCGCGCGCGCATCGCGGCCATCGTCGGCGTGACGACTTCGCTCATGATCCGCGCTTCGAGGCCGGGGCCGAACTGCGGCAGCGGCGAGTAGGCGCCCATCCCGCCGGTGTTAGGGCCGCGATCGCCGTCGAATACCGTCTTGTGATCCTGCACCAGGCCGATCGGCACCGCGCGCTCGCCGTCGCATAGCGCGAAGAAGGAAACTTCCTCGCCGCGAAGGCGTTCTTCGATTACGAGGCGTTCTCCGGCGGCGCCGAACAGCCGGCGCTCCATCGCGTCGTCGATCGCCGCGAGCGCGCTTGCGGCGTCGTCACAAACCACGACGCCCTTGCCCAGCGCCAGGCCGTCGGCTTTGACCACCATCGCGCCGCCGTGTTCGCGAACGAAGCGGCGCGCCTCGTCGGCGTTATCGAATACGGCAGCGGCGGCGGTCGGCACGCCCGCTTCTCGCATCACGGTCTTGGCGAAGGCCTTGCTGGCTTCGAGCCGCGAGGCCGCTTGCGACGGGCCGAAAATCGTGAGCCCGCGGCGCTCGAATTCGTCGGCGATACCGAGCGCGAGCGGATCCTCGGGACCGACGACGGTGAGATCGATTCGCTGCGCGCCGGCGAAATCGGCGAGGCCCGCGATATCGGACGGTTCGATCGCGACCAGGCGAGCATTCTGGGTGATGCCGGGATTGCCGCTGGCGCAGAAGACTCTTTCGACGCCAGGGCTTTGGCTGATCCGCCAGCATAGCGCGTGCTCGCGGCCACCCTTGCCAATGACCAGGACTTTCATCATGCGGCCTTAGCGGGCTGTTGAAAAAGGATTTTCACAGCCCGCGCCCTCTCTCTTATCTCCCCCGGCGGGGAAGAAGATTGAGGAAGGAAGCCAGTTTTCATGCAGGGTGTTGAGTGTACTCCCGTGCAATTTCGCTCCTCGTCCCATTTTCTCAACACCCTGTTAGGAATCAATGACGGAAGTGGCGCACCCCGGTGAACACCATCGCGAGGCCGTGCTGATCCGCGGCCGCGATTACGTCGCTGTCGCGCACGGCGCCGCCCGGCTGCGCGATAGCGGTTGCGCCGGCCTCGGCCGCGAGCGTCGGCCCGTCGGGAAACGGGAACATCGCTTCGGAGGCGAGCACCGAGCCCGCAAGCGAGACCTTCAAGCGCGCCGCCTTCTCGCGCGCCGAGTACATCGGATCGATCCGCGAAGTCGCGCCGCCGCCGACCGCGAGCGTGCGATCCTCCTTGACGAACGCGATCGCGTTGGACTTGACGTGCTTGCACACGCGGATACCGAAGGCGAGCGCGCGCATCTCGGCGTCGGTCGGAGCGCGCTTGGTGACCACTTCGGCCTTGCGCGGATCTTCGAAGGTTACGTCGGGAGTCTGCACCAGCAGGCCGCCGATCACGCGCTTGAGGTCGAGTTCGTCGCGCTTGACGGCATTGGGATGGAAGCGCATCACGCGCCGATTCTTCTTCTTGCGCAGGAAATCGAGCACGCCGGGCTGGAAGTCGGGTCCGATCAGAACTTCGGTGAAAAGCTCGTCGACGGCGCGCGCGAAGTCGAGATCCCACGGACGGTTGCTGATAATGATACCGCCGAAGGGGGAATCGGGATCGGTGGCGAAAGCCTTGTCCCATGCGCCCTTCAGCGTATCGGCCACGCCCACGCCGCACGGAGTATTGTGCTTGAGGATCGCGACCACGGCATCGCGATAATCCTGGAAGTCCAGGATCATGTTGATCGCCCAGTTGATATCGACGACGTTGTTGAACGACAGCTCCTTGCCGTGAACCTGCTCGGCGACCTTGAGGAAATCGCCGTAGAGCGCGGCCTGCTGATGGGGGTTCTCGCCGTAGCGCAGCGCCTGCGCGCGATCGAGCGTGATACTGAAGGTTTCGCCCAGAGGCTCTCGCGCACCATCGGGAGCCAGAGCGCCGAGATAATTGGAGATGGCGCAATCGTAGGCGGTGACCCGCTCGAAAGCCTTGCGCGCCAGCCGCCATCGCGTCTCGAGCGAGATAGCGCCGTTATTTTTGCCGAGCTCGTCGATAATCGCCGCGTAGTCGGCGGGATCGACCACCACCGCGACGTCGGCGTAGTTCTTTGCCGCGGCGCGGACCAGCGTCGGACCGCCGATATCGATATTCTCGATCGCGTCGTCGAGGCCGACGTCGGCGCGGGCGATGGTCTGTTCGAACGGATAGAAGTTGACCACCACCATGTCGATCGGTTCGAGGTGATTCTGTCGCATGTCGCGCTGATGGCCGGGGTCGTCGCGGCGGGCGAGGATGCCGCCGTGAATCCGCGGATGGAGCGTCTTGACGCGTCCGCCCAGCATCTCGGGCGAGCCGGTGAATTCCTCGACCGCCTTGACGCGGTGCCCGGCAGCCTCGAGAGCCGCCCTGGTGCCGCCGGTCGATAGCAACTCCGCGCCGAATCGTTCCAGCGCGCCGGCCAGATCGGCGAGGCCGCCCTTATTCGATACGCCGAGCAATGCGCGTCTGATTTTTATCAAGCCCGTACTCATGATCGCTCTCTCCGATAGATTCGCGGCACTCGCTTGCCGACCGTACACAGCATCTCGTACGAAATGGTTTGCACCAAACGCGCGACCTCGTTGACGCTGATGGTTTGCTCATCCGCGCCGCCCCACAATATCACCTCGTCGCCGGGTGCGGCGTCCGCCACGTCGGTGAGATCGACCATCGTCAAGTCCATGCATACCGCGCCCACCACCGGCGCCCTTCGCCCGCGAATCAGCACCTCGCCGCCATGCTGGAGGCCGCGGCGATAGCCGTCCGCATAGCCCACCGGCAGCACGCCGATCACGGTCGGCCGCGTAGTGATGAAGGTGTGGCCATAGCTGACGCCGCTTCCAGTGGGCATCCGCTTGACCTGCAATACGTGGGTCTTGAACGTCATGACTTGCTTGAGCTCGACGCGCTCGCGAACGGCAGGCACCGGCGGCAGCCCGTAGAGGGCGAGGCCCGGGCGAAACATGTTGCACTCGGGATCGGGGCGCAGCACCGCGGCCGCGGAATTGGCAATATGAGTGAGGCGAGGCTTGAGTCCGGCCGCTTCGAGGCGCGCCAGCGCCTGTGCGAAGGCCGCGACCTGGCGATTGGTAATCGGGCTGGCGGGATTACCGGCGTCGGCCAGCAGGGTGCATACGCCCTCGAGCGTCACCGACTCGGCGCGGCGGAATCCCGCGATCGCGGCGTCGAGCTGATCGAGCGTCACGCCGAGGCGTCCGGCGCCACTGTCGATTTTGAGATGAACCGGGAATCCAGGACGGCCGAGCGCGCGCGCGGCGCGATCAATAAGCGGGATCGCGGTGACATCGAAGACGAACGGGGTCAAATCGAGGGCGACGACTTCGGCCGCGTCCTGGGCGAAGAAGCCCCCCATCAGGTAGATGCGCTCGGCTATTCCCGCGGTGCGCAGTTCGCGTGCCTCGCAGATTCGCGCCACGCCCAGATGGCGGCATCCTTCGGCCACCAGCGCGCGCGACACCTCGATCGCGCCGTGGCCGTAAGCGTCGGCCTTGACCACCGCCATCGGCTCGGCGCCGCCGGCGAGGGCGCGCAGTGCGCGGTAATTGTCGATAAGCGCGGTCAGGTCAATTTCGGCGACGGTGGGCGGCGCGCTCTGCAACTTGGCGATCTCGGCTTGGTCGATAGTGAAAATTGGTCAGTTAGCTCCGTCAACAAAAGGTGTCCAGGGCAACCTTGCGGGTCTGGATACGCGCGTCACGCCGCGCTATCGAGGGTATTGTACCCATTTCAAGATGAATTTAAATCGCGACCCGAACAATCGCGGCGTCGTTTTTCATCCGTTCAGTCCGGGCCGTGCGATTTTGACATTTTTGCCCTGGTTTGATACTCAAAAAGGTGGGCTGGGGGTGTGCGTGAAAACCGCGCACTGAGAACTCGCAAGAGGACCCCATGAACCTGATCCGGGTAATGCCGGCGTAGGGAAGCCTCCAAAGACCTCCTCGTTGACGGGACGTTCGGGTTCCGCCAAAGCCGCTCCCCGGCAGGGTTGCGGCTTTTTCTATGGGCTCCTCTATAATTGGGATCTCCGGATGATGGTTACGATTCAGTTGAACGGCGAAGCTTACTCAATCGAGGAAGGAGTGCGCCTGGACAGCCTGATCGAACGATTGGGGCTCAAGCCGGTGCGAATCGCGGTCGAGGTGAATCAGCACGTGGTGCCAAAGGCCGATTACGCGAGCGTCGTGCTGCGCCAGGGCGACCAGGTCGAGATCATAAATTTCGTCGGTGGCGGATGAGCGCGGCCTTTGGCGATCGCGACATCCGGCGCCGCAAGGTGTAATCAAGATGGAAGACGATAGATTCGAAGTTGCCGGCAGGGTTTTCCGTTCGCGGCTGATCGTCGGAACCGGCAAATATCGCGATTTCGCTCAGACCCGCGCCGCGATCGACGCAAGCGGCGCCGAAGTGGTCACGGTATCGGTGCGCCGCGTCAATATCACCGATCGCAGCCGCGAGAACCTGCTCGATTTTCTCGACCCGCAGCGCCATACGGTGCTGCCCAACACGGCCGGATGCTACACGGCGGAAGAGGCGATCCGAACCTGCCGGCTGGCGCGCGAGGCCGGCGCCGGCGATTTGGTCAAGCTCGAGGTTATCGGCGATCCCAAGACGCTTTTCCCGGACACCGAGGCGACGCTCGAAGCCGCCCGCGTGCTGGTCAAGGAAGGGTTCAAGGTGCTGCCCTATATCACCGACGATCCGGTCGCGTGTCTGAGGCTTGCGGAAATCGGATGCGCCGCGGTGATGCCGCTGGCGGCGCCGATCGGCTCGGGGCTCGGGATTCGGAATCCGTACAATCTGCGAATAATCCTGGAGCAGGCCAAGGTGCCGGTGATCGTCGATGCGGGCGTGGGCACGGCGTCGGATGCGGCCGAGGCGATGGAGCTGGGATGCGACGGGCTGCTGATGAATACGGCGATCGCGGGCGCGAAAGACCCGATCGCGATGGCGCGCGCGATGAAACTCGCGGTCGAGGCGGGACGGCTCGCGTATCTGGCGGGGCGGATCGAGCGCAAGCTCTATGCGACCGCGTCGAGTCCGCTGACAGGGCTGATTGGGTAGCGGCCTCGAGTCGGAAGTGCTTGATAAGAACCGTAGTAATCGAGACGCTTTTTGCGTCATCATGACTCCCCTTTTCGCAGTCATCCTGAGCGCAGCGAAGGATCTCGCCCGGTCTTCCGGGCGTATTGCTAAGCGCCCGTTTGGCGCGCGCAGGAGCGCGCGAGATCCTTCGACACGGCTCGCGATGCTCGCCGGCTCAGGATGACGGAGAAGAGAACGCGTTTGGCGGGTGTGGATCAATCGAGTGCGGGCCAGCGTTGGATTCCAGCTTTATCTAATCACCGATCGCAAGCTTGCGGGCGGGCGCGGGTTGCTTGCCACGTGCGAGGCGGCGCTGAAGGCGGCGGCTGAGAGGTCGTCGCGCGGGGCGGTCGCGATTCAGCTTCGCGAAAAGGATCTCGAAGCTCGCGCGATGTTCGAGCTTGCCTGCGCGATGCGCGCGCTGTGCGATCGCTGGGGAGCGCGGCTGTTAATCAACGATCGCATCGACGTGGCGATGGCGGCGGGCGCCGACGGGGTCCATCTGGCGTCCGATTCGATCGGCGTTGCCGACGCGCGCAAACTTCTCGGTGCTTCGCGCCTGATTGGCGTATCCACGCATTCGCCCGCCGAGGTCAGGGCCGCGGCGGACGGCGGTGCGGACTTCGTCGTGTTCAGCCCCGTGTTTTCGCCGATATCGAAAGGAAGCTACGGGCCGCCGTGCGGCCGCGAGGGACTGATAGCGGCTTGCCGGGCGGCGTCGCTTCCGGTGTTCGCGCTGGGCGGGATAACGCCCGAGCGCGTCGCGGTACTGGCGGGGGCGGGCGCCGCCGGTGCGGCAGCGATTGGATCCGTGATCGGAGCCGACGATCCAGCGCGCGCCACTGAATTGCTCCTCGACGCGTTAGCGAACTGGGAATAAGCTCCGGCTGAAACAGGCTGAATCCGCACGTGTCGGGAGAACGTTCATGAGGAAGACAAGACTGCTGCTTGCGATTCTCGGGATGCTCGTGCTGGCGGGCACGGCGTTTGGCGCCGGGCTTGGCGATATCCCCTGGGACAAATCCCACCTCGACGAGCTACTCTCGTTCAGCAAGTTCGCGAATATAGATGAATTGACGGAGCCCGGCCTCACTGACGAAGATCGCATGGACGCGGGCGGTCCCGCGCAGGATATCCAAGAGATTACGTGGGCAACGCTCACCGGCGGCGATCAGGAGCATCTGGTGGTAGTGTATGCACCTTTTGGTAGCAGCGGGGCCAACTCTGTGGCCATCTACGCCAAGAGTCCCACCGGCAAGATAATCGATGAAGGTGGCGCTGATGGCGTGGGCCTCTCACTCGATAACGGCTTCGGCGGGCTGATCCAGGACGTCGACGGCGACGGCAAGGACGAGTTGGTCGTCCCTACTTCGTTTGCATTCCTCCCTACTAATGGAGTCGCTGCGATATGGCCGCGAGTCTTTAAATTGCAGAATGGAAAGTACGTGGAAGCGAGCCGCGATTTCGCCAAATTCTACGATACGAAGATTCTGCCGGAACTAAACATCGATATCGCCGATGCTCGCGAAGATGCGGCGAGCGAGGCCCGAGTGACGCCCCCCGGCACGCCGCTCGCGCAGCGACCCGCGCGGATCCGGCTGGACACATCAATAATGGCTCGGGATAAGATCCTGCGGGTAATCGGGCGCGACCCCAAAGCGGGCGAACAGCAGGCGCGCGACTGGGTATACGGCCCGGACCCTGACCCGTGGTTTGCAGGGTTCGTATTTCATGACCTGGGAGGCCACGAAAAAGATCGAGAAGCGGCAAGACGCGAGATGCATCGTGAAAATGAGGCCGCAAGAGCCCGCGTGCGCGGCGAAGCCGCCAGCAATAATCAACACTAAAGTAGTTATCTAACTCTGGACCGAAGGTCACGAATCACGAATTGCGCCGCTTAATCATCAGGAGACGTTTAACGACCGGGCCGTAGAGCAGCTTGAACGCGATCGCGTTGAGCGGCTATTGGCGACCAGACGAAACACGGGGCAATCGGGCTGTTCCTAGTGTGACGAGTCTCAAGTTCGCGTGATAAGAAGGGGCTAGTTTCCAGTGCCCTATTGCCGTCATCCTGAGCGCCAGCGAAGGATCTCGCCCGGTCTTCCGGGCGTAATCCACCACTCGACGTAAGCGCGCGGAGGACCGCGCGAGATCCTTCACTTCGTTCAGGATGACGGAGGATCGCAGGTGCTGGATACTTTATAAAAAGAACTTCAGACTCAGGACACTAGATCCTGATTTTCTCGACCTCGTCCAGAGTGGTCTGGTCATCCGTACGATTGTAAAGCTTGGTGGTGCGCGGGCTCTCGTGCGCGGCCATCGCGTGGGCGTTTTCGAACGAGCCACCGCTATCAAGACAGGCGGTAATTCCCGTAGCGCGAAAGGTGTGATTGCGGACCGCCGTCGAAATGCCGACGTCTCGTGCGCGCCACTGAATTGATCGACGCGTTAGCGAACTGGGAATAAGCTCCGGCCAAAACAGGCTAAATCGGCATTTCGCGCAAGGCCTTCGTCAACATCAGGGGGCGGAGGCGTCATAAGGTTGCGCCGACAATTTTTAGCATCTGGAGCCGACGCCGTCGGGGTGCAATTCCGAACCAGGCAATCGCGCGGCGGCGAAAATAGTTGACCGCCATAAAAATCGCGCCGATCCCAGAATCGGGCGTCATGGCGAGAACGCTTGTTGGTACAGTCAGGAGTTTTTTGATTGTTGGCGCTGGCCTGGTGCTAGGTGTGGGCCTCCTTTTCGTCGGTGCTGGCAACGCTCAATCGCCTATGGCCCTGGACGGGCAGCTATCTGTCCAGGGACCTCCCGACCCGCAGGCGGCGCTGGAAGTCGACGTGGAGTCTGGCCAGCCCTCCGCGGTTGACCTCTATAGTCATGGATTCGGCGATCAGATGCGCTTCTTTTCACCCGATCCAACCAAGGGCGACGTCCTGCGCACCTATATCAACGATACCGGCGCGTTTTACACCAATTCGTGGATGGTGATCAGTGGAGCGCTCAGCGACTATACGATCAGTACGCCGGCGACACTCAATCCCACTGGCGACAGTTTCATGCTTGGCATCTGGTCGGACGTGGATGGTCCGGCGCTTGTCGTGCGGCCGTCGCTCGCCGATGTCGAGGCGACAATCGCCACGATGGATGCGGGCGGCAATTATCGGCTGGCGATTTTACCCGACGGCTCGCTGGTTTTTTCGGGACCGGGTTCGGACCAATTCACCAGCAGTTCGTGGGATACCGTCTTGCATCGCGTCGCGCCGGGTCAGCTCCAGACCGACGGCAATTTCTCCGCGGCCAAACTAACCGACACGCCAAGTTCGATCACTTTGCTCAACAATTCGCCGCTAGCGGTTACATCGGGCACGGTGCTCATAATTGATCCCTCGCGTGACAAGGCGTTCGTGGCCAGCGAATTTCCGGCCGACGCCAGAGTGATCGGAATCGCCAGCCAGAGTATCGCGGCGGGGACCAGCGGCCCGGTGATAACCCGAGGTATCGTGCGGGTCCGGGTAAAGGGGCCGGTGGCGCGTGGCGACCTGCTCACAACGTCCAGCATGCCGGGCGTCGCCCAGAGCACGCAGCGCGCGCTTTGGACTCCGGGCGCGATTATCGGCAAGGCGCTGAGCACCACAACCAAGAAACTCGACATAATCGACGTGATGGTGACGTTATAGGCCGCCGGTAAAGCGCCCCCTATGGAATCTCATGTGATGCAGACCCGGTCAGTTGCGGTATCGCCTAAGCCGGCGGCTTGCGACGATAGCGTTGCGCCAATCAGGGTCGGAATCAGCAGCGCGCAACACTTCTGGACATTCGATCTGGCGCGGCAGATGGAGCGGCTGGGATGCTTGACCCATCTTTACACCGGGTATCCCAAGTGGAAGGTCGACGGCGCTTTGCGTGATAAGGCACGAACGTTCCCGTGGGTGATGGCGACGTATGAGGCCGCGGCCCGGCTTGGCATGCATGAACTTCATCGCAAGCTGCAGTTGTTCGCCGCGAGTTCGTTCGACGATTGGACCGCGCGCAGCCTCGAGCCGTGCGACGTTTTCCATTGCGTCTCGCTGTTCGGGCTTAAGAGCTATCGCGCCGCGCGGGATCGCTACGGAGCGCTCACGGTCTGTGACCGCGGCTGTTCCCATATCCTGTTTCAGGACCAGATCCTGGCCGAGGAGTATGCGCGATGGCGGGTTCCCTACCGCCCGATCAATCCGAGGGTGGTTGAACGGGAACTCGGCGAATATGAGATCTGTGACCTTATCGCCGTTCCTTCGGAGTTCGCGCGGCGCACCTTTGTCGAAAAGGGAGTGCCCGAGAAGAAACTGGTGAAGCTGCCCTTCGGCGTAGAGCTGAAACTATTCCGGCCGGCTCCCAAGCAGGACAGGGTCTTTCGCGTCATTTATGTCGGCAACATTACGCTGCGAAAGGGACTGCAATATTTGCTCGAAGCGATCGCCGCGCCTGGCATGCCCGCGCTCGAATTGTGGTTGATTGGAAGTATTGACCCCGATGTCCGCCCGTTACTTGCCAAGTACCAGGATCGGTTTCAGCACCTTGGTACCATTGCGCGGCCCGAGCTCTACAAATATTACAGCCAGGGTTCGGTGTTCGTGATGGCGTCTGTCGAAGAAGGGTTTGGGATGGTGCAGGCCCAGGCGATGGCGTGCGGTATTCCGGTAATCGCGACCCGCAACACCGGCGCCGAGGATTTGTTCTCGGATGGCGTCGAAGGTTTTATCGTGCCGATCCGGAGTCCCGAGGCGATTCGCGAAAAAATAGTCTACCTCTACGAGAATCCGGCCGAGCGCGAGCGGATGGCTGAGGCCGCCAAGGGCCGCGTCCGCAATCTGGGCGGATGGGATCGCTATGGCGAAGCCGCGGCGGCGGCGTATCGCGAGCGGTTGGCCGCGATCAGAAGAGGGCCGCTCGCTATCGATGGGGCCTTTCAATCCGCCGAGCGCCTCGCGTCCTGACTAATTGACTCATTAGCCAATCGTTTTGGGGTTTCCGTTTCCGTCCCGATCCATCTAGTGCCCGTGGCGCGGCTGCTGTAGACTTCGATCCTTGCCGAGGCGATGCCGGCGAGGGCGTTCGCAGACGCTGGATTCGATAGCCGATCCGGAGCGATCGGCCGCCGCTATCGCCGCGAATTTGAGATGCGTCGATACCTTACCGGCAGAGGAAGGTTTGCGTGAGGAACAGGTTCCAGATTCTAATCGGGCTTACGCTTTCGATCGGGCTGCTGACGTCGGTGGCGGCGCGAGCGCAGAACGTGGCGCCGGGCACGCTGCATAGCGTGGTTTCGATCGTCGCGACCGATCCCCAGACTTCCAAGCACGTGACGCTGGGAAGCGCCTTCTTCGTCGAAGTGCCGAGCAAGGCTTTCAGCGGCAGTTCTTTCGTCTATCTGATTACCGCGCGGCACAATCTTTTCGACGCCGACGGTAATCCGATCGCGAAGCCGCGAATCAGTATCGAGGATGCACGCAGCGGCGCGCTGCGCGAGGTTCCGTTGCCGTCGGCCGATCAGTGGTTCTCCGATCCGAAGGATGACTCGGTTGACCTCGCGGCGCTGCCGTTCGCTCCGGCTCATGCCAATTTCACCGCTATCCCGATCGGGCGTTTTATCAACCAGGGCGCCGATACCACGATTCCGGTCGATTCGCAGCTTGGGGCCGAAGCCTATTACCTGAATGTGATGACCGGCGATCTGGAATCGCGGCCGGTGATCGCGACCAGGTTCGGCCGGGTTTCGGTGGCTCAGCCGGCCGCCAGCGAAGTGCCGAGCGCCGGCAAGCAGAACCTGTGCTTTATCGAGGGCGCGGGCGCGCCGCAGGTCAGCGGCGCTCCGGTTTTTTTGCGCAATCCGGATAACGCGGTGCTGTGGGGGATGGTGGAGGCGACCTCTGACGGATCGAGCGGGTTTTCGGGGCTGATAGGGGCGATTCCGGCGGGCGCGATCGCGGAGACCGTCGAGGCGATGGCGGCCGCTCAGGAGCAGAAGCGCTAGCGGCGCGGGCAGTGAAGGTTGCGGCCAGCGCGTCCAGCCAATTTAGAGAACAAATCGGATACGGGCCTGTTGCCGTCGGTCGCGCCGGACGGTAGAGATATGGTCCGCGACCATGGCGCGGCGTGGCCTTGATTCCGAATCGGCGGGCCGCTAGCAACAATATGTTCGGTGTTACGATGCTCCCCGGTAGCTCAGTCGGTAGAGCGGACGGCTGTTAACCGTCAAGTCGCTGGTTCGAATCCGGCCCGGGGAGCCAAATCAAAAGCTGATAAAATCAACATAGGTCGTTTGGCTGCATGAGCCTTCCTTTGGTGGTCGGCAACCTTGACGACGCTCAGGTCGTTCTAATCGCTACTGTTGCCAGCCTTCAAACGAGCAGCCGTAGAAGCCGGCGTTAAACTCCGACTCGCTGCCCAGGATGTAGGGCGCGGTTATCGCAGGCGCCGATGACTTCTTCGCCGCGCTGAGCGACGCCGAAATCCGAGGCCTTGCAAGCTGACAAGGCCTCGGATTTCATAGCTGCCGGTCAAGGCCGTCAGCCTGCCCCTCCCGATAGCAACAGTTTAGTGCAGCTCCCGGCGCCGGCCACGTTGTCATCGTCAAGATTGTCATCAATCATCTGCGCGGTTGCGCTGCCGTTAATTACGAAAACGTGATCCGTGAACTGACCGCTACAGCCCAGGGGATTGGCGGGACTGACAACGGGATCCCACACCAGCGTCTGTTCCAGTATCATCGAACTGACCGTAGTAACGGTTGAAGCGGCATCCAAGCTATAAAAGCACGTGAGAGCCGGCGAGCCAGTAGCGCCGGGGTTATTGGTATACATGGTTACAGAAGTTCCGCCGGTGAGGGTTGTGCCCTTGACCTGGACCGTCCATAGGGCGGAGTCCGAACCGTAACCAAGGCCAGCACCGGCTAGACCAACGTCTGATCCTTGGCACGCCAAGCTGTAAAAAGTGGCAGAGGAGGCTGGAGGGGCGACCGCTGCGATCACGAGCGCCAAGACAAACAAACCTGCTCCGAGGAAAGTTGCTCTTTTCGTCATGATTAACTCCCTTCCATCGGCTGAGAATCAACCGATAATCACGAACGTTTCACGACCAGCGTCACACAGCAATATTTAGCGCTATGAAGCGCGTATAGCACGGAAGTAACGCGCTTTAGACTCGCACAGGCATCGCGATCTTTGCAACGAAAAGCGCTGCTTTGGCTGGGGGCCAAGGCGAGGCAGAACCGACCAAAGTCCTCCGCAAGTAAAGTTTAGGCGTGGGTGGCACTCCGAATGGCGACGTCCTGATGCCCATGATGGGCGATTTGTTGCGGTATCGGCTTTGCCTTGTCAGGATTAACAATCGTGCCAGGTTGCGAAGCCCATTTGCGATCGCTTATAAGGGGCGATACATGAACGCGGTACAAACGCCACAAACTTCCGCGAACGGAAAGTCTTTATCGCTGCGGAACGTGCTGGATCGAGCCTTCGCAGGCGCACGCCTGAGCGCGCTCGAGGCGGAGTGCCTTATCCAATGTCCGGATCGAGACCTCGACCTGCTGCTCAGCGCGGCGGGCGCGCTGCGCGATCGCTTCAAGGGGCGCGAGGTCACCTATTCCCGCAAGGTATTTCTGCCGGTCACCAATCTTTGCCGTGACCGATGCACCTACTGCACCTTCCGCAAAGATCCCGGCGACCCGGGCGCCTGGACCATGACGCCGGATGAGATCCGCGAGTGGTCGCGTCGCGGCCGCGAGCTCGGATGCAAGGAAGCGCTGATGTGTCTGGGCGACAAGCCCGAACTTGCGTTCAGGGAGTATCGGGCGACGTTGGCGTCGCTGGGCGCGCGCACGACGCTGGAATACGTGCGGCGGGCGTGCGAGTTGGCGCTGGAAGAGGGGCTTTTGCCGCATACCAACGCCGGGCTGATGACGGTGGCGGAGATGGAGATGCTGCGGCCGGTCAACGCCAGCATGGGACTGATGCTCGAGGACGTATCGCAGCGGTTGCGCGGACGCGGCCAGGCCCATCAGTATGCGCCCGACAAGGAGCCCGGCCTCAGGCTGCGGATGATTGAAGAAGCCGGCGAGCTGCGCATTCCGTTCACGACCGGAATCCTGCTCGGAATCGGCGAGACCGCGGCCGAGCGCGCGGGGAGCCTGATCGCGATTCGCGATCTGCACGAGCGCTACGGCCATATCCAGGAAGTGATCATCCAGAATTTCCGCGCCAAGCCCGAAATCCCGATGGCGAACGCGCCCGAGCCGGGAGCGCTCGAAATGGCACGCGCGATCGCGACGGCGCGTCTGGTGCTCGGCAGCACGATGAACGTGCAGGCGCCGCCCAACCTGTCGCCGCACGAGATCGAGCTGTTCCTGAGCGCGGGAATCAACGATTGGGGCGGCATCTCGCCGCTGACCAAGGATTATGTGAATCCGGAGGCGCCGTGGCCCCATCTGGCGCGGCTGCACGAGCGATGCGCGGCGGCAGGCTTCCGCCTCAAGGAACGGCTGGCGACCTATCCGGAGTTCATCAACAAACAGTGGATCGACCCGGCGATGATGCCGGCTATAGAGAAGTTTTCCCCTCGCACCACGGAGGTGTTTAATGGACCTCATCGAGTTGCGTAACTATATAAACGAAATCGAAGCGGCGCCGCTGGACGGGTTGCTCCGGCAGGCTTCGTCTCCGGTGCGCGCGGCGCTGGTCAAGGCTCTGAATCACGGCGAGTTGACGCCGGAAGAGGGGCTGCTGCTCTACACCTGCGCGGGCGACGACCTGAGAGCCCTGGTCAAGTGCGCGGATTTGGCGCGAGCCGAAGATCGCGGCGACGAAGTGACCTACGTGGTCAATCGCAATATCAACTTCACCAATATCTGTTTCGTCAACTGCCAGTTCTGCGGTTTCAAACGCCAGCGATGGGAATCCGACGCCTACAACCATCCGACCTCGAACATCCTGGCCAAGGTGGGCGAAGCCGAAGCGCGCGGCGCAACCGAAATCTGCATGCAGGGCGGCATCAATCCCGAGATGCCGGCCTATCACTACCGCGACCTGCTGGTGGCGATAAAATCCGCCTTCCCCAATATCCATATCCACGCGTTCTCGCCGATGGAAATCATGTACGGCGCGCGGCGGACGGGCCTGGACTATCCGGCGTATATCGCGATGCTGAAGGAAGCCGGGATCGGTTCGTTTCCGGGCACCGCGGCCGAGATCCTCGAAGACGACGTGCGCGAGCTGTTGAGCCATAAGAAAGTCAGCGTGGCGGCGTGGGTCGAGATAGTCACCAGCGCGCACGAAGGCGGCGTGCCGACCACGTCGACGATCATGTACGGGCACGTCGAGAAGCCGCATCACGTGATCGGCCATCTCGACCTGCTGCGCGATATCCAGAAACGCACGCGCGGCTTTACCGAGTTCGTGCCGCTGCGCTTCATCCATCAGAACACGGCGCTCTATCGCAAGGGTCTGGTATCGCCACCGCCGGTCGGTCTGCTCGACTTCCAGATGTACGCGCTGTCGCGGCTCTACTTGCGCGGCCAGATCGACAACATCCAGACCTCGTGGGTGAAGCTCGGGCTCGAGCTTGCCGGGATGACGCTGAAAGCCGGATGCAACGATCTGTCGGGCACGCTGATGGAGGAAAGCATCACGGCCGAGGCCGGCGGCGAGGCGGGCGAGTTCGTGGCGGTCGATCAGTTCGAGGACGTCGCGCGTGCGAACGGGCGAGTCGCGGTCGAACGCACCACCCTCTACAAGAAGCTCTACGGAAAGAAGGCTCACAATGGCGCGCGGCCCATCGCCGCACTCCCCCAAGGCGCGGATAACCACGCTTGCGGGGGGAGTGGGTGCGGCTAAGTTTATCCGCGGGCTCGCGCGGCGGGTCGATCCGCATCGGCTGGACATCATCGTCAATACCGGGGACGACGATAGCTTTTACGGTCTGCACGTCTCTCCCGATATAGACACCGTGATCTACACGCTGGCCGGCGTGGTGAATCGCGCCCAGGGATGGGGCCGCGAGGGCGAAACCTTCAACGCGCTCGCGTCGCTGGCGCGGTTCTATGGCGAACCGTGGTTCGCGCTGGGCGACAGCGACCTAGCTACGCATCTGTATCGCAGCGAGCGCCTTCGGGCGGGCGGCAGGCTCAGCCAGGTGACGGCGGAGTTGGCGCGGAGCTTCAGAGTCGAAGCGCGCGTGATGCCGATGACTGACGATACGGTGCGGACGTTCGTCAAGGTGCGCGGGCAGTCGTCGATGCCGTTTCAGGAGTACTTCGTGCGGCGGCGGTTTCGCGGGACGGTCGAGCGGGTCGAGTTGCGCGGAATCGAGCGGGCGCGTCCGCTTGCGGAATCGCTCAAGGCGATCGCGGCGTCGGCTGCCGTGATCCTGGCGCCGTCGAATCCCTTCGTATCATTGGGCCCGATTCTGGCGCTGAAAGGGATGCGCCGCGCGTTGGCCGCAATTCGGTCGCGAGTGGCCGCGATCAGTCCGATCGTTGGCGGCAAAACGATCAAGGGGCCCGCGGATCGGATGCTGCGCGGGCTCGGGCACGAGGTTTCGCCGCTGGGAGTCGCACGGCTGTATCGCGATTGCGTCGGGGTATTCGTGCTTGACCGGACGGATCGGCGGTACGTGGAGCCGATCGAGGCGCTGGGGATGCGCGCGATCGCGACCGACACTATCATGAGCAGCCCGGCGCGGGCGGCGCGCCTGGCGGATGTAGTGCTGAAAGCGCTGGCAGTGTAGGCTTAGGCAGGCATGTTATCGGTAAGCTTCACCGCGATTGAAGGGATGCCCCTGATCAAGCAGGGCGACAACCTCGCCGAGCTAATCGTCAAGGCGCTCGACGCCGGCGCGATGCGGCTTGAACGCGGCGATATCGTGGTGATCTGTCAGAAGGTGGTGTCGAAAGCCGAGGGCCGGGTCTACGATCTGAAAGAGATCGAGCCCTCGGTGTTCGCCAGGAATATCGCGCAACGATGGGAGAAAGATCCACGCGCAGTCGAGCTGGTGCTGCGCGAGAGTAATCGGATCGTGCGCATGGATCACGGTGTGATTATCGTCGACACCGGGCCGGGATGGATATGCGCGAACGCCGGAATGGATGAATCGAACAGTATCGAGGAGGACCGCGCGATCCTGCTGCCGGTCGACCCCGATCAATCGGCGGCTCGAATCCGCGCCGATTTGAAGCGGCTCGCGGGCGTCGAGCTGGCGGTGCTGATCACTGACACCTTCGGGCGTCCGTGGCGCGACGGCCTGACGGAAGTCTGCCTGGGAATCTCGGGGATGAATCCGATGCTGGACTTGCGCGGCCAGAGCGATCTCGGTGGCCGCGAGCTTCATCATACGGTGGTGGCGGTGGCCGACGAGATCGCGTGCGGCGCCGGGCTGCTGATGGAAAAAGCGTCGTCGATCCCCGCGATCGTGGTGCGCGGCTACAAGTACGAACCATTCGAGGGTACCGCCAAGGTCTTGATCCGGCCGGCGGAAGCCGATTTATTCCGATAGGTCCTGCTGGTGATTAACAACAAAGCCGTCGAGTTCGCCTCGACCTCGATAACCGAGTCTGTCAGTCCTGCCCGAGTGGTCGAAGCCGACCTGCGCGCGGTCGAGAGCAAGCTTAACGGCCTGCTCGATTCGCGCGAGGGGTTGATCTCCGAAATCTGCCACTACCTTATCGACGGTTCGGGCAAGCGGCTGCGTCCCACGTTTATTCTGCTGGTCTATCGCGCATGCGGCGGGAGCGACGCCAAGGTTGGCGACGCCGTTGACGCCGCGATCGCGCTGGAACTCATCCATAACGCGACGCTGCTTCACGACGACATAATCGACGCCGGCATGCTGCGCCGCGGCAAGCCGTCGGCGTTTGCGCGCTTCGGATTGGGACCGAGCCTGGTGGCGGGCGATTACCTGTTTTCGCGCGCCTTCGAGCTGTGCGGCCGCTTCGACGAGCATCTGGTGCGGATGGCGGCCCAGGCGTGTATCGAACTGACCGAGGGCGAGGTGATGGAAGGGCGATTCCGTCACAACGCGGCGGTCGGGCTGAAGGACTATCTGGCGGTTATCGATCGCAAGACCGCGTCGCTGTTCTGGTCGGGCGGACGAGTCGCCGCCGATCTCGCGGGCGGGCCGCCGGCGCTCGTCGAGGCGATGGGCGAGCTGGGCACCGCGATGGGGCTTGCGTTCCAGATGATCGACGACCTGCTCGACATTATCGGACCCGAAGAAAAAATCGGCAAGCCGGTGGGTTCGGATTTGCGCGCCGGGATTCCGTCGCTGCCGCTGGTGCTGGCGATCGGGCGCGAGCCGGAACTGAAGGCGCTGCTACAAAACGGTGGCGCCACGCATGGCGACGGCTTCGAGCGCGCGCTCAAGCTGCTGCGCGGCTCGCGGGTGATCGAAGAGGCGCGCGCGCTGGCGGCGGCGCAAGTCGGCCTGGCGCGCACCAAGCTGAGCCAGCTCAAGCCCTCGATTTACCGCGACAGTCTCGCGACGCTGATCGGCGATCAGACCGATCGCGAAGTCTGAACGCGCGAAGCCTGGACGTCTTCCGCTGCTTATCGCGAAAAAGCTTTATCGTCAGAGCGAAAGCTTGACCTTCGCCGTGATGCCCATTAGAGCTAGCGAATTGACGCGACAGATTCTTTAATGTCGCCGGGGAGATCTACTATATGCCACGAGTAAGCGCGATGCCGTACGCGAAGATGGATTCCGAGCTCCGCGATATCGTGCGCGCCAGTGACGAGGCGCTCGGCGGATCGGAATGGGTCCAGTATTTCTGCCATCCGACCGAGCTGTATAAAACCTTCGTCAAGTTCTACTACGGCTACGTGATGACCGAGGGCGACGGGGTGAGCTGGAAGCTGACCGAGCTGGTGCGCCATACGGTGGCGATCCATAACGGCTGCACACTTTGACGGAGCGTCGTGTATCCCTCGGCGAGGGATCAGGGCTTGACCGACGAGATGATCGCATCGCTCCCCAATTTCCGCACGAGTCCGCTGTTCACGCCGGCGGAGAAGGCGGCAATCGCGCTGGCCGACGGGATGGCCGGCGACCACAAGCGGGCGCCGATGGACGAGATCTTCGCTGAAACGCGGAAGTATTACAGCGAGGAGCAAATCGTGCGGCTCGGATGGAAGACCGGCATGTTCCTCGGCTACGGGCGGCTGGTTCACGCGCTCGATGTGCCGGGGATCGGCGCCTCGTGCGTGATTCCGGCCAAGGCGGCGGCCCGGTAAGGGCGCAGTAGGGATCGCGAGCTTGAGGTCGTCCTGGGCCGGCGAGCGGCGCGAGCCGTGTCGAAGGACCTCGCGCGCTCCTGCGCGCGTCGCCCTTGCCACGCGGCAGGACTTGCGGTTGAGCTCGATGGCGCGATTCACTGCGGCCAGGCTGGCTACGACGCGGAGCGCGATAAGGTTCTGACGCGACTTGGCGTGCGGGTTTTGCGGATCAGCAATCAAGCGCGACGCTGATCGACGATCAGACCGATCGCGAAGTCTGAACGGCTTGCGGTTTTTCTCCTGACACATTAATCGGCGGTTTCTTGCGATCGTGGGTCAGCCGCCGTGCCGCCTGGGGCACGGATGCGCGAGGCGATAATTCCAACGTTGAAAAACGTTTGAAAAGCCGAACGACTATCAAAAAGACGCTCGCAGAACGAAAATTCACGTCGGGTTTACGAAAGCAAAAGGCTATAAAGATTACGTTTAGACTTGCTTGGAGATCGTAGGCCCGACCCGCAGTTGTAAAAGTACCGAAAATCTCCACCGTACTGGCTATAAGGAGGTCCCAATAACGCTAGGCAACTGTTCCAAACTTATCGACCCGCGACACGATTCGCGGAAAGTTCACCATGGCGGAGCGTGACTGAGAGAGCGGTGGCCC
>JBEKLA010000023.1:0-38750 GCA_050010455.1 Binataceae bacterium (SeqCode) | reverse complement strand
GTCCCGCGCCAAAGCCGGCACAGGCTCGATATCAGATACCGGTTGGCTGGCGCCTTCGCGTACCTCGTTCGCGAAGGCGCCGGCCGTGCCCAGCCCAAGCGGAATCCGGATCGCAAGGTTGATCGCGCTCACCGCCAGCGACGAGGCGAGCAGCGCCGATCGGGAACCGAAGGCGCTGAAACCCGCGACCACTACCGCTTGCAGCGAACCGAGGCCCACCGGCGTCACCGGTAATCCGCCGAGAAACAGCACCGCAGGCGTCAGCGCGAACGCCTGGCTCAGCGGCACCTCGACGTGGAAGCTTCGCAGCTCGCCGTAAATAATGAAGCCTTGAAGGGCGAAGATCGGTGTGCGAATCAGCGCGAGCCTCAGGTAATGACGCGGTTGCGCCAAACGGAAGCTGACCAGCGACTTGCGTTCGTAAATCCATCGGCCGATCCCGCGCGTCGGCCGCCACCAAAGAAAAGTCGCCGCGATCGCCGAAAGCACCAGAATCGAGCCGGCGGCATAGGGCACGCCCATGCGAATCGGCGAGCTTGGCACCAGTGCGGCGCCGATCAACGTCATAGCGGCCAGCAGCGCGATATCGAGCAAGCCCTGAAATAACAGCGTGCATCCCGCGGCCAGCCACGGCACTCCTTTGCGTCGATGGAGGAAAAACGCCAGCGCGCCGCCGGCAACCGCCAGGTTGACCAGTTGCAGGAAATATTGCGCCGCGTTTGGGGGGATCATCTCGCGAAACGTGGTCGGCTTGTGGAAATAGGTGAACAGTCGCGCGAATAGCAGGGTCTCTCCCACGAACCAAATCAGAAAACCGCACAGGCTAACGGGTATAAACAGCCACAGATTCGCTTCTCCAAAAGATCGAACGAAATCTGCGATCGCGACACCGCGCGCCACGTACCATACGAGCGCGCCCGCCACGCAGTAGACCAACAGATTTTGCAGGAAGCTCTTGCGCATCATCGAGGGCGCGCAATCCGCCGGCCCGCGTACTATCGAGCCGGAGTCCGATGCGCGCCTATCCCTGGCGTCAGATTATGCGGCGGACGTGCTCCGAGCTATAGGCCGCGGTTCGTGATGGGATGAGCGGTTAACAAGAAGGCATCGCGGGCGGCGATGCCTTCTCTGCGCGTGCTGGCCGATTCATCCAAAGCGTCAGTGAGCCGCGGTGCCGCCTAGCGCGCTATTGTCGGATGCTACGCTCAGCTTCTGAGGATCGAAGAGCTCCGCTGGAGCCTTGGCGTCGTAACGCACGTTGCTGAACTCGATCCCACTGCTGGTGCCTGCTTGCTTGTCCTCCATTTCGATCTTGGTCACCGTCGGCACGCTCTGAATATCTTTGACGTCTTTGTAGCGTTCGACTTTCCAAAGCCTCCCGGCTTTATCGAAGAAATCTCGCTCGACCGGCAGGAAATTGGTAGTCGCAATCCAACTGATTACCTTGGAATCGTAAATGTCGTCGGGCGAAAGCCCCTGAACCTTGTATGTCTTAACGCCATCACGATTCTCTTCACCGAGGAGTTTATGCTTGCCGCGCAAATCGAACAGGCCCATATCCGCATACGAAAAGTCCGTGCCGAAAAATGGATCGTAGCTTCGCACCGCAGTGAGCTCGCGCACGCGTCCTACCACCGGTATGTAGTCCCACATCACGGTTCGCTCGCCCGCCTTCTCGCGCGTGAGAAACCCAATTCCCTTTGCGCCGGCCGGCGATTGCATCACGACGAGCAGCCAGTTTGAATCCTGCAGCCGGTCGCGAGCTTCGAAGGCGTTCCATTTAGTGGCCCCTCCGCCTCCCAGGTTGATACTGATGGTCATCTTGCGCGTGCTGGGACGCGACGGCTCAAGAGCCGCCTTCGCCTTCGCAATAATAGTGGTAACGTCGGGAGCCTGTGCGGCTGCGGGCACGACCGAAAGAAGAAGTAAGCTGATAGCAAGTAAGTATGTACGCATGTTCTCTCCTCTCTGAGTACCGTTAATCTGGGTAGGACTATCCACCTCGAAACATAGTAGGCCTACCTTGGCTTAAACGAAATTAAAAAGCACAGTCCTGCATTCGGATGCCGCCGGGTCCGGTCAGGCCAAGGCCGCGTCAGGCCTTGGCGCTGGGCCGCGATGATACCGCCTGATACCAGCGCGCAAGATTCTTGTGCTCCGGCTGGATCGCGATCTTGACCCAGCGGCCGAAGTCGACCGCCACCATCGCCGTGATATCGGCGATCGTGTAGCGCTCGCCCGCGATAAAGGAACGATTGGCCAGCTCTCCCTCGAGCCACTGAAGCCGCTTAATCGCCTCGGCCTTGCACACCTCGCCGAATTCCGGGACCTGTGGTATGCGCCCCTTGAAGAACTCGCTGGTGTTGCGGAACGCCTGCGCGACCATCATGAACAGCGCGAGTTCCATCCGCCGCTGCCACATCTCGACTATCGCGCTATCGAGCGGGCCGGTTCCCATCAGGGGCGGCTCCGGATGGATTCCCTCGAAGTAGCGGCAAATCGCCACTGACTCGGCGATCAGCGTGCCGTCGTCGAGCTCTAGCACCGGAACTCCGCCGAGCGGATTCTTGGCCAGGAACGCGGGCTGGCGGTTCTCCGCTTTCGCCAGGTCGATTTGTTCGTAAGGTACGCTGATGCCTTTCTCGGCCAGGAAAACACGCACCCGGCGAGGATTCGGCGCAACTGTAGAATCGTAGATCTTCATAGGCGAAGCTCTACGGACCTGCGGTTCGAATGTCAACGACTTTCCACGCCGCTGGGCATGGCCTTCGGGCGTCCCCGCTCCCTGGCCGGAAAGACCAGATTACGCTGAGAACTCGCGCTTGCAGTTTGACGGCGGTTAATGCGAATCTGCGGTCAAACTAATAGTCGGAGGTCCTTAGAAGGGGTAAGCGCTATGCCGGTGCAAAAGGTTAAGTTTAAAAGCGGAGGCGTCAACTGTGCCGGAGATCTTTATACTCCGGACGACTATCGGCCAGGCACTCGATGTCCGGCTTTGGTAATCGGCCATGGCTTCAGCATGGTCAAAGAGGGGCTGGTTGATGAGGGGGGATATTTCTCTCGTGCCGGCTTTATTACGCTGGCGATCGATTATCGGACGTTCGGCGAGAGCGAAGGCGAGCCGCGTGGCCAGCTCTTCCCGCTCAACCAGTCCGAGGACTTCAGCAACGCTATCAGCTACCTCCAGACCCGGCCGGACGTCGATCCCAACCGTATCGGGATCTGGGGAAAGAGCATGGGCGGCGCGGTCGTGATTTACACGGCGGCGGATGCGATTCATCCGCCTTAATTTTCAATCGCCATTTGCTTAATTTCGCTGATGGCGACCTAACGCGGCGCTTGCGTAGTTCGGCCCGGTCGCAATATCATGCCCGGTTGCGGTTTTCCCCGATGACACTTAAAGAAAATATCGATCAGATCCAGGAGCTTTCGCGTCTGGCGGAAGCCGGTGGCGGCGAGGAGCGTCTGCAACGTCAGCGCGAGACCGGTAAGATGACGGCGCGCGAGCGGATCGACTTCCTGCTTGATCCCGGCTCATTCGTCGAACTCGATAAATTCAAGACCCATCGCTGCACCGACTTCGGCATGGAACAGCGCCGGATTCCGGGCGACGGCGTCGTCACCGGCTACGGCACGATCGACGGGCGCCAGGTCTGCGTCTTCTCGCAGGACTTCACCGTCTTCGGCGGCAGCCTCTCGGGCGCGTTCGCCGAGAAGGTGTGCAAGATCATGGACCTGGCGATGAAGGTCGGATGTCCGGTGATCGGGCTCAACGATTCCGGCGGCGCGCGTATCCAGGAAGGCGTGGTTTCGCTCGCGGGCTACGCCGATATCTTCCTGCGCAACGTGATGACCTCGGGAGTGGTGCCGCAGATCTCGGTGATCATGGGGCCGTGCGCCGGCGGCGCGGTCTATTCGCCCGCGATGACCGACTTCATCATCATGGTGCGCAACACCTCGTACATGTTCATCACCGGCCCCGACGTCATCAAGGCGACCACGCACGAAGAGGTCACGATGCAGGAACTGGGCGGCGCCGATACCCACGCCACCCGCTCGGGAGTCTGCGACCTCGAAGCCTCCGACGATCAGAACGCGCTGCTGATGGTGCGCGAGATGCTCGCCTACATGCCGCAGAACAATCTCGAGGACCCGCCATTCAAAGATGTCGGCGACGATCCCAGGCGGCGCGACGAGGCGCTGGATTCGATCGTGCCCGAGAATCCCAACAAGCCCTACGACATGCGTGACATTATCCATCGCGTGGTCGACAACGGGCAGTTTTTCGAGATCCAGCGCGATTACGCGCAGAACATCGTGATCGGCTTCGCGCGCCTGGGCGGCATGGCGGTGGGGATCGTCGGCAATCAGCCAGCCTACCTGGCCGGATGCCTGGATATCGACGCCTCGGTCAAGGGCGCGCGCTTCGTGCGCTTCTGCGACTGCTTCAATATCCCGATCGTGACTTTCGTCGACGTGCCCGGCTTCCTGCCCGGCACCGCGCAGGAGTTCGGCGGGATCATCAAACACGGCGCCAAGTTGCTGTATGCTTATTGCGAAGCGACGGTGCCCAAGGTGACGGTGATCACGCGCAAGGCTTACGGCGGCGCTTACGACGTTATGTCCTCGAAGCACATCCGCGCCGATTTCAACTTCGCCTATCCGACCGCGGAGATCGCCGTGATGGGCCCCGAAGGCGCCGTGAATATCGTGTTCCGCAACGAATTGGACAAGGCCAAGGACGCCGTGGCTGAGCGGGCGCGCCTGATCGAGGACTATCGGCATACCTTCGCCAACCCGTTCAAGGCCGCCGAGCTGGGTTATATTGACGAAGTGATCATGCCGCGCGATACGCGGCCGAAATTGATCGCCTCGTTGAAGGCGCTCGAGAACAAGCGGGACAAAAACCCGCCTCGCAAGCACGGAAATATACCGCTGTGACATTATCGCCCGCCGCCGCGCTCGATTTTGCATCGGCCGTTGACCGCGGCCGCGATGCCGTTCAAGGGGACCTCGCATGTTCAAGCGAATCCTGATTGCCAACCGCGGCGAGATCGCGGTGCGCGTGATGCGCGCCTGCCGCGAGCTTGGTATCGAAACCGTGGCCGTGTTCTCCGAGGCCGATCGCACCGCCCTTCACGTCCTGGAAGCCGACTACGCGGTCTCGGTCGGACCGCCTCCGGCGGCGCAGAGCTATCTCAATACCGAGGCGATTCTCGCCGCGGCCAAACGCACCAACGCCGAGGCGATCCATCCCGGCTACGGCTTCTTTTCCGAAAACGCCGGCTTCGCCGAAGCGGTCGCGCAGGCGGGAATAGTCTTCATCGGACCGCGGCCCGAAGCCATCCGCCGCATGGGCGACAAGGTCGAAGCGCGCAAGCTGATGGCGTCGGCTGGCGTGCCGGTGGTGCCCGGCTCGCCCGGCACGCTCGAGACCGAGGCGCAGGTGCGAGCGCTGGTCGACAAGATCGGGATGCCGATCATGATCAAGGCGGCGGCCGGCGGCGGCGGCAAGGGACTGCGATTCGTCGAGCACGAAAAGGACCTGGCCTCCGCCGTGCGCACCGTGGCGAGCGAGGCCAAAGCCTCGTTCGGCGACGGCCGCTTCTACGTCGAGAAATTCGTCAACCGGCCCCGCCATATCGAGGTTCAGGTGTTCGCCGATCTTCACGGCAATACCGTGCATCTGTTCGAACGCGAATGTTCGATCCAGCGCCGCCATCAGAAGGTGGTCGAGGAATCGCCGTCGCCGTTCGTCACGCCCGAGATGCGCCGCGCGATGGGCGAAGTCGCGGTGCGGGCCGCTCGCGCGGTCAATTATCTCGGCGCGGGCACGATCGAGTTTCTGGTCGACGCCGATCGCAATTTCTATTTCATGGAAATGAACACCCGCATCCAGGTCGAACATCCGGTCACCGAGCTGGTTACCGGAATCGATCTGGTCAAGACCCAGATCCAGGTGGCCGCCGGCGCGCCGCTGCCCTTCAAGCAGAGCGACCTGTCGCAGAAGGGATGGGCGATCGAATGCCGCGTCTACGCCGAGGACCCCGACCAGGGATTCGCTCCCGCTCCCGGGAAGATCGACACGCTGCGCCTGCCCGAAGGACCCGGCGTGCGCAGCGATTGCGGCGTGTATGAAGGATGCGAGGTTCCCATCTATTACGATCCGATGATCTCGAAGCTCGCCACCTGGGGCCGCGACCGCTCCGAGGCGATCGACCGTATGCGGCGCGCGCTCGGCGAGTTCGCGATCGCCGGTGCGCTCACCACTAATCTCGATTTCCACCGCTGGATCGTGAACCATCCGCGATTCCTCGCGGGCGACTTCGACACCAGTGTCGTCGCGCAGGAATTCCCGCCCGCGGCGGAGAAAATACCCGAAGATCCGATTCGCGCCGCGGCGATCCTGTTGGCCGCGGCTGCCGCGCACGCCGAGGCCAATCATGCGCTGCGTCCCGCGGTCGAAGTCGGCCGCCGGCCCGCGGTATGGAAGACGGCAGGCCGCTACGATTCCTTGAGGCGATAGGACAAGCCGATGCGCTACGTCGCAACATTGGACGGGACCGAGCACGAACTGGACATCGAAGAACTCGCCGCCGGTTTCTTTCTGGTGCGCCTGGGCACGCAAGAAATTGAGATCGAGCTGCGCAAGGTCGGGCCCGCCTCGTATTCGCTGCTCGCCAACGACCGCTCGTTCGATCTCGACGTCAGCCGCGACGGCGATCAGTTGATCGTCGCGTCGCGTGGCGCGCTCAGCCGCGTTACCCTGATGGATCGGACGCGGAGGGCGGCGCTGGCCGCCGCCGCGCGCCAGTTGAGCGGACGCGCCGAGCTCAAGGCGATGATGCCGGGACGGGTGGTAAACGTCCTGGTCGCGCCCGGCGACCAGGTGATCGCCGATCAGCCGGTGCTGGTGGTCGAGGCGATGAAGATGGAAAATGAATTGAAGGCGCCCAAGCATGGCCGGGTCTCTCAAGTCAACGTCGAAGTCGGGCGCACGGTTGAAAAGGGCGAGGTCCTGCTCGTAATCGAGTAGTCAGTCGATTCACACTTTATTACTCAATCAGGACGGGTTACCGCGATGGCGGATAGTAAGACAACCAGCGCGCGCAAGAATTGGGAAGAGCGCACGCTGAAGAGCGCGCTGTCGCGCGCCCGCGAACGCCGCGAGCGCTTCGCGACCACGTCGGGAATCGAAATCGATCGCCTCTACGACCCGCAGGATCTGGTGGACTTCGATTACGGCGAGCGGGTTGGCTATCCGGGACAGTACCCGTTCACCCGCGGCGTGCAGCCGACGATGTATCGCGGGCGGCTGTGGACGATGCGCCAGTATGCGGGCTTCGGCAGCGCCGAGGAATCCAACCGCCGCTATCATTACCTGCTGCAGCAGGGCCAGACCGGATTGTCGGTGGCGTTCGATTTGCCCACCCAGATGGGCCGCGACGCCGACCATCCGCTGGCGCGCGGCGAAGTCGGCCGCGTGGGCGTCGCGATCAGCTCGCTCGCCGATATGCAGACCCTGCTCAAGGAGCTGCCGCTCGATCGCATCTCGACCTCGATGACGATCAACGCCACCGCGTCGATCCTGCTGGCGCTTTATATGGTCGTCGCCGAACAGCAGCGCGTCGGATGGGACAAACTCAACGGCACGATCCAGAACGACATCCTGAAGGAATACGTCGCGCGCGGCACCTATATCTATCCTCCGCGCCAGTCGATGCGGATCGTGACCGATATCTTCGCGTTCGCGACGCGCGAGGTGCCGAACTGGAATACGATTTCGATCTCCGGCTACCACATCCGCGAGGCCGGCTCGACCGCGGCCCAGGAATTGGCCTTCACGCTGGCCGACGGAATCGCCTACGTGCAAGCGGCGATCGCGGCGGGATTGGATGTCGATTCGTTCGCCAGCCGGCTCTCGTTCTTCTTCAACGTCCACAATAATTTCTTCGAAGAAGTCGCCAAGTATCGCGCCGCGCGCCGGATGTGGGCGCGAATCATGAAAGAGCGCTTCGGCGCCAGGGACGAGCGCTCGATGATGCTGCGGTTCCATTCGCAGACCGCGGGCGCGACTCTGACCGCGCAGCAGGTCGACAACAACGTCGTGAGGGTCACGCTGCAAGCGCTGGCTGCCGTGCTGGGCGGAACGCAATCGCTGCACACCAACTCCAAGGACGAGGCACTGGCGCTGCCTACCGAAGCGTCGGCATTGCTGGCGTTGCGCACGCAGCAGATCATCGCCTCCGAATCGGAGGTCGCCGACACGATCGATCCGCTGGCGGGCTCCTATTATGTCGAGCGGCTGACCAACGAGATCGAGAATCGCGCCACCGACTATCTGGCCCGTATCGACGAGATGGGCGGAGCGGTCGCGGCGATCGAGCGCGGCTACATGCAACGCGAAATCCAGAACGCCGCCTTTGCCTATCAGCGCGAGATCGAAACCAGGCAGCGGATTATCGTCGGAGTTAATCAATATACCTCTGGCGGCGAGGCGCCGGGCGATATCCTCAAGGTGAATCCCGAAATCGAGGGAAAGCAAAAAGTGCGGCTGGCCAAGGTACGCGCCGAACGCGACGCGGCCGCGGTGAGCGCGGCGCTGGCGCGAGTCGAAACCGCAGCGCGCGACGGATCGAATCTGATGCCGCCGATAATCGAAGCGGTCCGCGCGTACGCAACGCTGGGCGAGATCGCCGATGCGATGCGGCGCGTGTTCGGCGAGTATCGGCCGGCGGGCGAGATCTAGCGGCGAGCGACCTCATCGGATAGCGTTGTACACGTTCGCGATTATTTCGAAGGAAAAAGAAAAAACCGATGGGGCCAATTCCGAAGGGAATCTTTCTCACCAAGGGTGTAGGCAAGCACCGCGAAAAGCTCACTTCTTTCGAGCTTTCGCTGCGCTCGGCGGGAATCGCGGAATTCAACCTGGTCCGCGTCAAATCGATCTTCCCGCCCTATTGCAAGCTGATTACCCCGCAGGAAGGACTCAAGCGGCTGACGTCCGGACAGGTGGTGTTCGCCGTGATGAGCGACAATGCCACCAACGAGCCGCATCGACTGATCGCGGCTTCGGTGGGCGTCGCGATCCCGGCCAACACCAGCACCTACGGCTATCTTTCCGAGCATCACAGCTTCGGCGAGACCGATCAAAAGGCGGGCGACTACGCCGAAGATCTCGCGGCGACGATGCTCGCGACCATCCTGGGCGTCGACTTCGATCCCAACGTCGGCTACGACGAGCGCAAGGACATCTGGCGCTTGTCGGACAAGATCGTCACGACCCGTAACGTGACTCAATCGGCGATCGGCGATCGCGACGGCCTGTGGACTTCGGTCGTGGCGGCGGCGGTGTTCGTCGATCTCCCCAACGGCAAGTAGCTTACGCCGATCACGTCTGCGCGCTAGACTCGAAGTATGGCGACACAAATCCTGTATTGCTCGATGTGAGGCTACGAGCCGCGCGCGGCCAGTTTGGCCGCATCCTTGAAGGCACGATTCGCCGAAGAGGTTGAAATCAAGCCTGGGCAGACCGGCCAGTTCGACGTGCTGGCCGACGGCAACCTGATTTTCTCCAAGAAGGAACTTTCGCGGTTTCCGCTCGACAGCGAGGTCGAGGAGCGCTTCGCGATGCTCCGCGCGGGCAAGCCATTGCCCACGCTCGAACCCGCGCCTGCGGGTCCGTTGCGGCGGATCGCGCAGAAGCTGTTCGGCTAGACGCGGCTGCAACCGCTACCGCGCCAATCCGGACAGGCGCTGCAGCAACGCAAGATCGACATGCCCGCGCACAATCGACGCGAGCCGGTCGTACTCGGCCTCGCGGTTTTGGCCCGGCGCCGTAACGGACGTTTCGGCAAGCCCGCTTCGCCGCCGCAGCGATCGCAGCATCGAGTGGCGCAGCCAATCGTTGTCGAACAGCCCGTGAAGCATCGTACCCACGACCGCGCGATTGTCGCTGAGCGCCCCCTCGAACGCCGATTCCGCGTGCCCGTTGCGCGCGACGATCTGGAACGGCGCCGCGACCTCGCGGTCCGCGGCCATCAGGCCCATGTGAATCTCGTACGCGGAGAGCTCGTCGTCCGCCGCGGCGACGCGCGCCAGGAACGAATCCGCGTTCACGCGAGCGCGCACTTGCGCGGTCAGCTTGTCGCGCGCGAAGCGGGTGCGGACGGGTAGCAGGCCGAGGCCCAGCGCGGAGCGCTCCGTTGATTCGATGCCATCCGGATCTTCGATCGAATATCCGAGCATCTGGTACCCACCACAAACACCGAGGATCGGTTCGCCGCGGCGCGCGCGCTCGATAATGGCGCGATCTAAACCGGTCGCGCGCATCCAGGCGAGATCGGCAACCGTGCTCTTGGAGCCGGGGATGATTACGAGGTCGGCGTATCTTAGCTGCCCCGGCGTTTCGACGAATCGGACCACGACGTCGGGCTCGTGCTCGAGCGGCTGAAAATCGTCGAAGTTGGAAATCCGCGGCAGCCGCACGATGGCGATCTGCAGTTGCGCCGCGCCGGCGAGCATCCCGACGCGGCGTTCATCCAGCGCAACCGCGTCCTCATCCGCGATTCGCAGCCGCTCGATAAACGGGAGCACTCCCAGCATCGGCGTGCCGAGCCGCTGCACGATAAAATCGAGGCCGGATTGCAGCAAAGCGATATCGCCGCGGAATTTGTTGATCGCGAGCGCCGCGACCCGTGCGCGCTCGTCGGGCTCGAGCAGTTCCATCGTGCCGACGAACTGCGCAAACACGCCGCCGCGGTCGATATCGCCGACCAGAATCACCGGCGCGTCCGCCAGCTTCGCGACGTGCATGTTGACGATATCGCGCGCCTTGAGATTTATTTCGGCGGGACTGCCGGCGCCTTCGATCACCACGAGTTCGTAGCTCTGGCGCAGCCGGTCGAGACACAGGGCGACCACCTGGCGAAGCTCGTCCAGCCGATCGTCGCCTTCGCCGAACTTGAAAGTACCGGCCGGCTTTCCCATCATCACGATTTGCGATCGCCCGTGCCCCTCGGGCTTGAGCAGGATCGGATTCATCTCGACCGCCGGCGCGATTCCCGCCGCCTCCGCCTGCACCGCCTGCGCGCGCCCGATCTCTTTACCATCGGGAGTAACGAAGGAATTCAGCGACATGTTCTGCGCCTTGAACGGCGCGACCCTGATTCCATCCTGGCGAAAGATGCGGCATAGCGCCGCTACCAGGACGCTCTTGCCGACCGACGACGCGGTCCCTTGCACCATCAACGCCGGCGCGAGCTTCATGCGAACCTCCGCCGTCGGCTCGCGTATGCGGCGCAAGAATCGACGAGGCCTTGCGCGACAAGCGGATTCGACGCCCAGTGGGCGTGGACGTAGGAGGCGAGCACATTGTTGACGCGATAGCCTTCGGCCGCGGCCTCATGACCCGCACGCGATCGCATCAGATAAACCTTGTCGATATCGGAGGGCGGCGGAAGCAGGTTCGAATAGCGGAACTGATGGCCGCGAAAGCGCAGACCCGACGGCCCCAGGATCGACGCGCCGCGAGTCTCGACCTCAACGTATCCGAGCGCCTGCAAGCGATCCGACATCACCGCCTCCCCCGGAATCACACCAACCATCGGATACGACCGCGAATCCAGCGTCCTGATACCCTCGCTCAAGTACATGAGCCCGCCACATTCAGCGTAGATCGGGCCGCCATCAAATGCGAACGCGCGGATCGATTCGAGCATCGCGCGATTACGCGACAGTTCGTCGGCGACGCACTCGGGATAGCCGCCGCCGAAGTACAATCCGTCGGCCTCGGGAAGCGCGCGATCGCGCGTCGGCGCGAATCGGATCAGCTCGGCGCCGAGCGTTTCGAGCCGGCGAAGATTGTCCTCGTAGTAGAAATGGAAGGCGTCATCGAACGCCACGCCGATACGGCATCGCGGATGGGCTGCCGCGTTTCCATCAGCAGGCTCGGCTGCGAGTATCGGCGGCGCCGAGCGGGCGATTTCGAGGATCAGATCGATATCGAACCACTCTTCGACCACTCTTCCCCAGGCTTCGAACAGCGACTGCGCAACGGCATCCTTCTGCGCTGCTATCAGCCCCAGATGACGTTCCGGAAACGCGAGTTCCGCCCGCCGCGGAAGTCCGCCAACAATCGGTAATTCGCCGACCGCGGTGCGCATCAGTTCGAGATGGCCGCGACTACCGGCGTAGTTGCACACCAGCCCCGCCAGCCGCAGTTCGGGATCGAAGCTCCTGAAGCCGTGTGCGAGCGCGGCGACGCTGCGCGCGATACCCGAGCTATCGAGCGCCAGCAACACCGGCGCGTGAAGCCACTTCGCGATTTCGGCGGTCGAACCTTCTTCGCTGGTCGGAGAGGCACCGTCGAACAAGCCCATCATGCCTTCGACGACGGCGATATCGGCGCCGCGCGACGCGCTTGCGAACGTCGCAACCACCGCATCGCGCCCCATCATCCAGCCGTCGAGATTTTGCGAGGCGTGCCCGGCGGCTCGCGCGTGATAGGTCGGATCGAGGTAGTCAGGGCCGCACTTGAACGCGGCGACGTTGAGCCCTCGCGCACGCAACGCGCTGATAAGGCCGACGGTAACCGTGGTCTTGCCGACGCCGCTCGACACGCCCGCCACGACGATCCGCGGTATTTCCAATCGACGCATCACGCCAAACCTCCGTGCGCGACGCGAAAGACGCTTACTGGCCCTTGTATGCCGGCTGCCGCTTCTCCAGGAACGCGGTGATACCTTCGCGCGCGTCGGTGGTGCGCCCCATGTCCGCGATACCGCGCGCCTCCAGTTCCATCTGCGTTTCCAGCGGCTCGGTCCATCCGCTATGCAGCAGCCGCTTCGCAGTGGCGAAGGCCATCGTCGGGCCCGACGCGAGCTGAACCGCGAGCGCGTCCGCCTGACCCGCCAGCTCCGCGTCCGGAATGACGCGCGTGACGATACCCCAGTGCGCGGCTTCGTGCGCCGAGAACATGCGATTGGTCAGCGTGAGCTCGAGCGCTCGTTTGAGTCCCACCAGCCGCGGCAGAAAGTAGCTTCCCGAACCGTCCGGCGTCAGCCCGATCTTGGTGTATGCGACCGTAAACCTGGCGGATTCCGCCGCGAGCACCAGATCGCAAGCGCAGGCCAGGCTGAGTCCACCCCCGGCCGTGGCGCCCTGGACCGCAACTACAACCGGCGCCTTCGAACGCGTCAGGCGCGCGATCGCTGTGTGGAAGTAGCCGGTTACTTCCTTCAGATGATAGGCCATCTTGTCGCCGTGGGCGGCGAACGACTTGAGGTCTCCGCCAAGGCAAAAGTTCTTCCCGACTCCGCTTAGCAGAACGGCGCGAACCTCCGGCGACTCGTCGCACTTGAGCGTGGCTTCCATCAGCTCCTGGGCCATTTGCAGATTCAGCACGTTGCCGGCCTCGGGCCGATTCAGCGTGATGCGGCCAACGTTGTCGCGGATCTCAAACATCAGAGTCGTGTAATTTGACATGGCGCTAAGCATCTCCTAACTAGGCTGTTACGGAACTCATCATGTGCAGTGGTCCGCTTTTACGCCGGGCGCGTCGGGCCACTGGCCGTGAATCATAACCAAAGCTTCGCTTAACTGTCGCAATCGGGCAGGTTGATATTACAAAGGCGCGGCCAAATGATCTATCGAAACCGATGGGCGCGGACATAAGACCGATGGCAGGCCCGGATCGAGGCCGCCACTTAGGAGCACGCCTATGATCATTCTTTACACCACCGAGCGCGATTATCCGTGGGGCGCGCTGCGCTCGACTCACGCCAGCAAGGTGAAGGTTGTTCTGGAGGAGAAGTGGATTCCATATCGCATCGAGAACCTGCCGCCGGGCAATCTATGGAAGAAACCGCCTGAGATGCTCGCGCGCCATCCGCTCGGCAAGGTGCCATATATCGAGGACGGCGCTGTCACCGTGTTCGATTCCACCGTCATCAACGAGTATCTCGATGAGCGCTATCCCGAGCCTCCGCTGATGCCGTCGGCACCGGTCGATCGCGCGACGGCTCGGCAACTCGAACAGTTTGGCGATGAAGCGATACTGGGCGGCGATTTGCCGCTGATATGGATGCCCTATTGGAGCGATCCGGCCAAGCGTGATTTGGAACGGATGGAAAAGGGTCGCGAGGGATTACGCACGCGAGACCTGCCGTACCTGGAGCGGGCGCTTGGCTCCGTTAACGAGGACAGTTACATATGCGGCGATTTCTCGCTCGCCGACACGCCCTATATGACGCTGGCGATGGTGTTGGAGGTGGATAAGATGGACCTGGGCGAATTCCCGCGGGCCGCACACTATCTGGCGAAGCTGCGGACGCGGCCGAGCTATCGCGCGATCAGCCCGAGCACGCCGGTCGCGGACGTGGCGGGCCGCTCTCAGTGGCCTTGAGCGCGACTCGTCGACGAGTTGGAATTCTGGTTTCCGTGCGAATTTGCCTGCGCGTCGCTGGTTCGACCGATCCGCCTGACGCGCTCCGAAATAATCCGCAATGTTTCGAGGTTGTAGGGAATGCCGCAGTGCGTCGAGCGTACCTCGATCGCCTCGACTTGTGGCCCGAATTCGAGGCAGGCCGCCCACGACACTACGCCGTCGCTCTTCGAATAAATCAAAGTTGACGGTACTTTTGGCGGTTCGGTTACATGGATACCGCAGAGCGTGGATATTTGACTCGCGCACGTGGTGCCGTCGACATGCGGCTGTCTGGTGGCGATAAACAGCATCCGCACGAACGGATTCGTGTGCTTGAGCGACTCCCTCACGGGAGAGCCGAGCAGGAAGGTTTGCGCCACCACGTCGGGCATTCGATGCGCCAACGCGCGAGCGTAAATCCCGCCCAGGCTGTGGCCGATGATCACAACCGGCTGGCCCGCCTCATCAGCGGTTTCGTGCAGCACCCGCTCGAGACGTGCTATCTGCCGGCGAGAACAGGCGATGTTGGCCGTAATGCCGGCGAAGCGCACGCTGTGCCCTTCGTCCCGCAGCCGATGCGCCAGCGGATAGAGGCTTAGGTCGCCAGCCAGGAAGCCGGGTATTAGCAGGATGGTTTGCGGTTGCTCAGCTTGACCCGTGGTAAATGCGGCCCGTCCGGCGCGGCCGAACGCCAGCAACTCGTTCAAAACGCGCCCTTCGCGTAGCAATCTCCTCAGCAGCGGTCTCGAGGTTTCCATGCTGTGCGGTAAATCTCCTACGTCTATTCACAATATTAGCACAAACAATACCTTTGCAGATTGCCTCGAACCAAGCTAAAACTTGCCGAAGAGACGGAATTGGCTGCATTCTGCGAAGGTCAGGGTTTTGCGTATTTTGCGCAGCACGCGTTTTTTGTCAAGTCGGAGACAATTTCCTGACCCAGATGTTTCAACAAGTGCACATTGACCGCTCGGATTCATTAAGCGTTTGACGTGACGTCCTGATTGCTAGGGGAGCTCGACGGTGGCATCGCAAAGCGCTAGCGACGTAAAAATCTTGGTCAAGTCAATTCTGATCGAGATCCCGACCGAGGCCGCTAAAAGGGCCCTTGGTGTCGGCAAAGAGAACCGACTTGAGGCGACGGCCTGGGAAAGTTACGAGGCTGCAATACGCCTGATAAACGAGGCCACGGGAGGACTGTATTCGAACCCACTCTTCGGCGATATCGTGGAACGGTCGCTGGGCCCAGTGCTGCAGGTGCAGCGGGTGGCGAACGCGGTGTCAGGAGCGCTGTTCCCGGCATTGTGGAGCGTTATTGATCTCCCCAGTGGCACCGAGGTTCAGAGAATACGGGCCGACCTAAAGGACCTGCGCCGCGAACTCCGCGCGGCTGCTACAGAGGCTCTTGTCGGCAAATCGCAGGAGAACGGACTCCTAGGCGAAATCGACGCGCGGGCTGGAAGAAAGCCCAGACGCGCACCGCGCAAGATTCCCGCCTAACCGAATCATTCCCGACTGCGAAATCTGCGCTCAGGAATCGAGCGGCGCTTCCGCTTGCGGCCCTTTATTTCGGGCCGATCGCGTAAGCTCCTCGAAGACCTCGTCGAGACACGATTTCATCGTTTCCAGATCCGGCATCAACCTCGGTTCGGCGATCATCCCGAAGTAGAGGTTCTGGTTGTAGCCCACAATCGAAACGCCATAACCGATGCAGGGCATCAGCGGAGTCAAGCCGATCATGTCCTGTAGCAGATGCCCCGCCAGATACTGCGCAACCTGAACACCGGGCGTGTTCGTGGCCATGAAGTTCAGTCCCAGCGACGGTATCCCGAGCACACCGCACGACGGCAGCATCGACGCGAGTTGGCCGATCGTACCGGCGAATTCGAGGCCCGCATTCGTCAGCCGCGAGGTCACCCCCAACAAACCGGGTGGAATCAGATTGATAGCCTCGCTCAACAGTTCGAGCGACTGTGCTTCGCGCGCCGACTTCGCGCGCTCGCTTTCCTGCTGCGCCATCTCGAGCCGCGCGACGGGGTCCATCGGGGTTGCGGGCAACTCCAAGAAAATCATCGATATCCGGTTGGCCAGCTTTCCGCTTTCGTCTTCGTAGGGAACGTTGACCGGACATCCGATTCGCAACGGCAATACACCGGGCTTGACGCCGCGCTGCGCCAGATAGCGGGCGGCGGCTTCGCTCGCGATCGTCAGCACAACATCGTTTACACTTCCGCCAAACGCGTTGCGGATAGCTCGAAAGTCGGCAAAGGGATATCGCGACCACGCCAGAGCGCGGCGTTGGCTGACCAATGCCGCATTCCAAGGCGCCGGCGCCACTGGCTGGGAGACCAGGCGCGTGAGCGTTCGGGCCGCATCGCCCAACATCGTTGTCCGCTCCGAGAGCTCGGTTGGATTGCGCAACAGTTCCTGAGCTCGAAACGCGGAATCCACACGCTCCTCAAGCAAATCATGCACCGCTGTCAGCAGGGTCTCGGCAAGGCCTGGCATCGGATGGGGATTCCAGGGCCGCGCGGGCGATTCGGGCGGCGCGACGTCAGCGCGAAGGTCGAACAGCGCGCTGGTGATCCCGATCGGCGACACGCCTTCGATCAAACATTGATGGATCTTCAACAAGAGACAGGTGCGGCCTTCCAACCCCGAGAAAGCATGAATCTCCCAGAGCGGATGGTTTCGATCGAGCGGCGGCTCGTAGATGGTTAGGGCGGCTTCGACCATCGCCGCCTCGCTCGTGCCGGAAGCCAATTCATGGCGCTTGACGTGGTTTTCGATCTTGAAATCCGGAGCATCTTCGAGGCTGGCGTGGGCCAGATTGAACGGCACCGAAGCCAGCCGTCGCCGGAATTGCGGGATCGCATCCAGACGCTGCTCAATATGCCGCAACAGCCGTTCGAACGGTATTTCGCCCTCGAAAAAACACAGCATCCCGCTATGAATTGGGCTGCTATTGGACTCCCCGTATAATAAGGACGCATCGAGGCCTGTCAGCCGATGCCCGATTGTAGCGGGCCGATTGTGATCCTGAGCCGCCATCGCGTTAAACCTCCGACGGTCCGGTGAGGTGGACCGGAGCGAGATTGTCGAACTTTAGCTTATATGCGCCCTAACTGTCGCTTCGGTCAACAGAATTTGAAGCCGCCCTCGATACCAGCATTCGTTCGGACCTCGGCCACCATTTTAACCACTAACGCTCAACTGATATGCTACAACAGCGTTTGTGAGTAATCGGAATGTAATTTAGCGCGTAAAAACAACGGCGCAACTATCGCCGGATCTGCTTTGGCGGCCGGTCGGCGTATATCTTGTGGAGTGAACGTATGATCCGAACAGAGCTGGCGTCACGATATCCTAAGGAAATAAAGCTGCCCGACGGCAGGATCGCTACTGTGCGTTTGATGGGCTCCGCAGATAAACAGGCCCTGCTTGAGTTCGCCCGATCTTTGCCCGAGGACGACCTGTTGTTCTTGCGCCTCGATATCACCGATCCTGCTACGATCGATGAGTGGATCCACCATATCGAGGAAGGGACGACTATTACGCTCCTGGCGGAAATGACCAACATCGAAACCGTGCTCTCGGAACCTTCGGTTAAGATCAAGGAACTCGCCGCCTATGCCACCCTCCATATGAGTAACGTGCGATGGACGCGCAAGACCGCCGAACTCCGCATCAATATCGCGCCCGCCTATCGCGGAATCGGCCTTGGACGACGCCTCACCGCTGAGATCTTCGATGTCGCGAAGTCCGTAGGATTAAGGAAGATCGTTGCGCAGATGACGCCCGATCAAACCAGCGCCCGCTCGGTCTTCGAAAAGCTCGGCTTCCACGTGGAAGCGGTGCTCGCGGATTGGGTCGAGGATCGCCGCGGCCAATCGCGCGACTTGCTGATGATGACGTACGACCTTCACGGATTCAGCAGCCACGTTAACGCCTGAACTGATAAGGCACGGCGCGCCCGCGCCGTGCCTTTAGACTCGCCAATTCTCCAGCCAATCCCGCGAAGGATCAGAATTCCATTTCTTTGAGACCGGGGCTGAATGTCAGGCGGGGCTCGGTGAGGGCCTGAACCTCGTCGGCGGTCCATCCCGGAGCGACTTCTCTCAGCACCAGGCCTCGCTCGGTGACCTCGATTACGGCGATATCCGTAACGATGAGGTCCACGCACTCCGGCGCGGTCACTCGCGAGCTGCAGGCCTTGACGATCTTGGGCCGGCCGTCTTTATCGGTGTGGGTCATCGTGACGATCAGTTTCTTGGCGCAGAAAGCCAGGTCCTGGCCGCCGCCCAAACTTCCCACCTGCTTTCCCGGCATCACGTTATTGGCCAGGTCGCCCTTTTCCGATACCTGAAACGCCCCCAGGACGCTGATATCGATATGTCCGCCGCGGATCATGGCGAAGCTCTCGGCGTGATCCACGAACGCCATCCCGGGCTTCGCCTCGACCGGCTGGGCGCTCGCGTTTATCAGATTGAGGTCGGCCCGCTCCGGATCTTCGATCATCTGCCCAAACCCGATAACCCCGTTCTCCGAATGGAACAGCACTTCCTTGTCGGGTGGAATGAAAGTGGCACAGGCAGTGGGGATTCCCACCCCGAGGTTTACCAGCATCCCCTCTTTGAACTCTCTGGCCGCGCACATCGCGATCGCGCGTTCGTCCAGCTTCTCTCCAGCCATGGCTTGGCTCCTTCTCCAGCTACATCGGTTGGTCCCACGGCCAAACTTCCCGTGGCCTGACCACTACCCGTTGCACGTATACTCCCGGAGTTATGATGTGCTCGGGATTCAACTCGCCGAGCTCGACCACCTCGTCCACTTCCGCGATGGTGATGGTGGACGCGCCGGCCATGGTCGCGTTGAACGTGCGCCCGGTTCCTTTGTAAGTGAGGTTCCCGTAGCGATCGGCCTTGTGGGCCCGAATCAACGACGCGTCGCCCTTGATCGCGTGCTCCAACAAATACTTGCGGCCGTCGAATTCGCGGACCTCTTTCCCCTCTCCGACAAAGGTGCCGACGCCCACGGGCGTGTAAAAGGCTGGAATCCCCGCGCGCGCCGCGCGAATCCCTTCCGCGATCGTTCCCTGCCCCACCAAATCCAGCTCGACCTCGCCGGCCATGACCTTCTTCTCGAAGGGCGTATAGATCCGGCCGATTGCCGCCGGGAACGCCAGGATGCCCTTCTTCACCTGGCCGCGGTCCACCAGCAACCCGCAATCATAGAAATCCATCGGAAACTTGATCACGCTCGACATCCGCGTCCTGATGGCGTTCATGAAATCGATTCCCCAGCCACCGCTGTTGCCAACGATGGTCAGGTTCTTGATCCCGGCTCGCGCAACCGCCGCGATCAGGTAACTGGGGCACTCGGCGGGTCCGCCGAAGCTGCCGATCAGCAGCTTGGCGCCATCTTTGATGTCGCTTACCGCCTCGTCGAAAGTACTGACTACCTTGTTGATCATTTTTCTACGTTCCCAGGCTCATTGCCGCGCGGCTAACTATTCGAAGCCCCCAACCAGCTCCGCAACCCGTGCCTTGGCGCCCTGGACAATTGGCACTCCGTCGCCGGTGAGCAGCGTGTCGAAATCGAGTGCCAGCAGATTGCGCACGCTCGCGCGCAGGCGCGGAGGATCGTCCATTACCTTCTCGGCCAGCAATGCGCAATGGCCGGGCGGATTTCCGATTACGCAATCGCCGACGAACAGGATTCTGCGCTCCGGCCAGTGGAGCGCGACCTCCCCCGGAGACTTGCCCGGCACGCCCACCACGAACAGCGGCCCGCACCTCTGGCCCACCTGCAGCTCATCGTCCAATTGGGCGCCCTGGCTGCGCGCGTGCGCGGCGTCGTCAGGATGGATCGCGATTCTGGCGCCGGTGCGCGCCCGCACCCGATTCGACGCCCGCACGTGATTGCGATTGGTGAGCAGGATTCGGCTCACTCCGATACGCGCAATCTCGTCGAGCACTTCATCGGACGGCTCCACCGGATCGATGCAAATGTTGCCCTGCGGGTGGCGCAATAGGAAGCCGTTGAAATTATAGCCATGCGGTTGGGAAAACCACGGCCACGTAAAAATATCCGGTACGATTTCTTGCATCTGGCTCTCCTGCCGCTCGCGCAACGAAACCTCAGCGCTCCGGCTGCAGCAAGCTCGCCCCATTGCCTACAGTCTTGCAGCACGCCGAATCTACTGGCCACGATACGGCCTGGCAATATAATAAGCACGACAGCGTGCTAACCTCAGTAGAATTCGTGCTTGGAGTAAGACATAAGGTGGCGGCTTGAACGAATGCTGAGGCGGAAAATTCGTGTGCGGTGGGCGCGTGCACTGGGTCTCGCACTGGTAGTGGCGGCGATCTTGATCGGCTCCGCGGTCCGTTGCTCCAGCGCGGAAAGCTGCGGCCCGTTCGGCGATCCTCCCGCCGAGTTGAGTTCCAGCCCCCAACCGCATTGCTGGGGCGGAAAGCTGCTCGGACCGTGGAACGACAGCGACGGCACCCCGCGCTACGCCTGCATCTATGAGCCGGAGTCCGCGGCGCCGAACAATCGATTGCCGCTCGTCGTGTTCATCCATCCCTCGCTGCTGCCCGCGGATTCGGTCAAGCTGACCAATCTGCTCGGTTCGCTCGCCAGCGCCGAGCTGAGCGATAACCCATCGAAGCGCGGCTTTATCCTGCTGGCGCCGGAAGGCCGCAAGACCAGCCACTATTACCCTTTCCCCGACAACAGCGGCTACGGATGGGATAACTGGTATCGCCAGTTCAATCCGGCGGGCGACGTTACGATCGGCGGCACTACGTATCGAGAGAACGTCGACGCGGCCGCGCTCGATCATTTCATCGCGCAGGAAGTCGCAACCGGCAAGGTCAACAGCGATCGAATCTACTTGACCGGATGGTCCAACGGAGCCGCGATGGCCGTCATATACGGCCTCAACCGACCGTATATCGCTGCGATCGCCGTCTACTCTGCGCCCGATCCGTTCGGTGCGCTCGATGACCCGTGCCCGCAGGATCCGGTGACGACACCGCCGAAGAATCAGCATCAAATCCAGATCCTCAACCCGCACCTCTCGGCAATGCACGTCTTCAACAATTGCGACGCCGCCGGTCTGTGCGCAAACGCGCACCGACTGACGAATCAACTGCGGCCGCTCGGCGTCAACGTGCACGATGTCATCGTCAACGGCTTCCGCAACGAGGTGCCGTCCTGCTTCGACGCCTGCGGCACTGATCCAAACGGCGACGCAAGCATGCTCAGCAATCCGCTGGGTGCCTGGTTAGGCTTCATAAATCACGCCCGATGGCCTTCGAGCTGGACGCCGCAGATGCTGGACTTCCTTCGCCAGCATCCGTTGAGCGCCAAGCATCGCTGATCCGCTGAACGACGAATTCCCACCCCACGCCGGCATTTGTTTTCGGATACGGTTGCTGATAACTGACGGGGCACGCGGGATGGCATCGATAATCCGCACCATCGTCACGGGAGGACGTCCTGTATGGCAACCAAACCCAAGCGGGGAAATCGCGGCGGCAGTGCTCAAACTCGTAAGCCGGCGAAGAAAGCGGGAGCGGTGAAGAAGGCCGTCGCGCGCAAGCCGGCCGCGGCCGCGATCAAACCCGTCGATATCGATCCCGGTTGGGCATGGGACGATCGTTTGCCGTTCGTTCAGGGCAAACAGGTCGGCAACCTGGTCTATGTTTCGGGGCAGGTGGCTCTCGATCGCGACGGGAAGCTGGTCGGTGAAGGCGATATCAGGGCGCAGACGCGGCAAGCCCTGGAAAACGTGAAAACGATTCTGGCCGCCGCCGGTCTCGGGCTGGGCGACATCGTGAAGCTGAACAGCTACATCACTGAAGCCGGCCTCTACCGCGACTTTTCCGACGAGCGCTCGAAAATCTTCGGCAGTCATCGCCCGGCAAGCACGGTAGTGGCGGTTTCAGGATTGGCCTTCCCGGGCTTGATGGTCGAGATCGAGGCGATCGCGCTCAAGCAATAACGCCCTATCCCAAAGCCGTGTCGTCGCGGCTTTGGGATAGGGCGCGACGCGATCGCGGGTCTCGACGTTGCCGTCGAGCGAAGCGCTTGCGCTCCTATTGGCCGGCCTTAGAGTTGGTCCTCGCCGAGGATCGAATCAATTAAAAGATCAGCCGCCTCGAGCAGTTCGGTGCGCAGCTGCTCGAGATCGGAATTGGCGCCAGCACGCACGCGTAGCAAGACAGCGCCGTCGCTCGAACCGCTGCCGTCGAGCGCGACGCACGAATCAACGCCGTTTTCGCAAGGAATCCCCGCAGCCTTCGACGGACATTGCTCGCAATATTTCGCCATCACAACACCTCAGCCAAAGAGCATTGTGTCGACGTACCTCGGAGTCGGCTTCTTTTCGCCAGGATAATTGTACTTATCACGCGACCGCTGGATACGCGGTTCTGGTAATAGCAGGTCGACACGTGCACGTCCTTTTTAATCGTTTCGATAAAGCACGGAGCATGCCGAGACCGGGCGGAGTCTGATCAATTTTAGATGACGCGATGAGTGTCGCGGTTCGCCTTTGATTATTTTGCGGACTTTTGGGCATTGGTCCCGCGATTGCTTTTGGGACGCCACTGAGTCTCCAACGTCGGTAATTAAAGGGGGGGGACGTTGCAGATTGGCCGCTAAAGGTTGCAACTCCGGAACTGACAGGTGGGGCGAAATAGTGGCGTCCCACTACGATCGCCAATTTGTAGGATGCGATGAACGCAGATCAAAACCTCTTCCAGTTAGTCCACGGCCCAGCCCAGGCAATCTCTCCGCGTACGTCTGACCGCCGCCATGATCCGAATATCGAGTGGATCAGCGTTAACGAGTTAGGGATTGGCTCTCAAGTCACGGAGGCGATGGTAGGACGCTCGCGGCAACTGCGAGCGGTCTTCGCCGCCATCGAACGGCTCCGACCATATCGTTCTCCGGTTCTGGTCACCGGCGAGACCGGCACTGGCAAGGAGCTGGTAGCGCATGCGCTTCACGTCCGCGGGCCTTATTCCAAAGGTCCGTTCGTAGTCTTCAATTGCTGTAATCTCGTTGAAGCTCTGGCCGAATCACAACTCTTTGGCCATGTAAGAGGGGCCTTCACCGACGCCAGTCAGGAATCACAGGGCTGTTTTCGCGCTGCCAATGCGGGGACCCTGCTTCTTGACGAGATCGGCGATTTGCCGCTCGGCTTGCAAGGCAAGCTGCTGCGCGCGGTCGAGACTTACGAGATTCAGCCGGTCGGCTCGGCCCAACACCACCGAGTCGATCTGCGGCTGGTAGTGGCGACCAATCGTGACCTGGGTGCGATGGTGCGAGCGCAGCAGTTTCGCGCCGATCTATATTACCGCCTCAACACCACCGCGATCGAATTGACGCCGCTTCGCGAGCGGGCCACGGATATCGAGGCGCTGCTCGCGCATTTCGTCAGGCACTTCAATCGCGTTCTCGGCAAACAGGTCGCGTACCTGTCGGCGCGCGCGCTGGCGGCGCTTCTGCGGCGTTCGTGGCCAGGAAATGTGCGCGAACTGGCCCATGTGACCGAGAATGCGGTCTTGATGACCCAGGACGACTGCATCGATCTCGAAAACTTGCCAACCATTTCGGCGCAGGATGCGCGCGAACGAGCCACTATCGATCCGCCGGACGATTCGTTCGCCGAATCATCGATGCCCGCGGCGCGGGGAACGTCCGCGCTCGAATCGTCTACACTTAAATCGATCGTGCGCGACGCTCTGGTTGACACTTTGCGCAAAACCGGCGGAAATCGCCGTCGCGCCGCGCAAACCCTGGGCGTTTCGCGCTCGACTTTCTACCGAATGATGGCGAGTCACGGGGTAACTCCCGACACGCTTGGCCCTTCGGTGTCCCGCGCGCGGCGTCCGGCGGGGCAGCAAGCATCCACCGGGGTTTCCGAAGCGCCGCGACCTTAGCGCGAGGCCCCGGAAGATAGCTTCTTCCATCCGCAAGTCCCTCTGCGACTGCTCGCTCTGCGGTCTTCGCGCGAATTGAGAATCCAGCTTCGTTGCGCGGACTCCAACACACGGCTTGATCCACTGCCATCAACGATTCACCAACTCGCGGCAAAGCGGCGCTATCGAGCTTGAGTGCAAACACCGCCGTCGCATCCCCGATGTCGATTGCCGCGACCGTTTCGCGCTCCATCCGCGAATCCTGCCGACCGTTAGCAGGCCTCGCTCAACCAATCGATCGCCCAGTTGTCGAGCGGCAAGCGAATCGTCACTGCCGCCTCCGATCCGGCGGGTCTCGCGATTTCAACCGAAATCAACGGTCTGCTGGGCGCGCTAAGCCAGTCGTCCACCAACGCCAACAACGCCAGCGGGTTGTTGCAGACCGCCGACGGCGCGATGGCCAATATCGGCAACGCGCTGACCACGATGCAGCAGCTCGCCAACGAAGCCGCCGACGGCAATCAACAACACACAGCGCTCGACACTCGACGCTCAGTATCAGGCGCTATTCGGCGAAATTAACAACATCGCCCAAGGATCTCAGTTCAACGGCATCAACCTGTTGCAGGGCGGCAGCGTCACCTTCCAGGTCGGCGCCAACAACAACACCAACGATCAGCTTACCATTAACATGCCCTCGATCACGGCGGGCGGTCTGTTGGGCGTGGCCCTGCCGGGCGCCGGCACTGCGATCACGCTGGGCACCAACGCGACGGTAAGCGCGCCGGGCACTGATGCTCTGACGGTCGGCGCGACCGGGGCCTCGAGCGGCTCCGCAGCCAACACCGTGGCCGCGGCCGCCACTGACGGCGAGCTCAACGGCACGCCGCCGAATTCGATCTCCCTGACCGTCACCGGCACCAGCAACGTAACTGGAACCGGCACGGTCGGCACCGACAACATCACCTTCGTGGTAAAGGACTCCAACGGCGTCACATCGTCTCCGATTACGATCACCGCCGCGGATACCGCGATCCAGAACCTGGACGGAACCGGAGTGGATTTCGGGTTCACCGGTGGCGACACGTATACCGTCGGCCAGCAGGTCAACATCATCTTCGGCGCCGCGGGCGCGTCGGGCAGCCTCTTGACCCAGAGCGCGGCTCAGAGCCAGGTCACCCAGACCACCAACGCTCTGGCGACGCCGACTGGCTTTCGAGCTTCGGTTGGCGCCAGCGAACAGCAGTTGACCACGATTGGCTCCAACTTGCAGTCCGAGCAGCAGAATCTGACTTCGGCGCTGTCTAACATCCAGGACGCGAACGTGGCTTCCACTTTCGCCGCGTTCACCCAGCAACTGGTGCTCCAGCAGGCCGGTATCTCGGTTCTGAAGCAGGCGGACAATGCGCCGCAGCAACTGTTGGCGCTATTTCAATAGCGGGCGGGGCGGAGGAGTAACGCGCGCGGTTACGTCCGCGGCGAGCGGAGGGGGCGGCCTCGGCCGCCCCTCCGGGGTATAGAGAACCGGATTTTAAGGTAGGTTCTAATGGCAAGCTCGACCAGTGCGTCCAACGCGATTAGTCTCCCCAATTACGCCGGCATCAATTTTAACACTATCCTGCAATCCGTGATCGCTGCCGGCCAGGTGCCGATCGCGGCGCTGCAGCAGGAGATCACCGCCGAAACCACGTCGATCAGCTCGATAGGCCAGATCAGCGGCGACCTGACCTCATTGCAGAGCGCGATTGCACCGTTCGAGAGCGGTAGTTCCACGCCGCTGACCGCCTACAGCGGGGCGAATGCTCCGTTCTCGGCCTCAGTCACCGGAACCCCAGCCGCGGGAGTATACGCCGTTACCGTCGATCAGATGGCGTCGGCGCAGGTCAGCGCGTCGCAAGGCTACGCCAGCGATACCAGCGTCGTTGGCACTGGCACGATTACCATCAATGTCAACGGTAACGCGCAGAACATCAAAATCGACGCAAGCAACGATACCCTCGACGGCGTCGCCAGCGCGATCAACTCGGCCGGAATCGGAGTTACGGCGCAGGTCGTGAATACCGGATTGCCCGGTAATTCCTACCGGCTCGAGCTCGTCAGCAACTCAACCGGCAGCGCGGGCGCCTTCACGGTCAGCAGCAGCCTTACGGGCGGTAACGCCCCCGATTTCACCGATAACGAAATCGGCCCGGTGTCCACCGCTCGATCACCGGCACTGCGACGCCGACCGTCGGCGGCACATACACCGGCACGCTGAGCCAGGGCTATCACTTCACGGTTACTTCGGGCGGCACGGTTGGAAGCGGCCCGATCACTATCGCTTACACGTCCGATTCGGGCGAGAGCGGCACGATCAACGTGGGCAGCAATTACGTCGCGGGGACGCCGCTCACGGTTGCCGACGGCCTGACGCTCTCACTCGGCGCTGGCACACTCAACACCAACGACAAGTTTTCAGTGTCGGCGTTCAATCCTGATGTCGCCAGCGCTCGGAACGCGATCGTCCAGTCGGGCAACCAAATCGTGACCTCGGCCTCCAACGATGTAACCAACGCCATACCCGGGGTCACGTTGAGTCTGAATGCCAACAGCGGCACCAGCACGGTGACGGTTGCGGACGACTCCGCGACCCAAGCCAGCTACATCAGTTCGTTTGTGTCCGCCTACAACAAGCTCATGACCGATATCCAGCAGGCAACCCAGGCGCAGCCCAACGCCGCGGCGCCGCCGCTGGCAGCTGACGGTCCCGTCGAATCGCTGGCGCTGGGCATGCAGATGGCGATGGGTGGGATCAACCTCTCCGAGCTGGGGATAACGATTAACGACAAGACCGGCCAGATGAGCTTCGATCAGACCGCGTACTCGGATGCGATGGCGGCGGACCCAACCGGCGTGCAAAACGCCTTCAATCAGGTCTACACCGCGCTTAACGGGACTATCACCGACGCGCTCGCTCCGGACACGGGACTGATTGCCTCGCAGGACGCGTCTTACAACGGCTTGATTTCCCAGCAGAATACGCAGATCACCACGCTGAACAATGAGCTCACGCAGGAACAGAATCAGCTCCTGGCCGAGTACGCTCAGATGCAGGCGCAGGTGGAAAACTGGACCAACATAGCGCAGCTCTTTAGCTCCTCGAGTTCCAGCTCGAGCGGAAGCAGCAGCAGCGGCGGCTTAAGCTCATTGGACTAGAAATCGGCTTGCCAGACCGGCGCTCAGAATGAGGAAGCGGCGATGAAGGTTTTCTCGGCATATCAGGATGCGGGATCGATAACGCTTAGCGGCGAACAGGCAATCCAGGAGCTCTACACGCGGCTGGCCCGATGGTGCGGCGAGATCGCGAATCACCAGCGCGCCGGCGACCTCACCGAACGCGACCGGCTGGTCGAAAAATCGATGACCCTGCTGGCTCTGATCGACGGCCTGATCAACGTTTCCGCTTGCCCCGAGATCGCGGGCCGGATTCTCGTGCTCCATCGCTTTGCGGTAAAGACCCTGGTCAAGCTGAAGGTCAAGAACGACGAAGCGGTGCTCGAAGGACTCCCGCGTCTGTTTCTCAGCCTGGGCGAGGTCTTCGGCGTGATGGGAGCGGCGCGGTCCGCGGCGAACAGCGAGGTCCGCATGTAGCCGATTCCCGCCGGGCCGCCGCCAAGCGCGAGCCTGAAAGCGTAGCGTTTCGCGACCAGTTCATAACCGATAGTCCCCTCCTTAATCCGGACTTCGCGAGTGTCCCGCACGATCACGGTTTTAGACCGCGATCGCGCGGGATCTCGTTTGGCGATCGCTGGCTCCTTGAAGAGCGGCACTCATGAATCGTGGCCGAAACGCGGCCGCGATGATAAATCCACAAGAAACACCTATCGCGAGGATGGCATGACAATCGAAGCGATGGTTCAGGAGCTGTGGGATCGCGAAAAGATTCGCGAGCTCGCCTATCAGTACGGACTCGCGATCGAAGCTCAGGACGAGGAGCGGATGGCGAGTCTGTTCACCGAGGACGGCTCGGTCGATTTCAGCGCGGCCGGCAGGGGCGTGATGCGCGGGCACAAGGCGATCGCCGAATTCTATCGTTCGACCTGGCCGCTCAGGGTGAAGCCCTTCTTCACCAATCACGTGATTCGCGTCGACGGCGATCGCGCAACCGGCGTATGCTCGGTGCAGAACAACGCGACTCGCGGCGATCAAAGCCTGATCGGCGCCGGCCGTCTGCACGACGAATACGAGAAGGTCGGCGGCGAATGGAAGTTCAAATCGCGCCGCGTCGAGTTATTCTACTTCGTGCCGCTGTCCGAGGGCTGGGCCAACTCCGCGCCATCGAAGCTGTAGCGCGATACGCGACAACTGGGTCCGTCATTGCGCGCGAGCTTCTTTGCGCGGAACACCGCAAGCCGTTTCCGTTCTATGATTGCGCATCGCCTGGATACCAGGCGGGCTTGCGCTTCTCGAGGAAGCTCGTCAGTCCCTCGGCGCTTTCCGGCGTCATCCGCTTCGCCGCATGCATCCGCGCGAGCCGCGCCGCCAGATCGTCGCCAACCACCTGATTGCCGAGCTCGAGGATATTCGCCTTGGTTTGCGCGATCGCGTTCGGCCCGCACATCAGCAAAGCGTCGATTATCGGCGCCGCCGCCTCGTCGAGCTTGCCCGTCGCGCAGACCTCGTTCACGAGCCCGATCTCCCTGGCCTGGCGCGCATCGAGCCGCTCTCCGGTGAGCGCATAGCGGCGCACGTTGGCCAAGCCCATACGGGCGTTCAGTTGCGGGACGATCGGCACCGGTATCAGCCCCCATCGCACCTCGGTGATCGCGAAAAACGCGTCCTCGGAGGCGACGACGATATCGCAGGCCGCGACCACGCCGACACCGCCGCCGAAGCATCCGCCGTGCACCAGCGCGATCGTCGGTTTCGGGAACTCGTTCAGGCCGCGCACGGCGTTGGTGGTATCGGTCGAGACTTGCAGGTTCGCTTCCGGCGAAAGCTTGCTCATCTCCATGATCCACTTTAAGTCGGCGCCCGCCTGGAAGTGCTTGCCATTGCCGCGGATTAGCACCACTCGCACCCGCGGGTCGGCGCCGAGCGCGCCGAAGGCATCGATCAGGCCGAGGATCAGGTCGCCGTTGTAGGCGTTGTTCACGTCGGGCCGGTTGAGGATGACCGTCGCGACACCACGACGATCGATTTCTGTCAGCACGGTGTTATTCATCGCGTTGCCTCTATTAGTCACTTCCGACGATTAGTGTTTCAGACGGCCTTCAACCGAGACCCGCTTCCCAAGATGTAGCTGGCGATCTTCGCGCCCGGTCTCTTTTGGCCCAGCGAAAACAAGGAAGTCTCTTCACCCATGTTTCGCGTTACGCCTCGCGTTATGTGGCGAAAGCTGTGGTCTGGCTGTCAGCAATCGTTCGTGACGGTTGCTCGTCATAAGTTCGCCCCCCAAGCTCGCGACCGGTTTGGTGTTTGCGGACACCGCCCCACTGCTTGAAGAAGAAAGGTACGCAGCGCTTCCGGCACTGTTTCAAGATCGAGAGAACCCAATCCTCTTGCATCGGTCTGGCGCGGGGGCCACGCTTACACCGAACCACACATGAGGAAGCTGCGCCATCCATTTGAGATCGCCCGACAAGAGGTTTCGCATCCTCTCATGGCGCTTCGTAAGCACCTGAAATATGTGCCAGTCAGCCTTTTCCATTACACGCCCGACAGATGCGATGTACGCTGTGGGAATGCCTTCGTGAAATAGGTCGCTCATCGAGTTCACGAAAACTCTCTTCGATGAGCGCCACCTCAGTGGCTCGTTCAACTTTTCTGGAACCAGTCGAAGATCGAAACCCTGCTCAAATGGATGACCCGGAACGCCGCGAAATCTTTCGGCAAAGGTTTCGGCGTAGCAGTGTTTACAACCGGGGCTTACTTTTGTGCAGCCACGAACGGGATTCCAGGTCGCGTCTGTCCACTCGATTGCACTCCGCTGGCTCATGGCGTCTTCACCAGGGCGAATTTACGGCGAAATCAACCGGGAGGTCAATCATCAGCTAACACGGGATGAAACTCGATGCGGTGGCGTTCGTTGCCGAGCGCGATCACGATCGCGCCGGCGCTGAGCACGATCGCCGCGACCATTGCGAGCGCGTTGGCGTAACCCATCCGCGTCGCCAACAGCGCTTCCACGTACGGAGCGCTGGCCGCGAGCAGCACGCCGAGCTGATAAGCCAGTCCCGGAAACAGGCCCCGCACCTCGCCCGGCGAAAGCTCGGTCAGATGCGCCGGAACCACGCCCCATGCGCCCTGCACCATGAACTGCATCGCGAAGGCGCCAACGGCGAGCATCACCGCCGAGCTGGTATAAGCCCACATCGGAATCATCAATAGCGCAAGTACGACCGCGCCCACCATCGCGCGACGCCGCCCGATACGATCGGAGAGCAGGCCGAAGCACAGCCCGCCCGCGAGCGCGCCGAGATTGTAGATCACGGCGATCGTCGCGACTTCGCGCGGTGCGAATCCGCGCTCGCGCTCGAGGAACGTCGGATAGATGTCCTGGGTGCCGTGCGAGATCAGGTTCATCATGGTCATCAGCAGCACGAGGTAGAGGAAGCTCGCGAAATTGTCCTTGACCGCGCGCAGGATTTTTCGCGGATCGGGCTTCACCTGCTCCCACGCCTTCGATTCCGGCACGTGGCTGCGGATATAAAGCGCGAGCAGCGCGGGCACGCCGCCCAGGATGAACAGCGGGCGCCATCCCCAATGTGGAAAGACGAAGTAGAACGCCGCGGCCGCGAGCAGATAGCCGGTCGCGTAGCCTTCCTGAAGCAGGCCCGACAGCAGGCCGCGCCGGCGCGACGATACCGCCTCCATCACCAGCGACGCACCCACGCCCCATTCGCCGCCCATCCCGATTCCGTACAGCGCGCGCAACAACAGAAAGCTGCGATAGCCCGGCGCCAGCCCGCTCATCACCTCGACCACCGAGTAGAAGATAACGTCGACCATCAGCGGCACGCGCCGCCCGTAGCGATCCGCCGCCCAGCCGAAGATCAACGCGCCCACCGGGCGCATCGCCAGCGTCAGCGTTATCGTGTAGGCGATATCCGCGATCGAGCGATGGAATTCACGGGCGATCGTCGGCAGAACGAAGACCAGGACGAAGAAATCGAACGCGTCGAGCGTCCATCCGAGAAAGCCGGCGAGAAAGGCGTGGCCGGCCTTGCTGTCGGCGGCGGGCTCGGGCGCCGGTTCAACGGACGCACCGATCGTGTCAGGCGGTTTCACTGCGCGCGGCAAAGATTCGGGTCTTCGGTATCCACGATCAGCCGGCGCCGGAAACGCTCTACTTGAAGAACAGCCGCGCGGCTATTATGGCGAGAAACACGGCGAACGCACGCCGCATCGTAAGATCGGACAATCGGCCCGCGAACGCCGCGCCAAAATAGGCGCCGACCAGCAGCCCCAGGCCGATAATCAGCGAAGCCCAAATGTCGATTTGTCCACGCCGGTAGTATTCCATCGCCCCGAGAATCCCCACCGGCGGCAGCAGCGCTCCCAACGACGTACCGACCGCCGTGTGCTGCGGAGTATGCCACAGCAACACCAGCGCCGGCACGATCAGAACGCCGCCGCCGACGCCGAAGATTCCTCCCAAGACGCCGGAAATTAACCCTATGATCAGCGCGATCACTACTCGTGCCATCGAAAACACGCCATCCCGTGGGGGCTCGTGGACTGGTCCCCCGAGCCTTGGTTTGTGTCAGCGCGATCGTTCGCGCCGCGCCTCGGCCTAAAGCGGCCTCGGCCGCGCCGCGACATCGCCCGAATCGATAGGCACTTTCCTACAAGATTGCGGCCGCCGCAAGCGGAATCAGTACTCCCACCCCTTCTTGCCCCATCCGAAGATCTCGGTGGTCTCGGTGCTCAGACTGACTTTGGGTTTGGCGTGCTTGGCTTCGTCTTCGGTCTTGCCGGTCAGATAATTATTCGTTTCGCCGTAGGTCAGCTCGCCGATGGGCTCGCCGCGCGAGGATTGCTTGCAGGTGCAACTGCGGATTTTGCTGTAGCCCAGATATTGTCCGACCGTCCATCCCTTTTCCTGCTTCCACTGGATCGCCGCGAAGTTATCGCGCTCGCGCTGGCTGAGCTTGCGCTCCCAGTCTTTGCAGAAACCGTCGAAGGTCGCCCGGGCGCGTTCGAATTTCAGCATCGCGGCGCGATGGGCGGCGGCAAATTTCTTCTCGATCGTGTCCGCCTTGAACGACTTCGTGGCCGCATCCGGCGCCGGATTATCGGGCGCCAGCTTGGCAATCGTCGAAGCTGTATTGGAAGCTGGTGTGACTGAATCATTTGCCGACGCAGGATTCTTCGAAGCCGCCGAATCGGCTCCCTGCGCCCAAGCTCCCGACGCCATCAGGACCGCCATCGGCACTGCGGCCAATGCTATGAGCAAGTGCAGCTTGTATCCGCGAGATAATCCGACGCGCGACATGTCACCCTCCGTTAACGAAAACTTCCGTACCACAAAGCAGGGATGAAGCACATCATGTCAGCAAGAATTCAGCCAGAACGAGATCTAGCAGAAGATCTGAAACCGTGCGAACCAATAGAAGCATTCAGGCGCGGCGTTGAACGCTTAGCCGCTAGGCCGGATGCGGCGCGCGTCCGAGCGCGCCGCATCCGGGACTAGATTAAGGGAACACCCTGCAGGAGGGCTATTGCTTCGGTATCAACTCGACGCGCCGATTCTCCGCACGGCCATCGGCGGTCTTGTTGGTAGCAACGAAATGCGTCTTGCCGTAGCCGTGAGGCTCGAGCCGATCGCCGGGTATACCCTTGGTTTCAAGGTACTTGACGACGGCAGCGGCGCGCCGCTCCGACAGCTTCATGTTATACGCTTCGCTGCCGATAGCGTCGCAGTAACCGTTGACCTCGACCGAGACATTCGCATTCTGCTTCAGGATGTCGGCGGCTTCGTCAAGAATCGGTTCGGCGTCGCTGCGGATCTTCGACTTGTTGAAATCGAAGTGTACTCCGCGCAGCACGATCCGCTTCGCAGGAGGCGGCGGCGGAGGCGGAGGAGGAGCTTCGGCAACCGGCGGCGGAGGCGGAGCAGGCGTCGGATGCTCAACCACAGGATCGCACAGATAATGCCCTGCCACTGCGCCTAGTCCTGCGCCGACCAATGCTCCTGCGCCGGCCCATAGCGCGCGATCGGTAGAGTTTACATGATGGCCCGAATTTTCTTGGTAGCCTACTGCACCGGCAGTACCTCCCAGAATGAGTCCGGCAACCCCGCCACCGATGGCGCAGCCATCCCATCGTCTTTCCGGCATGTTGGCGCATCCCGATGCCATCGATAAAACAAAGACTAATCCGACAACCCATGCGGTTGCAGACCACCTCGATCTGGAACTCATACACCCTCCAGTGACTGGTACTTCAGTCTAAGCGATGTTCCCTATCGGAAACTGTTTAGCTGCACCCCCACATCGGCGCAGATTTATCAGTACTTTATAGGAAGACTTGGAGACCATTTGCAAGCCATCGGCCGCATTAACCGAAGCTTGCCGGCGAGATTCACCCAACTATCTCTCTTGACTTTTGCGCCTCATGAGCCCCTATCGCGACCGCCAGCTTCTCGATCAGCTTCTCCGCCGGCGCCCGCTTGAGGTCATCCAGCGCGAACCCGGCGGCTGCCGGATGGCCGCCGCCACCAAGCGATCGCGCGAGTTCCGATAAGTCCAACTTGCAATCCTCGCTGCGCCTGAGGCTCACGCCCTGACTTCTCATATCGAACAGCGCTATTACTGCTTGATGCTGGCCCTTGTAGAGTTCGGCGGCAACTTCGCTCGAGTATCCCACGCAACAGGCCGCGCGCAGCATTAAGCCGTTGGCGAGCGCCTTCTCGGTCAGGGTCGAGCGCGCCAATTTCAAGCTCTGATTCATCGCCTGGCGTCCCGCCTCGAGCGCCCGAGCAAGCTTGCGGCTCATCACAGCAGACCTAAGGCGCATAATCTCGCGATAAGACTCGGCACCGCCAAGTGTCTGCACCGCCAGCGCCCAATCCGGGGAGTCGGGTATCCGATGGACCCAGCGGTCATGGTCGTCGGCAAGCATCACGATCGGCAGCAACACTCCCAGCCGCCGAGAATCCGCGGCAAGAGAACGAATTCTGCGCTTGAGAAAATTAAACGCCAGGCGCGCGGCCGAGAATTCCTCCGACAACGACTTTCCGGCGAAGGGCACATCGAACTCGGGCGCGTCAGCTCGCGAGATCGCTGAGCGATGGTGGTCGATCCAGAAGATACGCGCGCCGCCACCAGCCAAACGCCTCAGATGCTCACCAGTCGCCACCGAATTCCACGACAGGTCGGTGATCCACACTTCGTGCGGGCCGCCTTCGTCCGCAGGCTTAAGCCGCCGAATCGTGTTGTCACTCTCGTTGTTGGCCGCCAATGCCACCAGCACGCGATCGCGCTCGTGAAATCGCGCGACCGTCGCGGCCGCGACCACACCGTCGAAGCATGAGGGTCCGTGACTGATAATCTGAATCGTGCGACGTTCTGAACTCGCCATGGTTGCGGACAAGCTTAGGCGATTCCGCAGCCAAGCGCGACCGCATCGTTATCTTGCTCTTGCCGGAGCAGATTCAGTCGGCCGACGCGAAATGGTTGACCGGCCCAGCCCCATGGCCGATCCCGGGCGCCGTCGAAATCGCGCGAGTAACATAACGCTTGGCCGCAGCCACCGCTTCATCCAGAGAAAAGCCGCGAGCGAGGCACGCGGTTATAGCCGCCGACAGGGTACATCCGGTTCCATGCGTGCTGCGGGTCGGGATCTGAGGCGCCGAATATTCCCGGAACTCGCGGCCGTCGTAAAGCACGTCGATGGCATCTCCGGAAAGATGGCCGCCCTTCACCAATACCGCATGCGCGCCAGTGTCGAGCAGCGCCCGCGCCGCGTCGCGCATCTGAGCGGGATTGGTCACGGGCCGACCGGTTAGCACCTCGGCCTCGCGCAGATTCGGCGTGAGCAGCGTCGCGAGCGGGATAATCTGTTCGCGCAGGCACGCCGTCGCCTCAGGCTCAAGCAAGGCGTCGCCGCTGGTCGATACCATTACCGGATCGACCACGAGATACGGCAGCGGATGGGCGCGCAAACGTTCCGCGACCGCCTCGATTACCGGCACGCGCGCCAGCATCCCGGTCTTGGCGGCGCCCACCTCCAGGTCCTCGATCACCGCGTCGATCTGCTGGGCGATGAAGTCTGGTGAGACCTCCGCGATCGCGCGCACCCCGACCGTGTTTTGGGCCGTCAGCGCCGTGATGACGCTGGCGCCGTAGACGCCGAAGGCGGCAAACGTCTTTAAATCGGCTTGGATACCAGCGCCGCCGGATGAATCCGAACCGGCTATCGTCAACGCTATCGCGACCATTAGGCGTGAGATCCTCCAATGCAAATGCTATTCATGCGGCAAACCTGCTGTAAAGTCGCGCCGCAGCGCTCGCGGACGATCTGAAGCGTGTCATTTTTGTACACCTTTCGGATGAAGCCTTTGCTGCCGCCAACTGCTAAGTTATCTGAGGAGAACGGGATTTAGAGCCCAAAGCGATTTTCAGCTGAGTGGAACCTTACGTTTTAGAGCGCAGCGAGCACCCGATCTCGCGGCGCGACATCGACCGCAACGTACTCAAGGTACTGTATCGGCTGATAGACGCCGGCTTTGTCGCCTATCTGGTCGGCGGCGCCGTGCGGGACCTGATGCTGGGCAAGCGGCCCAAGGACTTCGATCTCGGCACCTCGGCCCATCCTCATCAGGTGCGTGAGCTGTTTCGCAACTCCCGGTTGATCGGACGCCGTTTCCGTCTTGTCCATGTTTTCTTCGGCCCGCAGAATATCGAGGTCGCAACCTTCCGATGCCGCGGCGAGGACCAGCCGGCCGATCAAGATCAGGACCTGCTGATTCGTCACGACAACACCTTCGGCACGCCCGAGGAAGACGCAGAGCGCCGTGACTTCACCGTTAACGCCCTGTTCTACGATCCGCGCACCTTCCGCGTGATCGATTTCGTCGGCGGCCTGCCCGACATCAGGGCAAGACTGATTCGCACGGTGGGCGATCCCGACGTCCGGATGCAGGAAGATCCGGTGCGGATGATGCGGGCGGTTCGGTTTTCGGCCAAGCTCGGCTTCGAGATCGAGCCCGCCACGCGCGACGCGATCGAGCGCCATCGCGAGCTGCTGATGAAGGCGTCGCCGCCGCGGCTGGTCGAAGAAGTCTATCGCGCCTTCGCTGCCAAGGGTGGCGCTCGCGCGCTGGAATTGAGCGAACAACTGGGAGTGCTCGAAGTGATGCTGCCGCGCCTGTCGCATCATCTGCGCACCGCCGGCGTGCCGATCCGCGAAACCGCCACCGCGCGCAACCTGGACGCGTTTTGCCGCGAGATCGAGCACGACTCGAAACCATCGCATGCGCTCGCGCTGGCGTGTCTGTTCGTGGATCTTCATCTGCGTCTCGCGCGACGCCGCGCCGACGGCGGCGAGAAGGTCGATCTGCTCGCCGAGTTGCGCCAGCGCGGTTTTGCCCGCGGCGATACCGAGCACATGCGCCTGCTGATAGAGGCGCTGCCCCATCTGATGGCGCCGACGCGGCGGACGCGGAGCCTGGCACGGCGCCTTAACTTCGAAGAGGCGCGCCACTTCTATCAATTGGTGGCACCTCATTACCCGCACGATCACTCCGCTCTAGGACGCTTCCTCGCCGATCCGGAGGGCTATCTCGCCAGCCACGCAGCCCATCGCACCACAGACGGCGCACGCGCGGATTCGCGCCGGCGCCGCCGTCGAAGGCACGGACGAAGATTTCGCCGCCCGATCGGAGATATAGGCACGCCGTCCGCCAACGGCGGCCCGCAAGAGGCAACCACATCTCATCGCGAGCACGGCGCCGCCGGCGCCGGCCACGCACCGCATCCCCCGCACCGCGATCACTGACGCCCTTACCCGAGTGGCGACGAGGTAGTGCTTTTATTCGAACTCGCGCAAATGCAGACATTGGGACTGTGAAACCAGGACGCTCAGCACAGCCCCTTCAACTTGAGGATTGGCTCTGCTACAACTAGTCGTAGCGATCAAACAGCGAAATCGCAGTACAACAACTTTAGGTTTGACGAAAGGCGCGCTCTAAGATTACATCCGTTTTCACGGATGGAAGAGTACCTTGACGATACGGAGATCGGTCATTTGATCGCCGTAGAGAAGCCGCTGCCGGATAATTGGGAGACACGCTTGACGAGACTGCGGTCTCGCCCTGAATTATCGCACAAACGTTCTAGTCTAGAAGTGGAAACATCTGCGGGCACTTTCACGATCATTGTCCGCGAAAGCATGATCAATGTCCGCGATTTTTCCGTGATTCTGGCATTCACCCGACAAAGCGGCGCACTGTTCCGGCTGCGGCGATACAATGGCCCTCACGGGGGCCATACCAATCATATCGAGCGTCAGATAGTGCGCGGATGCCACATTCACACAGCCACAATGCGTTACCAGATAGCCGGTCATCGCGAGGATGCTTATGCGGTCGTCTCAGACCGCTTCACTGATAGCCCCACGGCGCTTGATTTAATGTTTTTGGAGTGCGGCTTCACAAAACCGGAGCCGAAGATTGCCGATCCGAGCGGCCAACTGAAGCTTATCCCTGATAAATAATGGCTGAGACAGATAACATCGAGCGCGAATTCAAGCGGAAGGTCTGCGGTCAAGTCTCGATAGCGTCCGAGGGTTTGGACCGCTACGTTGTGGACGTGCCGCTGACTTTTGAGGACGGCGACAGACTGCCTGTCGTGTTGAAGAGAGAGGATGGAGGCTGGATTCTCACGGACGAAGGCCACACCTTCATGCAGCTCACCTACGATCTCGAAGAGGCTGATTTGCAAGAGGGCAACCGCAAGGAAATTATCGATCGGACTCTGTTGGCATCCCGCTTGAGGAATCGTCAGGGCGAATTGGTCCTGCCGATCGAAGACGAACGGTTCGGCGACTCGCTGTACACATTCATTCAGGCCCTCATCAAAATCGACGACGTGCGTTATCTCTCGCGCGAGCGCGTCCGGTCAACGTTCATTGAAGACGTTAAGAGATTCGTGGATCGCGTGATACCGTTACCTCGTCGGATTTACAAGTGGCACGATCAGCAAAAGGACCCGCAGGGAAACTACGAGGTCGATTACAGAATCGAGAATGCAACGAAGCCTCTTCTCGTTTTTGCGCTGGATTCCGAGAACAAAGTGAGCGTCGCTACGATTAGTTTGCATACCTTCGAGAAATGGGGGCTAGCATTCGACAGCGTTGGAATTTTCAAAGACCAGGAATCCATTAATCGCAAGGTTTTGGCCCGATTT
>JBEKLA010000022.1:0-30549 GCA_050010455.1 Binataceae bacterium (SeqCode) | reverse complement strand
CGTCAGATCGCGGACGCGGTGGCTTCGCTGGTCGGCCGCGACTCGGACGGAGCGCGCGCGGTGATCGCACGCGACGCCGAGGTGAACCAGATGGACATCGATATCGAGGCGATGTGCATCCGGCTGCTCGCGCTGCGCCATCCGGCGGCGGGCGACCTGCGCTTCATCACTACCGGACTCAAGATCAACTACGACTTGAAGCGCATCGGCGATCTTGCCGTCAACATCTGCGAGCGCGCGCTCGAACTGAACCAGGAGCCGATCGTCAAGCCCTATATCGACATCCCGCGCATCGCGGGTATCGCGGAGTCGATGGTCAAGGACAGTCTCGACGCATTCCTGCGCGGCGATTGCGATCTCGCCGACGCCGTAATCCGGCGCGACGACGAGGTCGATTGGCTCAACGGTCAGATTTTCCGCGAACTTCTCAGTTACATGGCCGAGGATCGGGACGCGATCAGCCGTGGCGCCCGTATCCTGTTCGTATCCAAGAATCTCGAACGCATCGCTGACCATGCCGGCAACATCGCCGAGATGGTGGTGTTCATGGTCAAAGGAAAAACGATTCGCCATATCGACAGGAGCAAGCAATGATAGCCGCTGGAGTGAATGCTCTCCGAACGGGTCTCCGCCCAACGGTGCTGGTGGTCGAAGATGACGCCGATATCCGCGAACTGTTGCGCTATAACCTCGAACGCGAGGGCTTCGCGGTCGAGGAGGCCGGCGACGGTGGCGAGGCGTTACGCCTGGTCGACCGCCGCGTGCCCGAGTTGCTGGTACTCGATCTGATGCTGCCCGGGATGCCGGGATTGGAGCTATGCCGCAAGCTGCGCGGCTCGCCGGCGACCGCGGCGCTACCGATCCTGATCCTGACCGCCCGCGGTGAAGAGGTGGATCGCGTGCTCGGGCTCGAGATGGGCGCTGACGATTACGTCGTTAAGCCGTTTAGCCCGCGCGAGTTGCTGGCGCGGATCAAAGGCCTGCTGCGCCGGGCGCATGCCGCCACCGAGCCGCAAGCCGACGGCGTCTACGAACGCGGCCGGCTGCGGATCGATTTCGGCAGCTATCAGGTCACCGTCGACAGCCGGCTTTGCGATCTCTCAGTGCGCGAGTTCGAGCTGCTGAAGTTCTTCGTCCAGCATCCGGGACGAGTTTACCGGCGCGAGCAGCTTCTCGACATCGTCTGGGGCCACGACGTCCACGTCGAGCCGCGCACAGTAGACGTGCTAATCCGGCGCCTGCGCCGCCAGGTCGAGCGCGACGACAACGAACCCGAATTGATCTTGACTGTGCGCGGTGTCGGCTATCGCTTCAACCCCGACCCGCTCGGATAGCCGCCCGCATCATTCATCAGCCCATCTAATAAACCTGCGCCGCCGACTTGGCCTTTTCTTCCCCACACCTGTGGAAAGCTAGGCCCACTGTTCTTTATGTTGGAAGCGGTTTGTTATAAGTATCGTTAGTATCTGCGGTTTTGGCGCTTGGGTAGGGTTGCGGCTGTGAAATGGTTGACTGCCGCCACTACCGCCGAACTAGCGTAACAATTGCCTACATTAAGTTCAGCAACGCGAAACTCGCGGGAACCGGACGGTAGCGTCGCCGACGCCGCCGATAGTGCCGGCCCATCGAGGGACGCGCCGATCTGCCCTCGATTCCGAGCGGCTTGCGAAACCAATGGATAGCCATGAGAAACAAACCTTATTCTGTCCTTTTCATATGCCGCGACAACTCCGCCCGAAGCATCATGGCGGAGGCTTTGATGAACCGCTGGGGCAAGCATCACTTCCGCGCTTTCAGCGCCGGCCTCAATCCCAAAGGTGAGGTAGATCCGAATGCGCTCGAGCTCATCAGCCGCCATGGCCTTCCGACCGAAGGGCTGGCGAGCAAGAGCTGGAAGCAATTTCTCGCCGCCGGTGAAGACCTCATCGATTTCATAATCATGCTGCGCGATCGTTCCGCCGGAGAAGAATGCCTGGCTTGGCCCGGAAGACAGCTGACCGCGTGCTGGAATATCGTCGATCCTGCCGCGCAAGCTCAGTCGCCGCACACGCGCGCCAACGCATTCCGCCGGGTTTTTCAGGAACTCGAAAACCGAATCAAGATCATGGCCTGCTTGCGAACCGAAGCGATCGATCGCCTAAGCCTCAGGCAACAAGCCGAAACCCGCGCTCTGCAAATGGAGTCTCGGGCGTAAACCTTCGGCGTCCCCCCAAATCTCTTATTCTGTCGGGACTGGTTGCTCGGCGGGAATCGGCTCGGCCGCCGCGACGGGCTCGGGCGCCTGCGGCGCCGCCGGAGGCGATGCCTGTTCATGATGCGCGGCCCAGGCGTCGAACTGCTTGCGCCGCGGACTCTTGCTCACCTCGCGCATCAGTGCGTCGACTTCCGCCGCCGCAAGCTTCTGTTCCTTTTCGAGTTCCGCGAGCAGGATCATCGATAGCCGCGGCTGATCGTACAGTGTTTCGGACGCCGCCACCGCTTGTGCGATACATCGCCCGAGTTCCAGCCGATCGTGCCATCCGCCCAGCGCCTCCTGAAGCGACGCGAGCCATTTGAGCGGCTCCGCCGTATCCTGAACTCCGAGATCGCGCACCAGCTCGATCCGATAGCGCAGCCGCTTGGTCTCAATCCGGAAGGCGTGGACGTTTTCGGGCCGCCGCTCCTCGAACGCGCGCGACAGCGCCGTCTGCCAACTCGCGCGCGCCGCCGCGACGATTTCGCGCGGCGTGGCGCCGCCGCCGCTGATGCCGCTGTGCGCATCGAGCAGCGCTTCCACCTCGTCGTTGAGATCGAACAGATCCAGCCGCACCAGCCTCCTGCGTGCCCGCCGCATCTCATGCTGGCGATGCTGGCGCACGGAATCGATAACCAGCGCCCAGGCACGCTGCTTCTCCGCGCTGCGAGTCTGGCGCCGCTTGCGCGCCAGCCGCTCCAGCACGACGTCGTAGTTGCGCCACTCGCCCAACGCGCGGCGCGAGCGGCGCAGGGTGCGGTTTATCAACCGCAACCGATGGTATCGCGATCCCGCGAAGAGCGCGGTCAAAGTCTGCTGAACGCGCCGGGTCAATACGCGAAGGTCGTGAACCGCCTCCGGCGTCCGCTCGCCGAGCACCTTCGCCACCAGCGGGCCGAGCTTGCGCACGCGCCGATGCAGCAGGCCGATCAACCGCGCCCGATTCGCATTCTCGGCTATCGACGCCGGGCGAACTTCGGCTACGGCAGGGCTTGCGTCGGGCGATTCAGGGGCCGGCGCCAGATCATCCGGGCTTCCCTCCGCGCCTTGATCCTGAATCGGTTTAACCATTCTGTAACCTTCCCGACACAATAGCGCGCGCAAAACTCATGTTATCAACATAGCGGTACCAAGACTCGACAATGGATTCCGCGATTTGCCGCCGTCGCGCGGCTGGTTTCTACGATAAACGTCCAACATGAGTGTCGGAGTGTGCTCAATCGGCTCATCCGCGCTGGGGAAAACCGATACGGCGCGGCGCGTGGAAATGCATTTTTTCCACACGGGGCTAGCGAATTTCACGCCGCCTCAAGGTAAAATACTTGTGATTGTCAGTTTTTGCCAGGCGAGGCCTGGGATTTCTCTTTGGCTGGTGGGAGGCGCGGGATGGGCACTTTAGCCTCGAGCGATTCAAGGCGCGCCGCGCGACGCGTCTTTCGCGCTGATAATCCAGGCTTCCCTCCCGCCGGACTGAACGCCATGAAGATTGCCGCGATCGATATCGGCTCGAATTCAATCCATATGGTGACCGCGGCTATCGGCCGCGGCGGATTCGAAATCATCGACCGCGCCAAGGAGATGGTGCGCCTCGGCAGCGGCACCCTGATGCATGGGCGGCTGTCGCCCGAGGCGATGGAGTTCGGCTTCAAGACTCTAGCCACCTTCAAAACCCTGGCCGAGCGCCAGGGAGCCGATCCGATCCTCGCCGTAGCGACGAGCGCGGTGCGCGAGGCTGCCAACGGCGGCGAATTCGTGCTGCGCGCGTGGGAGGAACTCGGACTCAAGATCGACGTCATCACCGGCGTCGAGGAAGGGCGCCTGATTTTCGAAGCGGTCCGCCACGCGATCGACCTGCGCGGCCATCGCGCCCTGGTGGTCGATATCGGCGGCGGCAGTATCGAGGTGATGCAGGGCTCGGACTCGACGCTGCAGTGGCAGAAGAGCTTCAAGCTCGGCGTCACCCGGATGAAGGAACAGTTCATCCGTTCCGATCCGCCCAAGGCCAGCGAGGTCTCGGCGCTGCGAGCTCACGCCCGCCGCCTGCTCTTCCCGGCATTTGCCCGCGCGCGGCGCGTCAAACCGACGCTGATGATCGGAACCTCGGGCACGCTGCTCAATCTGACCGGTATGACCGAGGCGATGCGTGGCGAAAAGCCGACCATCAGCCTGCACAATCACGTGATGCGGCGCGCCGGCCTCGCCGACTTGCTCGAAACGCTGCTGGATCGAAACGCCGAAGAACGCGAACGCATCCCCGGACTCGATCGCCGCCGCATCGATTTGGCGCCGACCGGAGCGGTGTTGGCCGACGTCCTGCTCAAAGGCTTCGGCATGAAAGAGATGCGCGTCTGCGAATGGGCGCTGCGCGAAGGCATCATCCTCGATTTCATGGCGCGCCATTCCGAAGCGGTCGAAACCGTCGAGCAGGTACCCGACGTCCGCCGCCGCAGCGTTTTTCAAATGTCCCATCGCTTCGCCGCCGACGAGGCGCACGGCCGCCAGGTGGCGCGATTGGCCGTGCGGCTGTTCGATCTCACCAAGAACGTGCACGAGATGGGCGCCGCCGAGCGCGAACTGCTCGAATTCGCCGCCCTGCTCCACGACGTCGGCCTGTACGTGAGCCATTCCAAGCATCATCGCCATTCCTACTACCTGATCACGTACGGCGAGCTGCGCGGCTTCCTGCCGGAAGAGATCCAGATTATCGCCGCGGTTGCGCGCTTCCATAAGGGGCCGCCGCCGAAATCGTCGAGCGAGGAACTCGCCCAGCTCTCCTCGAAGGCGCGCGAGCTGGCCTTCAAGCTGACCGCCATCGTGCGCGTCGCCGACGGCCTCGACCGCGGCCATCACGGCATCGTCAAGGATATCGACCTCGTGCGCAGCAACGGCGGGATGAATCTGATGCTCGACACCGAGGGCAAAGACGCGGAATTGGAATTGTGGGGCGCGCGGCTGAAGTCCGAGGTGTGGGTCAAATGCTTCGGCGACGCTCCGCGTTTCAGCGTGGCCGGCCAGGCGGAAAGTGAATGACCGGCCTTAACGAACCTCATCGCTATCCGGGCAAGTTGATCGTCGTCGAAGGTATCGACGGCTCGGGCAAATCCACCCAGGTGGCGTTGCTGCAGCGATGGCTCGGCGCCGAGGGCTATCGCGTATTCTTCACCCAGTGGAACTCCTCGGCGCTGGTGCAGCGCGCGATCCGCCGCGGCAAGAAGAAGGACCTGCTCACTCCCACCACCTTCAGCCTGTTGCACGCCGCCGATTTCGTCGACCGTCTCACCTATCAGATCCTGCCGCCGCTCAAGGGCGGGATGATCGTGCTGGCCGACCGCTACGTTTACACCGCCTTCGCCCGCGACGTCGCCCGCGGCGTCCATCCGAATTGGGTGCGTCAGGTCTATTCCGTCGCGCCGCGGCCCGATCTCGCGCTTTACTTTCGCGTGCCGATCGAAATCTCGCTCGAGCGGATTCTCAGCGGCAGGCAAAAGCTCAAGTACCACGAGGCCGGGATGGATTTGGGCTTGGCCTCCGACCCGGTCGAGAGCTTCCGCCGCTTCCAGAGCAAAGTGCTGACGATATATGATTCCGTAACGGCGGAATTCGGCCTCAGCGTTATCGACGGCTGCGAGGATATCGACGCGCAGCAGCAGGTGGTGCGCAAGATGGTGCGTGAGGTGCTGCGCGGCGCCGGACGCATGACGAGAACCTATGCAGGATCAGAGCAACCGCTTCTACGGACACGGCCTCCCCTACAAGAAGTTAGGCAAGCTTAAGGGCAGCCTGATCGTAATCGAAGGCCCCGACGGCGTCGGCCGCTCGACCCAAATCCAGCAGCTTAAGCCCTGGCTCGAGGTCGAGGGCTACGGCGTCGTCAGCACGCGATGGGCGCGCTCGGGGCTGCTGCAGGAAACCATCGACGAGGCCAAAGCCGGCCATCGCCTCAACGCCGCGACCTTCAGCCTGCTCTATGCCGCCGATCTTGCCGACCGGCTCGAGAACGAAATCATTCCGGCGCTTCAGGCAGGATTGGTGGTAATCGCCGATCGTTACACCTATACCGCCTTCGCCCGCGATCGCGTGATGGGCGCCGACCCGGATTGGTCGCGCGCGCTGTTCGGATTCGCGCTGGTTCCGGATTTGGTCCTCTACCTCAAGATTGGCGTCGACGCGCTGATCCCGCGCGTGCTCGAAGGCAAGGGGATGAGCTATTGGGAATCCGGGATGCATATGGCGCTGGCCAAGGACATCTTCGAGTCTTTTCGCAAGTACCAGCGCCGATTGATCAAAGAGCTGAACTCGATGGCCGCGGAATTCAACTTCACCACGCTCGACGCCCGCAAGCCCGCCGAAGTGGTGCAGCAGCGTCTGCGCGAGCATATCGGAACATTCCTGCGCGGCCGCAAGAAGCTCCATCATCCGCAGCAGCCGGCGGCTCAACCAGCGTCGCTCCCCGGAAGCGAAACTCTCGCCGCCCTGGCAATCGAGGCGGCGTCGGATTAACCGAGGCTTCTAACCGCAACTCATTATCATCGTATGAAACTCTATCTCGTTCGCCACGCAATCGCCGAAGAACGCGCCACGGCGGAAGCCGAGTCCGCTCGAACCTCCGCCGCCAAAACCAAGGCCAAACCTTCCGCACCCACCAGCGACGCCGAGCGCGCGCTGACTCCCGAGGGCAAGGTCAAGATGGCGCGCGCGGCTCAGGGACTGCGCAAGGCCAAGCCTCGTCTCGACCTGATTCTCACCAGCCCGTTGCGGCGCGCGCGCGAGACCGCCGGGATTATCGCCGCTGAATTGGGTGGAACGAAGATCGAGACGGTCGACCAACTCGCCCCGGGCGCCGAGCCATCCGAAGTGGTCGCCGCCGTGCGCCGCTATCCGAACCTGAAGTCGATCGCGCTAGTTGGGCACGAGCCGCAGCTCGGCTATCTGGCCTCCTATCTGCTCACCGGATCGCCGGACACATGCGGCGTGACCTTCAAGAAGGGCGCGATCGCCTGTCTCGAAGGCGATTTAACCAACGACGACGCGTCGTTCAGCCTGCTATGGCTGATGCCGCCCCGGCTGCTGCGCTCGCTGTAAAAAATTCGCCCCCCCTTTCTGTAAGTATCTGATTTTGCATAGAGAAAAACGCGCCACCGCGAATCCCGATCCCGCGACCACGAGGGCACATCCGCTCTTGCGCGGCCGGATCGCATACTGGCTGAAAAACCCATACGTTGCAGGTTTTTTATGCCTCGCGGCGATTGTTCCGATTCTAATCACGCTGAACGATATGCGCACCCGCTTCAGCGTGGACGGATTCCTATGCGGGGCCAATGACTTTCCTTGTTACTATGTCTGGGCTTGGGCGATTCGCGACGGCGTCAACGCCTATACCACCGATCTCCGCGAAACCGCCTTCACACTCGGCCTCGCGATGCATCACCTCCATCGCGCTGATTATCCGCCCACGTTTATCCTCATGATGGAGCCCTTCACACCGCTTCCATTCACAACCGCGTACTGGGTCTGGACCGCCGTGAATTTCGTGGCCTTGCTGCTGTCTCTTTACCTGCTGCTTGTCAAAGGTTTGAAACTCGACGCAAACACCAGCCTGTCACTTGCCGCGCTGGCGTTTTTCTATGAGCCGATTGCCGCGAGCTTCGGCTGGGGCCAGCCGAATATGATCATCCTGTTGTTGATTGTGGCCGCGTGGCTATGCCTCGGGCAGGGTAAGGATCTTGCCGGCGGCCTGATTCTGGCGTTCGCCGGCCTGCTCAAGATATATCCGCTGATTCTCATCGGATATCTGGTGGCGAAACGCCGATGGCGGGCGCTGTTTTTCACCGCCTGCGGGCTTGTGGTTGGGGCCGCCGTCACTGCGGCCGCCATTGGCGTATCCAACAGCCTCTCTTTCGCTAGCCGATTGCCCGCCATCACCAACGGCAGCTTTCTCGCCTCTGCCAATCAGCTCGCTTCCCCTAGCCTCATCAATAACGACGCTTTCCTTTCGCGGCTCTTCTGGCAGCTAAGCCGCACGGCCTGGAACAGCCCGGTCGACTGGATCAGACGGCTGCTGGTGATGCTGTCAAATCTGGCGCTGCTCGCGCTTACGATGAGTGCGACTCTTTTCAGCCCTCGCGACCGCGATCACGATCAAGCCGCATTCGCTCTTTGGCTGGTAGCCAGCGCGCTGCTCGCGCCCACTGCCTGGGTTCATTACATGACTATGTTTTTGATTCTTTTCGCGATTCTGGCGGCAGCCGCGCTTCGCGGCCGGGCGCCATCTTCGGCGATATGGCTGGGCGCGGCCAGTTTTATCCTGGTCATTTTGTCAGTGCCTCGCGATTTCATAATTGCACTGCCGCCGCGCTTCTCGTTGACTGAGTACTCGGTCCCGTTTTTCAGCATCTTGGCAACGATCTTGCCGCGGCCCGTCCTGATACTGGTTGAAAACAACTGGCTCTTCGCGCTCACGATTCTGGCCTACGCGTCAGCCTACCAACTCACGACCAACTCCCCGCCACCTCAAACTGCTCGCAGAGCGATCCGCTTCCAGGCCTGACCGCGCCCACACTGCTCCCCTTTCCCGTTTGCGAGAGAGGGACTGCTGTCATTCCGAGCGAAGGTAAGAAAATTCGCACTCTCTTTCTGTAACTACCTGATTTAATTGAATTTCCACTCAGATTTTCGCCCTATAATCGCCCGCGTATCGACGCCCAAAAACACCGAAGCCCGGCCCCGCTCGGACCAGGCTTCACACGCCCCCTGCCTAGCAAACTCCAAACTCCCCGATCAACTCGAAACAAGCGACGCAGCGTGACAGGGCGGCACTCGCCTCAGAAAGAAGTACCCACGCGGTTCACCGCCGTGGTTTGTTCCAGGGAAGCTTCTAAATTTGGTTGTCGCTTTCTAACCCGATAAAATACATTAGCGTGACCGACCAGGAGCGCCTACATAGGAACACACTCTGCGACCTTCTCATGAAGGAGGGCATTGATGGTCGGCAAGACGAGGATGTTGTTGCTCGCACTTGCTTATTGACCGACGTTGCCCTAGAGCTCGGACGCAAGGATAGCCTTGCTTGTGCCCTTGCCTGGCACGAGGCGCTTGAGCAAAGGGGCATCCGTGGCGAGCAGGCGATTGTCCTTGATTTCACTAGGGCGAACGCCCTCGCGGGAGAGGGATACGGTACGGAGTGGCAGTGGGAACAGGCCACACTAGCGCGCGAGATATTTTATCTTCGCCGTGCCGTCTCGAACCAGAAGTTCGCCCAGATTCCCGAAATCCTCAGGTGCAAGTGCCTCAACAACCTGGGCAGCCGACTGCGTGTCGCAGGCCGGGCCATAGAGGCCCTCGATTGCTGGCGTCGTGCGCTCGAAGTGCAGCCGAACTTCGGGATGGCACTGTGCAACCGAGCCAGAATCTTGGCTGCCTACGCGGAAGCCCTCGAAGATACCGGGGAGAAGGCGCTTTTCTTGTCGGTGGCACACAAGGAAGCGTCGGCCGCCCTTGCGCCGACGGCGCTCTACACGGATGTTCGTGATGAAGCCACTCGGAGAATAACCAAAACGCTCAAGGAGTGGATCGAATCGGTACTGGACGTGGAAGGGATCGCTGCAGAGGATCCGCTCACATGGCAGGACACTGCTACTGCGGAGGAAGAGCGCGAATACCGCCATTGGTGTCTGGTCAACTGTTTGTATCTGAATCCATCGAACGACCTAGGTCCGTACACCGTAGCCACTACCGACTCAATGGGGCTCGCGACTCACGTCGTCCCGGTCGATGCTCCTCACATATTCGAGAGCTTCTTTGACCAGATGAAGCAAGAATACGTGTCGGCGCGCTGGTTGTTGTACGAGGGTTTGACTGTTAAAACGCCCCACTTCTCGGACAGAGAGGTCCTTCTTCAAGCGACCGAACCACGACCATCGCTCTCCTTGGCAATCGAAAAGGTCAAAATCGCCTACAGGATTTCCTACTCTCTTTTCGACAAAGTTGGCTTCTTTATGAACGCCTATATGCAGTTAGGTATCCCTGATAAACAGGTATCATTCCGAACACTCTGGCGCACCAGCGAAAACAAGCCAATACGAGGAGAATTCGACTTGACCGGCAACTGGGGGTTCTGTGCCTTGTACTGGCTCGCCAAGGACTTCTTCGAGAAGGCGAACGACGAGGTGGCCGAACCGCAGGCTCGCGGCCTTAGCGACATAAGGAACCATATTGAGCACAAATACTTGCGAGTGACAGTAGCCGAGTCCCCGACTGTGCCACCTTACGACTTAGCGTTCATGGTGTCTCGCGAGCAGCTTGAGGCGAAGGCTCTGCACCTTCTGAAACTCGCCCGTTCAGCACTCATCTACTTGGCCATCGGAGTTGGATTTGAGGAACGAAGGCGCGAACCTAGTCGTGCTGGTGTGCCTCTAGAGGAAATTCCGTCGACGCCTTATTTGCCCGACGCCGAGAAAATTTAGCGGCGCCGAAGGCAATCTTTCACTGCGACCCATGCCTGACTCGGGGAGGTCTAGCGACACCATGAACGCCTGAGACGCTAACCCCCCGTTGCTCAGAAGACTCGAGCGAGAGAGAGGGCAATGGCACGTCGATGATTAACGGTCAGCGATCCCTCGAGAACAATCCGCCCGCGCGGTCGAGAAAAGCGACGATGGCCGCACGGCCGATCGCTGCCGGATCATCTAGTGTGGAGTCCCATAATAAGTTGCACAACACGCTTGTCATCCTGAGCGAAGCGAGTCTGCGAGCGGAGTCGAAGGATCTCGCGCGGCATGCTTTTGCCGCGTGATTTCTGTAGTTGTCTTGGGCAAGAACGTCACGGCCGCAAAAATCGCGGCCGCGAGATCCTTCGCTGGCGCTCAGGATGACAGGTAACTTTGTAAAGTTATTTGCGGGACGCCACACTGGATCATCGGGCGGCGACGGACGCCATCAATAGCGATTTTCTGCTCCATCTTCTCGAGCGACTTGCTGAAGGCGCTGTCGCGGCTGGCGCGGGGACAAGCACTTAAAGTAGCATCAGCCGCCAGTGGCTACGCGAGTTCATCAGTTCTATGCGGTGGCGTTCGTCGAGAATCTGTCTCTGAAGCAGCTCGCGCCGGCTTTTCCCGAGGGCCGCCTCACACCGCACGAGCTGTTCATGACCATCGAGGCCGATGGCGGCATGTATATCTTCCCGTTCGGCGCCGTGGTCTTCTACGATGTGCCCCCCGAACGGCGCGAGGCCGAGATGACTCGGCTGCATCGCGCGCGTCCCGGACTCACCACCCAGGTCACCCGCGAAGACTACTCGGTGGTCGAGGACGCCGGCTCCAATACTGGCCTGAGCGAAGGCGTGCTGCGGCTCGACCGCTTTACTCCGGCGCGCGCCGGCGTGGTCGCGCTGACCGTCGCCCAGAGCGCCGCGATGGAGTACTACGAGAGCATCGTCGACCAGCTCTTCACCCGCACCAGTTCGCTGGTGGAGCGACTCGAGACCCACGGCACCGTGACCCTGCGCACCCGCCGCCTGCATCGTTTCATCGGCGAAGCGATCACCAACCGCAACGAGGTGCTCTCGATCCTCCACCTGCTCGACAAGCCCGACGCCACCTGGGAGGACGCGGCGATGGATCGCATCTACGACGACCTGCGCGCCGAGTTCGACCTCGCCGACCGCTACGCCGCGCTCGAATCCAAGCTCCGCCGCATCCAGGAGGCGCTCGAACTGGTGCTCGACGTCGCGCGCGACCGCCGCCTGTTCCTGCTCGAAGTCGCTATCGTGCTGCTGATCGTCCTAGAGATCGTTTTCAGCGTGGTGAGCTTCAAATAAACCGTGGGCCTGGGGCCAGGAGTGGCATAAGGCCCAAAAGTGCCTTAAACTGAAGATATGGCACGTAGCGGACCGATGTACAGCCTCAAGCTCGGACGCCAGGGGCGCATGGTGATTCCCGCGGCGCTGCGCAAGACCCTCAAGCTCAAACCCGGTGACACGCTGATTTGCCGGCCCGAGGGAGACCGCCTGATACTCAAGGCTCGGCGCGAGATCGAACAGGAACTCTGGAATAGCTTCGCGACGGTCAAGGGCAGTTTAGCGAAGGAGCTGATTCAGGAGCGGCGGCGCGAGGCCAGGCGTGAGGACCAGGACTGAACTCCGCTACGTTCTCGACGCATCAGTCGTACTCGCTTACTTACAGCGCGAACGCGGTTACGAGCGGGTGCGCTCCGCCCTCGACGCCGGCGCGGCGATAAGCGCCGTCAACATCGCCGAAGTTTACGCGAAGGTGGTCGCGCGCGGCCTTTCCGTCGACCAAATAGCGGTCCGCCTCGGCGCGATCGGTTTAGAGGTCGTGGCGTTCGACGAAGCGCACGCACGCAAATCGGCGGCACTTTATTCCAAGGCGCGAAGCCTCGGCCTTTCCCTTGGCGACCGGGCCTGTCTCGCCTTGGGCCATCGCCTTGGCCTGCCTGTGCTGACGGCGGATCAGGCGTGGAAGCGGATGCCCGGCATTAACGTGGAATTGATACGCTGAAACCGGCGCAATCCCTCGTCAGCCTTTGTCCGGCGATAGCACCTGTTCCTCGGCCGCATCGTGAACCGGGCTCAGATGCAGCGATCTCAGCGTCGCCATCTTCTTGTTCTGATGCGCCTGCATGCGCCCGAGGATATCGTCCAGCACCCGCACCGCCTCGACCATGTGCGGCCCCTTGTTGAGCATCACGCACTCCGCGCGTTCGCCCATCGCCGCGTCGGTGATCTCGGCGCGCGACGGCTGGCCCTTCTTGGCCAGCGTCTCCAGCACCTGAGTCGCCCAGATTACCGGCATGTGCGCCGCTTCCGAGATCCACAGGATTTCTTCCTGCACTTCGGCGAGCCGCTCGTAACCGCACTCGACCGCCAGGTCGCCCCGCGCGATCATCACACCCGCCGTATGATGGCGCATCACGGCCAGCACCAGGTTGGGCAGCCGCTCGAAGGCCCGCCGCGTCTCGATCTTGAGCACGATACCGAGGCGATGCCCGCCCAACTGCCCGAGCCGCGCCTGCAGATCGTAAATGTCGCGCGGATGCTGCACGAACGACATCCCCACCAGGTCGGCGTGCGCCACGATAAACGGCAGATCCTGAAGATCCTTCTCGGTTAGCGCCGGCAGATGCAACCGGCTGTCGGGCAGATTGATTCCCTTGTCGGCGCCGAGCTTCTCTCCTTTGAGCTTGGCCTGGATGATCTCGACCTGAATCTGATCCTTGCCCACGTGCCGGATCATGCCGCCGATTTTCCCGTCATCGAACCAGATCCGCTCACCCGCGCGCACTTGCGGAAATATCTCGGGCAATGTGCATGAGATTATCGCCGGACTCAGCAGCCGGCCGCTCGAGTCGAAGGTCGCCGGCTTTCCCGCAAGCGCCTCGCGCGTGAGGATAAGGCTGTCGCCCTTGTTGAGCGTGATCGACTGTTCGAGCGCCGGCAATTCAGCGACCCTGGCGGCTTCGGCATCGGCACTCGACGCCGATGCCACCGTCAGCAACGTGCCGGGCACCACGTAGGCAGTCTGATTACATTCCGCCCAGCGCCCTTCGCCGGCGATCGATGTAACCCGAAGCGATCGCGACGAGCCGCGCGCGTCGGCAAAATCGATCCGGCCGCCGACCGCAAGCGCCGCAAGCCATTCTTCGGCGACCGGGATACACGCATCCGCCGCCATCGGGGGCGGAACGCGCTTCGGATCAGGCGTCAACCAGATCAGCGCCTTGGATACGACGTCGCCCGTGACGCCGCGTCGCGGATGCCATTCGACGACCTGCGGGCCGGGCTCGAGCGGCCCGGTGCGTAACTTGGGCCCGCCGAGGTCCATCAGGATACGGCACTCGCGCGCCAGCTCCCGCTTGGCCCGCTGCAGATGCGCGGCCATCTGCGCCCACGCCGGCGGATCGTCATGGGCGCAGTTGATTCGCATGCAGTCCATGCCTTGCGCCAGCAGCTCGCGCACCAGCAGATAATCGTCGGCGGCCTCGCTCGGCATCGTCACCATCACGCGCACTCTGCGATGGGTGCGATTGGCGCCCAGCAGTTGGCGCGTGTGCGCGTCGAGCAGCTCCTTGCCCTCCGCGAAGCCCACGTCGGCCGTCGATCGCTGCGGCGCCGGCCACGGGCGGCCGTCGAGATGATGCAGGATCTTCAGCACCGCGTTGACGGTGTCCATCACGTGCGCTTCGGTGCGGCCCAGCGAGGAAAGCCCGAGCGACGCCAGCTTGTCCTGGAGCTGGCGGACGTCGTGGCGGCGCAAGGCCAGATAGTGGAGAAGGTTTACCGCGCTGCGGCGATAAGTTTGATGCGAGTGCGCTACTTGATCGGCAAAATCGGCCTCGAGGCCGAGCATATCGGAACGAATCGCGGTGAGTTGTTCGATCAGAGACTCGATCTTGGGCCGATCCCATTCAATCGCGATGTGATTTGCTTCCATGTCCGTCACCGATTGATATTTATAGCACCTTCCATGTTACCGAAGTGTGACGATGCGTCGGCGTCGCGTCCAAGCACTTGCGGCAGCGCGACTTTCCCGATGCTCCCTTTTGCCGCATCTTCCGCGAATCTTTGGGCCAAAACGTAAGTTTTCTCGGGCCTTCTTGTTTCGCCAGGAATAGCGAATTCATTAGTCAATATATTGGAATTCATTAGCCGATTTTTGAGCGGCCGATCGCTTGACAGCCTCCTGTCGGACCTGAAACTGAACCGCTGGAGGATGTTGCGCCCGAGATCGGCGCTTGCCCATGATCAAAAGCAAGCTCATACGCAAGATCATACGAATGACCGCGGCAACAAGGAGCTGCGTTTCACGATCGCGAGGCCCATGCGAGTACGCGACATAATCGTCGAACGGCCGCGTATCCTGCTGGTCGGCATCAACCCGGGGATGGACTCGGGACGGCTCGGCCATCATTTCGCCGGACGCCGCAATCCGTTCTGGAAACTGCTCGCGGCCAGCCGCCTGATTCCCGTGCCGCTCACCGCCGCGGATGAGCATCGCCTGGCCGAGTTCGGAATCGCGATGACCAACGTTTGCGATCGCGCCACCGCAAGCGCCTCCGAGTTGCGTAAAGACGAAATCGAGCGCGGGATGGCGCGGCTCAAACGCAAGATTCGCCGCCTGAAGCCCGAGGTCGTGGCCTTCGTCGGCCTTGATATTTATCGCAATTTTTTCCGCTACAAAGTGAGTGGCGGCGCCGGCGCCAAACCCGAGATTTTCGCCGGCGCGCGCATCTTCGCGCTGCCCAACCCGAGTGGCATCAACGCGAACTTTCCCAGTTTCGCCGCCAAGCTGATATGGTTCGAACGCCTGCGCGAGTTCGTTGCGGGCGGTGATGATGATGCTTGAGAGCGGCGGCGGCCAAACGACTTCACGCGTCGCGAGTCTCGCGTCGCCTCCGCCTTTCGATATCGTGATCACGGCCTTCCTGGCGCTGGCCGGATGGCACTTCGGCCTCGCCCGCATCTCCGACAATTCTTTTTTCTGCCATCTCGCGACCGGGCGATGGATACTCGACCACGGCATCCCGCGCACCGATCCGTTTTCATTCACTGCCGCTGGCACGCCGTGGGTCGCGGAATCGTGGATGGCCGATCTGATTTACGGCGCGCTCGATCGATGGTTCGGACCGGCGGCATTGACAACCCTCAACGCCGCCACTGGCGCGGCGATCGCGGCGCTGTGGTATCGGATAGCGCTGCGGCTCGCGCGCGATCGTGTGTACGCGTTTCTAATCACGATGCTCTCGCTGGGCGCCTCCTTCACGATGTGGTCGCATCGGCCGCTGCTGCTCGGCATCCTCGCGTTCCTGGTTCTGGTCTGGATTGTCGAAATTCCCGACTCCGCCACCGGCCGAAATCCGCTCCTCGCGATCCCGCCGCTCATCTGGATCTGGGCGAACGTCCACGGCAGCTTCACGCTCGCGTTCGTCTACCTCGGATTGCATTGCGCCGGGCGATGGCTCGACGGCGCGCCTCCGTGGTCGGGACGCGAGCGGCGCTTAATCGAAGCGGCGGTCGTGGGCTTCGCGCTATGCTTCGTCAACCCGTATGGCGTCCGGTTGCTGATTGCGCCGATTCATCTGCTCTCGCATCATGTCGTCTTGAGCAACGTCGCCGAGTGGCGCCCGCCCGCCGCGCGCAGCCTACAGGGCGCGATTTACACGCTGTGGGTGCTGATATTTGTCACCGCCGCGATACGAGGCTCGACGCGCATCACGCTACGCGGCTTCGTTGTCAGCGTCCCGTTCCTGATCATGGGTTTGTGGGCGGAGCGCAATATCGCGATCGCGCCGATCGCGAGTTTTCCAGTCGTGGCGAGTGCGTTTGTGACGCCGCATGACCGCGCGGATCGCGGCCTGCCGCTCAATTGGGTTGCGATCGCGCTCGCGCTCGCGCTGGGCGGATTGTGGACGATACGCGCGTGGGCGAACCCCGCGCTGGACTTCCATGAATATCCCGCGGCGGCGATGGACGCGGTCGAAGCACAGGGGTTGCTCGGCCGGCGCTTGCTGACTACCGACTCGTGGGGCGACTATGTCGTCCTGCGTTACGGGCCGCGCCAGCGCATATTCATGGACGATCGCTACGACCTCTATCCGCCCGCCGTCGCCGCCGATTTGGAGTCGCTGCTGATTCGCCAAGGCGACTGGCCCGCGCTCGTGCGCAAGTACGATATTGATGTCGTGGTCTGGCCGCGCCGCGACCCGTCGGTGAACGCGATCGTTCGCGAGTTCGGATTCAAGCCTCGCTACGAAGATGAAATCGCCGTGGTGCTCGCACGCGGATTGGTCTCGCACGCGAGCGGTGACGAGGGACAACGATGAAGCTCACCACGCACAATCGCTACGATTACTTGCCGATCGACTCACGTCAGAAATACACCTGGCCCGACGGCAAACAGCTTGCCGTCTACGTCGCGCTCAACCTCGAACATTTCGCCTTCGGCGAGGGACTCGGCGCGCAACTCGCGCCGAGCGGACAGCCTGATGTGCTCAACTACGCGTGGCGCGATTACGGCAACCGCGTGGGCGCGTGGCGGATGCGCGATCTATTCGACCAGCTCGCGATTCCAGTTTCGGTGCTGGTCAACTCGAGCCTCTACGATTATTGCCCGGGATTGATCGCGGCGTTTCGCGCCAGGGGCGACGAAATTGTCGCCCACGGCCGCTCCAACACTGAACGCCAGGGCGACATGAGCGAAGCGCAAGAGCGAGCGCTGATCGCCGAGGCCACCGCCACTATCGCCAGACATGACGGCAAGGCCCCCGCTGGATGGCTCGGTCCGTGGATCTCGCAGAGCCATGTCACGCCCGACCTTTTGAAGGAAGCGGGCTACCGCTACCTGCTGGACTGGTGTCATGACGATCAGCCGATATGGTTTCGCGCCCGCAGCGGCCCGATTTTGTCGGTTCCCTATCCACAGGAGATCAACGATATTCCCGCGATCGCCGTCCGCCACAGCAGTGCCGCGGAGTTCGCCGCGATGATCATCGATCAGTTCGACGAGATGTTCGAGCAGTCGGCGCGGCAACCGCTGGTGTGCGCAATCGCGCTCCATGCGTATATCGTCGGACAGCCGTTCCGCCTGCGCCATCTGCGCCGCGCGCTGGAGCATATCGCGCACCGTCGCGACGCCATCTGGCTCACCACCGCCGGCGCGATCGCCGCGCACGTGGCGTCATTGCCCGCCGGGATCGTGCCTGGCAGCAACGGGTGACGTTGCGGTACCGGCCCGCTAGCGGCGGCGTTGGCGCAGTCGGTCTAGCGGACGGGTGTTGAGAACGTCCCCGGGCTCGATCCATCCGCGGCGCGCCTGATTCAGGCCGAACTCGAAGGAAGTTGTCTTCGCTGACCTCGATCATGTCGGCGACTTCGTCGAAAATGCTCGCGATCCCATGGTTCTGCATCGAAGCCCCGAAGCTCGCAAAAGGTTTTGCTTAGTGCCGCCAGGCCAGTTTCACGGCTTCGCGATGCACAAGTCAATGAAAAAAAAGGGACGCGCGCGGCCGCTGCCTGCGATTGCGCACGTCGACGCGGGCAACGTGCTGCGCTAAAAGATGGAGGTCTTGAACCTATCCGCTCATCGAACTGACTATTCCGCTTGGCTGGAAACAAGAGCGAATTCGCTGATACTCGCGATCGCGCTGATATTCGGCGCGGCGCTGCGATTCCTGCGCCTCGGCGCGCGCGAGATGTCGGCCGACGAGGGCGCCTCGTGGGCCGCCGCGGCGGCGCCGACCGTCGCCGACGTGTGGCGCCTGCAGGCGCGGTTTAATCCCGGCAAACTCGCGCTGCACGACCTCGCGCTGCACACCTGGATCGGCGCATTCGGCGACGGACTCGCCGCGATGCGCGCGATGTCGGCCGCGCTCGGCACCTTAGCCATCGCGATGGTCTATCTCGTCAGCCGCGAACTGATGCTCATGTCGATGGGGAGCCGCGCCGGCGATGAGAATCAGCGCGCCGATGCCGCCGGCGTCGCGGCGCTGACCGCTTTGCTCTTCGCCCTAAGCTCGGTACCGATCGGCTACTCGCGCGAAGCGCGCATGTACCCGATCCTGCTGGTCGCGATCCTCGCTCAGGTGTGGTTTCTTCTGCGCGCGGCGCGCGTGGGAGGAATCAGGAATTACGCGGGCGTGTGCATATTCACCGCGCTCGCGGTGGCGGCGCACTTCTCGGCCGCTTGCGTCTTGGCAAGCGAAGGATTGTGGCTGCTCTACATCCTTGCTTCATCGCGACGCCCGGGCGACGCGCGCGACGCCCGCGATACCCCGCGACGGGTGCGGCTTTATTCGCTCGCCGGACAATCCGCAGCCTGGAAGCTCGCCGCGTCGCTTGCGCTCGGCATCACGATTACAGTGCCCGTGATGCGGGGCGCGATGCATGCGAGCGCGGCCGCGATCGGCGCCGGCGCGATCAATTGGATTCGCCCGCCGACGATCTGGGAATCGCTTACGATTTTTCGCGGCGGCACCGGGATATTCATCCTTCCGATGATCGCCGCGATTGGCGCCTTGCTCGGATTGCGATGGGCGCCCGGTGCGGTCCTGTTCGCGCTCATCTGGATGTGGGTGCCGGTCGGCTTGCAGTTGCTGGTCTCGTATACGCTGACGCCGCTCCTGGTCGAGCGCTACGTACTCTCCTCGTTCGTGCCGTTTTATCTTCTGATCGCTCTGGCAGTCTGCTCCGCGAGTACGCCGCGCACGCGATGGGCCGGCTTCGCGCTCGTGACGATTCTGGCCCTGGGCCAGGACGTGCGATTCTTCGCGCATCAGCACAACGACGCGAATTGGCGCGAGGCGGCAAAGATCGCCAGCTCGAGCGCCGCCCCCGGCCAACCGATCGCCGTTGTGCCTGCTTACGCGGTGAATGTAGTACGATACTACGTGGCGCCCGAGAAGCGTCCCGAGGTGGTCGCGACGCCCGAGTCTTCGCAAGGCGTCGTGAAACCTTCAGTTGTGATCGTCTTTGATCAGGGACTGCCTTCAAGCAAAGCCGCGGCGTTGAATCAGGCCTATCCTGATGTGGTGGCGCACTTGCGGCGATTGACGGTGATGCGGCGCTGAAGCTGAAACTCTGGCTTTACTGCCGATGAAAGGAAGGCGCGACTCACACGATGGATGCAAAAAAAATCGCGGTAGTGTCCGGCGCGAATCGCGGAATCGGTTTCGAGGCTTGTAAACAGCTCGCCCGTATCGGCTTCAAGGTCGTCATGACCGCCCGCGATTCCGCTAAAGGCAAGGCCGCTTGCGAGCAACTGAAAAAGCAGGGACTCGACGTGATATTTCATCAACTCGATCCCGATGACGCGCGCAGTATCGAGGCGCTCGCGCGATATCTCGAAAAGAATTTCGGCAAGCTCGACGTGCTGGTCAACAACGCCGGCATCCTTCTTCCCGAAGATAAGCCCGGCACCGACGTTGACCTCGATACCGTCCGCAAAACGCTCGAAACCAACGTGGTCGGCGTCCTTGCCCTGTCGCAGGCGATGATTCCGCTGATGCGAAAACACGGCGGCCACATCATCAATGTCTCCAGCGACATGGCTTCGCTCGCCGACATGGTCGGCGGCTACCTCGCCTATCGGGTTTCGAAGACCGCCCTCAATGCGATGACGCGCGTGCTCGCGTCGGATTTGGCCGGGACCAAAATCCGGGTCAATTCGATGAGCCCCGGATGGGTGCGCACCGATATGGGCGGCGACTCCGCGCCGCTATCGGTCGAGCAGGGCGCGGACACGATCACCTGGCTCGCGACGACCCCCGACGACGGCCCCACCGGCGGCTTCTTCCGCGAGCGCAAGCCGATGGCCTGGTAGCCCTCGCAGGATAATTCGCGCATCGCCGCGCCGCTGCGCGACCCCATCGATTGCATCGCTGTCGCATTCATGGGATTGAAAATCATTCTCAATATCATAAAGGCAGCCCCTTGAAACTTTCATTATTCACCCTCTTCTCCGCCGCCGCGATTCTTCTGCTGGCGCGGCCCGGGATCGCCCAGGTCGACCCCTGGGAGTTCGAAGTCTATCCCTACGCAATCGAGGGCCGCGGCGTGATCGAGATCGAAACGGACAACGCCGTCGTCGCCAATGGCCATAGCCAGGGCGGTAACGGAACCGCTGCCGGCACTTTTCCGAGCCAGTCGATGTGGTACAACCAGACGAACTCACCTATGGGCTAACCGATCGGATTGAGGCCGCGGCGTACCTCAACCTTGCCATGCCCAGCGGGCGCGGTCTGTGGTACGCCGGATCTAAGTATCGCTTGCGGGGCAGACTTTTCGACGAAGAGGTACTGCCTGTAAACCTCGGATGGTACGTCGAGCTGGAATGGCATAAAACGCCTGAGTTCGATGACAACGAACTCGAGCTCGAGTTGCGTCCAATCATCGAGAAAGACCTCGGGCGCTGGTCTTTAATCGTCGATCCGATTTTTGAAAAGCCCATCTTCCTCGGACCGAACAAAAACAAAGGTTTCGAGTTCGGTTACGCCAGCGCCGTCTACTACCGCTGGATGCGCTGCCTGTCGCCCGGCGTCGAGTTCTACGGCGCGACCGGCAATATCGACGACAATGATCCTCTTTATGCGCAGCAGCACTACGTCTTTGCGGTGCTGTGGGGGAAGCTGCCCGCAGGAATCGAGTATAACGTCGGTCCTGGTATCGGCCTGACCCGCGGCTCGGACCGCGTAATCATGAAGTTCAATGTCGAGCTGGAAAAGTTCGTCGGCGCGATCTTCGGCCCGTCGCCCGATTCGGGATGGTTCTTCTAGCGTCCGCGCCGCAAAGCGCCATGAATTCTTTTCGGGAGAAGCTCGATGAGACCTAATCGCTGACGACAGCTAGCGATCGAATTTACCGCCTGTTCGCAGGATTTCTTCCAGCATCTGCGGCGAGCGTCGAGGTCAGCCGCCTCGCAGCGCGCCGCCAGTGGCCAGCGTCGCTCTTGACGTCGCGGGTCAGGGTGTTAAACGAAAACTAATAGATTATTAGCCACGAAGGGACTATGCGCCCGGGCTGGGGCGTGGTTCCCGGCCCTACGACTTCGCAGTCAGGTTCTCTAACCAAGGAGGGCTGCTGACATGCTCCGTAAACGCTCCCTGATTTTAGGATTGGCGCTTGCCTCGACGCTGTTGCTACTGGGCAGCGTGGCGCGCGCGCAATTGGAGAAATCCGACGAGCCCTTCGCCGGTGCGAAGCCGCTCAACCAGGTCGGTTTCCCGAGCGAGATCTACAGTTGGCTGATTCCCGCCGACAATCCGCAGACGCCGCAAAAGGTCGCCTTGGGCAAGGCCTTGTTCTTCGATGTACGGCTCTCCGGGGACAATAAGGAAAGCTGCGCCACCTGCCACGACCCCGACAAGGGCTTCACCGATCAACTGCCGACCTCGAAGGGGATTCGCGCGCAGTTCGGTCAGCGCAACGCGCCGACCGTGCTCAATTCGATGTTCAGCGTGCTTCAGTTCTGGGACGGGCGTAGGCCTTCGCTGGAAGACCAGGCGCGCGATCCGATCCTTAATCCGATCGAGATGGGGATGAAAAGCGCCGACGAGGTCATCGCCAAGATCGGCACGGTCCCGGATTATCAGAAGCAGTTCAACGCCGTGTTTGGGCAGGCGCCGAACTACCAAGACCTCACCCGCGCGATCGCGGCCTACGAACGGACGCAAGTCGACTTCAATACGCCCTTCGACCGCTTCATGGCCGGTGACCAGACCGCGATCAGCGCGTCGGCCAAGCGCGGATGGTCAGTGTTCAACGGCAAGGGACGCTGCATGTCGTGTCATGGATGGAACCCGACCCAGCCGATGTTCACGGACAATCGCTTCCACAATATCGGCGTCTCGGCCCACAAGGCGGACTTCGTGCCGTTGGCGCGCAAGGCGCTGGCGCTGATCGCGGCGGGCGGTGGCGGCGCGCAGCAGCTCGATCAGCTGGCGATCCAGAGCGACATGAGCGGCGTCGGCCGCTTCCTGGTGACCAAGGATCCGCACGATATCGGCGCGTTCCGCACCATGGGATTGCGCAACCTGCTGGTTACCCAGCCATACTTCCATGACGGCTCGCAGGTGACGTTGTGGGACACGATCGACCACTACAACAAAGGCGGCGTGCAGAATCCGTTCCTTGACGGCGGGATCGTGCCGCTCGGCCTCACCGAGCCCGAAATCGACGACCTGGTCGCCTTCCTCGCGACGCTGACCAGTCCCGAGTACAAGCAGGCCGCGCAGAAGGAGTATCAGGCGCAGTTCAAGCTCTCGCGCACCAAGCGTCCGCAACGCGACGCGGCCGCGGCCATGGGGTCAAAAGGCCAGAAGGGACCGGGATTCTCCGGTCCGTTCGGCGACGTCGGGCCGGAACAAACGCTTGAGAATCCCGCACTCCTGGGCGGCGACTGAGCGGTTCTTTCGAAGGAGGGAACATCATGGCAGCCCGTCACAAAAGTGTTGAGACCAAATACATGGAGGAGCGCGAGCGTTTGATGCGCGCGCTGGCCCGGCTCGATCGCCGCTCATTCCTCAAGATTGCCGCGGCTGCGGCGGGAACGGTGCTGGCAAAAGGGCTGATGCCGCCGCACTCCTTTCAGTTGGTCAACGTCGCCAACGCGGCGCCGAACAAGGCTGCCGAGACGGCGGGCCTCGCCGGCAGCGGGCCCTTCACTTTCGCCTATATCTCCGACAGCCATCTTTATGATCGCAAAGTGAATCAGCGTTTCGTGCGCGCGATCGTCAAAGCGGTCGACGACGTGAACGCGCTTGACCCTCAGCCCGACTTCGTCCTCTACGGCGGCGATCTGGCGCAGCTCGGCAGGCCCAACGAGCTCAAGATGGGCGCCGAGATCCTCAAAGCGGTCAAGGCGCCGGTCAAGATGATGGTCGGCGAGCACGACTGGTTCTACGACATGGGCGAGCAGTGGCAGGACATGTTCGGTCCCCCCAACTACTCATTCGATTGGAAGGGCGTTCATGTGGTGGTGCTGATGAGCGTGCACGAGAAGGACTTCTGGACCGCTCGCAAGATGACGCCGGCGGAGCGCATGCAGACCGTGGCGGGGCTCGACAACGGGGTCCAGTCGCGCTTCGAAGTGGGCGACGACGAGCGCAAGTGGCTCGCCGACGACTTGGCCAAAGTGCCGCACACCACACCCTTGGTCGTCTTCTCTCATTCGCCGCTCTACAAGTACTACCGCAACTGGAATTTCTGGACCGAGGACGCGGAGCAAGTCCAGGCGATCCTGAAGCCGTTCAACACCGTCACCGTGATCCACGGCCATACCCATCAGATGCTGTTCAACCAGATCGATAACATCAGCTTCTACGGAATGCTGTCGACGGCGTGGCCGTGGCCCTACGCGCCCGAGGGGCTGCCGCCGCTGACGATACAGATGAACCGCGCCGATCCCTTCGACCAGTTTGACGGATGCGGCGATGGGCGCCTTAACGTTGCCGCTGCCGGTCTGGTCGACTCGGTTTACAACCTTTGGGACCGCAACCCGGTAACGATCACTGCCCAATACCTGCGGTCGCAGGGCAAAGAGGGCGCCCCTCCGGCACCGCAATTCGCAAGCTACTAGGCACGCTCGCGGCTCAACGCAACGCGTCAAGTTGCAGGGGAAGAACCATGACCAGCAAACGAGTCGGATTAGTGATCGCCGCTGTCGCCGCGCTAGTCGTGGCCGCGCTCGCCGCACGCCCGATCACGCTTCGCGCCCAGCAATCGGATCTCCCGCACCATCCGACCTTCGCGAGCCCCGATGGCGATGTGTCGGTTACTCTCTGCGACGGCTCGACCAGCGTCGAAATCGAAGGCGTCAAACCCGGTGAGACGGTGAGCCACGAGAAGGCTGCCGCCGTGGCGCGACAATTGATGGCCGAGTGGCAACGCAAGCATCCGGACCAGCATTGGGAAATGGCGCAAGCGCAGCCGCCAAATCAAGCCGCCCCATCAGGCGCGGCCGCCCCGGCAGCTCCAGCGGGCGAAGCCAAGCCGCAGGCGGCCGCTGCGCCGGCGAGCAGTCCGCCTGCGATGCAGCAGGGCGACACCTACGCCAGCTTCCACCAACGCGACTACAAGTTGTGGCAGGCGGAGACGCAGAAGTTTGTCGACGACGGCAACCGGATCTTTCACTCCGACAGGGCGCTCGGCGGAACGATCGGCGTTAGCTGCGATATGTGCCATCCCAATGCTTCAAACACGCATCCCGAGACCTATCCCAAATACCAGGTTCAGCTACAGCGCGTGGCGCTGCTGCGCGACATGATCAACTGGTGCATCGAGAATCCGGTCAAGGGCAAGGCGATGGATCCGAACGACCCCCGGCTGCGCGCGCTCGAGGCTTACATCCTGGCCCAGCGCAAGGGCGTCCCGCTCGATTACGGCAAGCACTAGCCGGGCGAAGCATCGTTCGCCGATCCCGCCGGGTTGCTAACGATTCTCTGCGCTGGGTATCGCGGGGTTGACGACGCCGCAATATTTCCATATATATCGAATTATGAAACGATCAGCAGCCGTGGCGGCGCTCGGCGCGCTGGCGCAGGAGACCCGCCTCGATATCTTCCGCCTGCTGGTGGACAAGGGCCCGGGCGGCTTGGCGGCGGGCGAAATCGGCACGCGCCTCGGATTGCCGTCGCCTACGCTCTCGTTCCATCTGAATCAGCTCCGCTTCGCCAGACTGGTGGCCTCGCGGCGCGCCAGCCGCTCGATTATCTACACCGCGAACTTCAAGGCGATGAACGCGCTGCTCGCGTATCTTACCGAGAATTGCTGCGGCGGACGCCCTGAGCTGTGTGCGCCGAGCACCTTTGTCGCGCTCGAATCGGTGGCGGCTCCGCCCAGGGCGGCACGAACCGGCGCGAAAACGGGCGGCAAATAGAAGGGTTATCGCGTGGCGGATCGCGAATACAACGTACTGTTCCTGTGCACCGGGAACTCGGCCCGCAGCGTGATGGCCGAGTGCGCGATAGGCCGTTGGGGCAAGGGAAAATTCAAGGGCTTCAGCGCTGGAAGTCATCCTAAGGGCGCGATCCATCCGATGACGCTGCGACTGCTGCGAGAAATGAACTACGAAACTTCCGGCTTGCGCAGCAAGAGCTGGGACGAGTTCGCGCAGCCGGACAGCCCCGCGCTCGATTTCGTGTTTACCGTCTGCGACCAGGCCGCGGGAGAAGTGTGCCCCCTGTGGCCCGGACAACCTATCACCGCGCATTGGGGAGCTGCCGATCCGGCCGCTTTCGTCGGCTCGGAAGAAGACACGCGGCGCTTTTTTCTCAAGATTTACAGGGAGCTGGAAAACCGGATCAAAATCTTCACCAGCTTGCGGATCGAGGCGCTCGACCGCATGGTTCTCCAGCACCGGGTCAGGGAGATCGGCAAACTACTGCCCCGCGAAGATAAGTGATTGTGGACGGGGGCCGCGCGTGGCCGGGTTCCACCGTCGCGTCGCGAGGAGCGCGGAGCGAGGACGCAGGTGAACAGTATGCGCAAACCAATAAGAATCATCGCTCTGCTTGCCGTACTTATATTGCTGGCGGACAGGCAGTCCTCGGGCGCCTCCGAATTGCTGGTTAACGGCGCGGGAGCGACATTTCCTGCTCCGCTCTATCATCGCTGGTTCAATACTTTCGCCAGAGTCGATTCTGGCGCCACGTTTAACTATCAGCCAATCGGCTCCGGTGGCGGGATCACGCGGATCTCCAGCCGCGCAGTCGATTTTGGCGCGAGTGACGCTCCCATGACCGACACGGAGCTTGCCGCGGCGCCTGGAAAAATCTTGCATTTCCCTACCGTGCTTGGTGCCGATGTAATCGCCTACAATCTCCCCGAGCTGAACTCTCCGTTACGACTTACGGGGCCGGTTGTCGCGGAAATCTATCTGGGCAGAATTACCCAGTGGAATGATCAGGCGATAGCGGGCCTCAATCCCGGCGTGAATCTCCCGGATCGGCCAATCTTGGTCTGCCATCGTTCCGACGGCAGCGGCACCACCTATATTTTTACCGACTATCTCTCGAAAGTCAGTCCGGACTGGAGCAACAAAGTAGGCAGAGGCACCTCGGTCGCGTGGCCTCTGGGTTTAGGTGGAAACGGCAACCAAGGTGTAACGGAACTGCTGAAACAGACCGCCGGGGCTATCGGCTACGTCGAGTTGATTTACGCTCTCGACAACAAACTGCCCGTGGCGCCAATCAGGAATCGTGAAGGACGCTGGGTCGAGGCCAGCGTCAGAACGGTCACCGCCGCGGCCGCAAGCGCCGCGGCCAACTTGCCGGCGGATTTTCGGATTTCGATAACCGACGCGCCTGGTGCGGAGTCTTATCCAATGTCGTCCTTTACGTACCTGTTGATCTATCAGCGGCAGACCGACGCGGCGAAAGGCAAGGCGTTGCTCGGATTTATCCAATGGATGCTCCACGAAGGACAAACCCTGGCGAGGCCGCTGTCATATGCGCCACTTCCGGGGAAGGTCGTCGCGGCCGAGGAAACTCAGCTCAAAAGTGTCACATTGTCCGACAACAGGTAGAAAGACAGACCCATGAGCAACGTCGCCACTCCGGCTGTTACGGCCGTCGAGCTCCAGTGTTCGCGAAGACTCTCCTTTCTCGATCGCTTTCTCACCCTATGGATTTTTCTCGCGATGGCGGCCGGCGTGACGCTGGGCTACGCGTGGCCCGGCGTCAGGGCGGCTTTTGATCGGCTGAGCGTCGGCACCACTTCGCTGCCTATCGCGGCCGGTCTCATCCTGATGATGTATCCGCCGCTGGCGAAGGTGAATTACGACGAACTCGGCGACGTCTTCCGCGACTGGAAGATCCTGGGCCTGTCGCTGGTGCAGAACTGGATCATCGGCCCCGTGCTGATGTTCGTGCTCGCGATCATCTTTCTGCGCCATCGCCCCGAGTACATGGCAGGCCTGATACTGATCGGCCTTGCGCGGTGTATCGCGATGGTAATCGTCTGGAACGAACTCGCCGACGGCGACACTGACTATTGCGCGGGACTGGTCGCGTTCAACTCGATTTTCCAGGTGCTCTTCTTTTCGGTCTACGCGTTTGTGTTCGTGACCGTAGTCCCGCGCTGGCTCGGTCTGAGCGGGGCGATCGTCCAGATCACTATCGGCCAGATTGCCGAAAGCGTCGGTATCTACCTGGGCATACCGTTCCTCGCGGGTTTGCTGACCTGGGCGGTTCTGACCAGAGCGAAGGGCAAGGCTTGGTATCGGGAGAAGTTCATACCGAAGATCAGCCCGCTGACGCTGACCTTCCTGCTGTTCACGATTGTCGTGATGTTTTCAATAAAAGGCGAAGCGATCGTGCGCCTGCCGCTCGACGTGCTGCGCATCGCGATTCCGCTGCTGCTCTATTTCGCGATAATGTTCGGGCTGTCGTTCGCCCTGAGTTACAAAATCGGCGCGACCTATCCGCAAACCGCGACGCTCTCGTTCACCGCGGCGTCGAACAACTTCGAACTCGCGATCGCGGTCGCGGTCGCCACCTTCGGAATCGATAGCGGAGCCGCCTTCGCCGCGGTTATCGGGCCGTTGATCGAAGTGCCGGTCATGATCGGGCTCGTCGACGTGTCGCGATGGGCGCGGCGGATCTGGTTTCCCGCTCCGATCGCGGCCGTTGAACGCCGCGCCGCGAACCCGATCGTTGCTATCGATTCTCCGCGCTAGGTAGTCTGAGAGGACTTACCGGCGCAGAGGTGGCTTATGGCCGAGCAGTCTTCCGACGCAACCGAAAAAAGCACCGAGTACCAATGGAACTGGGACAAGAGCGCCGCCGGATGGGCCAAATTCTTCGATAAGTTCGAACGCGGCGCGCAATGCGTCAGCGACCGCCTGATCGAGCTGGCGCGAATTCAACCCGGCCATCGCGTTCTCGACGTCGCGACCGGAATCGGCGAGCCTGCCGTTACGGCGGCGCGCCGAGTCGCGCCCAACGGCCTCGTCATCGCCACCGACAGCGCCCCCCAGATGATCAAGCTGGCGCGCGCGCGGGCCTCCGCGATGGGAGCGGATCGTATCGAGTTCCGCGAGATGGACGCCCAGGCGCCGGACCTGCCCGAGAGCAGCTTCGACGCGATCCTGTGCCGATGGGGCCTGATGTTCCTGCGCGACCTTGCGGGCGCGCTCGAACGGATGCGCCGACTGCTGGTTCCCGGCGGCCGCATCGCGGTCGCGGTTTGGAGCGAGGCGCTGCGAGTGCCGATGATCGGTTTGATGATGGACGTGTGCAGGCGGTTCGATCTTCCGCGCCTTCCGCCGGGCACGCTCGGCCCGCTGAGCCTCGCGGATACCGCGGCGCTGAAACGCACCTTCGCGGCGGCGGGCTTCGCCGAAATCGAGAGCGAGTCGCTCACCGTAACTTTCGAGTTCGCCTCGGGAGACGAATACGCGCTCTTCCAGCAGCGCGTGCTGAATCCTACGGTGGAGCTGATCGGCGCTCAGCCCGCCGAGACGCAGGCCAAAATCTGGCGGTCGCTCGCCGATTCGACCCGGCCCTACCTCGGCGCGGACGGCGTCGTGCGATTGCCGAACGAATGCGTGTGCGTGGCCGCGCGGCGATAACCGCCGCTCAGGTCAGCCGCAGCTCTTTCATCACGCCGCGAAGCTTCTCCGCCGGTCCCGCCGACATCGTCGTCAGCGGCATCCGCAGCTCCGCCGTGCACTTGCCCATCAGCGACGCCGCGTATTTGACCGGAATCGGATTGGTCTCGAGGAACAGCGCGCGCACCAGCGGCAGCATCTTGTAGTGCAGCTCGCGCGCCCGCACGAGGTCGCCCGCCGTCGCCGCTTGCACCAGGTCGTGAGTCTCGCGCGGCATCACGTTGCTGATTACCGAGATCGCGCCCTTGGCGCCCAGCGCGATTAGCGGCAGCGTCAGCGAATCGTCACCCGACAGGATCGTGAGCCGCTCGCCGCACAGCCGCCGGATATCGGACGCCTGATCCATCGATCCCGACGCTTCCTTGACGCCGACGATATTCGGCACGTCGGCCAACTGCGCCATCGTTTCGGGAAGCACGTTCGAGCCCGTGCGCCCCGGGATGTTGTAGACGATCAGCGGTAGCGACACGCTCTGCGCGATCGCGCGGTAATGCCTGACGATTCCGTCCTGGGTGGGCTTGTTGTAATACGGCGAGACCAGCAGCGCGCCGTCGGCGCCGATCTCGCGCGCGAAACTGGTCAGGCGAATCGCCTCGGCGGTCGAGTTCGAGCCGGTTCCGGCCACGACAGGTACGCGCTTGCGCACCTGCTCGACCGCGATCTTGATCACTTGCTCGTGTTCAGGATGCGAGAGCGTTGCCGATTCTCCGGTCGAGCCGCACGGCACGATCCCGTCGACACCGTTCTGGACCTGCCATTCGATCAGCTCGCGCAGAGCGCGTTCGTCGACCACTCCGTCGCGAAACGGCGTGATTATCGCGGATAGCGCGCCTTTAAACATAGACGTGACCTCCGGGGCCGCATTCCTTTCTACAGCGATCACTGCCGCGGGGATTATTCACCAAAACACCCCCTTTGGTCGAGATCGACGCGATTCATATTGCGACCATCTCGGCGCCACCAACTTCGAGCTCGCCGCGAAACACTTCGACCGCTTCGCCGGTCATGAACACGTGATCGGCTCCGTCGCCCTTCTCACGCCATTCGATTTGCAAATCGCCGCCGCGCAGTTCGACCGTCGCCTTGCGCTCGGCGCGCCCCGTCAGCACCGCCGCGACCACCGCCGCGCAGGCTCCCGTGCCGCAGGCCAGCGTTTCGCCCGATCCGCGCTCCCACACCCGCATCTTGAGGCGGTCGCGCGCG
>JBEKLA010000021.1:0-31279 GCA_050010455.1 Binataceae bacterium (SeqCode) | reverse complement strand
GCTCCTCGGCAGTGACTTCCTCGCCTGTCGCGGCGCGCACCAGCGGCGGCCCGGCGAGAAAAATCGTCCCCTGCTCCTTGACGATGATGGTTTCGTCGCTCATCCCGGGCAGATAGGCGCCGCCCGCAGTGCACGATCCCATCACCACGGCGATCTGGGGTAATCCGAGCGCCGACATCTGCGCCTGGTTATAGAATGATCGCCCGAAGTGCTCGCGATCGGGGAAGATGCCCGACTGCAGCGGCAGGAACGCGCCGCCGGAATCGACCAGGAAGACGCAGGGCAGCCGATTCTGCAGCGCGATCTCCTGGGCGCGAAGCTGCTTCGTCACCGTCATCGGATAGTAGGTGCCGCCCTTGACGGTCGCGTCGTTGGCGATGATCACCGCTTCGCGGCCTTGAATCCGGCCGATGCCGGTTATGATGCCGGCCGAGGGCGCTTCGTCGTCGTACATCCCGTAGGCGGCCAGCGGCGACAGCTCGAGGAACGGCGTGTGCGGATCGAGCAATCCCGCGACGCGATCGCGCACCAGCAGCTTGCCCCGTTCGACGTGGCGGCGGCGTTGACCCTCGGGGCCGCCCAGGCGTATCCGCTCGGTCTCGGCTTTGAGTTTGGCGACCGCCTCCTCCATCTGGCGGCGGTTTTCCTTGTACTCAGCGCTGGAGGTTTTGAGGCGCGATTCGATCCGGTCCATTCCAATCCTCTCGATTTCGCCCGTTTGCGTCAGGCTAGCTATACTGATGCCATAGCGGCGCACGAGGCCGCACGCCTATCGTTTAATCATGCGTGAGCGCGATCTAAAAGCCCTCGAATTCGACAAGGTGCGCGACCTGGTCAGGACGATGGCGGTGTCTGAGCCGGCCCGCAAGCTGATCGCCGGGCTTAACCCGTCGGGCGATCCGAGCGAAGTGCGCGAGCGCGTCAGGACCACCGCCGAGATGGCCGAATTCCGGTCGCGATGCGGCGGCCTGCCGATCGGTGAGTTCGCCGACCAGACCGCGTTGCTGATCGTCGCGGCCCGCGAGGGCGCGGTCCTGGACGGGCGGTCGCTGCTTAGAATCCGCGAGTTCGTGCTCGCCGCGCGCCATGTCGCGGCTTTCATGCGATCGCGGGTGGAATCGTTCCCGCACGTCGTCGCGATGGCGCATGACCTGCTCGCGCCCAAAGAACTGGCGGACGCGATGCTGAAGGCGATTGCGGACGACGGCGGATTGCTCGACGACGCCAGCCGTGAATTGAAGCGCCTGCGCGTGCGATTGCGCGAAGAACGCCTCGAACTCGAAGCGCGGCTCGAACGGATGTTGAACGCGCCCGGGATGGAGCCGTTCCTCAGCGACCGCGTGGTCACGGTCCGCAATCGGCGCTTCGTGCTGCCGCTCAAGCTGAATTATGCGGAACGCCTCGAAGGAATCGTCCAGGACCGATCGGTTTCGGGCGAGACGCTGTTCGTCGAGCCGATGTGGTCGGTCGAGCTCAACAACCGCCTGATGATGCTCGAGCGGTAGGTCGAGGCCGAGGAGCGGCGCGTGCTCGAACAACTGACCGCGATGGTGCGCGGTTACGTGCGCGAGTTGCGGATCACGTTCGCGGCTTTGGTCGCGATCGACGCGCTCAACGCGCGCGCGATTTTCGCCGAGCGCTATCGATGCGTCGAGCCGGAAATCGCGGACGCAGGCGTCCGCCTGATCGGCGCGCGCCATCCGCTGCTGATGGCGAGCGGGCGCGAGGTGGTGGCGATCGATGTGGTCGTGCGGCCGGGGCAGAACGGTATCGTGATTTCGGGACCGAACACCGGCGGCAAGACCGTCGCGCTCAAGACGCTCGGCCTGTTCTGCCTGATGGCGCAGGCGGGATTGCTGATTCCGGCCGACGCCGGCAGCGCAGTCGCGGTGTTTCGCGGAGTCTTCGCCGATATCGGTGACGAACAATCGATCGAGGCGGACCTTTCGACGTTCTCCGCCCATATCGCGAATCTTTCCGAAATCATCCGCTCGCTCGACGAGCCTTCGCTGATCATCTTAGATGAGCCTGGCGCTGGCACCGATCCCGCCGAGGGCGCCGCGCTGACGATCGGGCTGATGAACTATCTCGCCGGCCGCCGCTGTATCGTCGCGATCGCGACCCATTCGGCGGCGGTCAAGCTGCACGCTTACTCGCGCGCCGGATTCGAGTCGGCAGCGGTCGATTTCGACGCTGAAACCCTGGCGCCGCGGTTCAAGCTGAAGCCCCATACGGTGGGGCAAAGCTATGGCCTCGCGGTCGCGCGCCGCCTCGGCCTTCCCGAGGAGATCGTCAGGGCGGCGGAGGCTGCGCGTCCGTCGGGAACCGGCGAGCTCGAAAACGCGCTCAAGCGTCTTGAGGACGAGCGGGCGGGTTTTGCCGATAGGAGCGAGGAGCTTCGCCATCGCGAGGCCGGCCTGGCCGAGCAATATCGCGTCGCGCTGAAAGAGGTCGAGCGAATCCGCGAGGATGCCTCCGCCGAGCGCGAGCGGATGCGCGACGAGGTTCGCAACCTGATCGCCGCACTCCGGCGCGACGGTGGCGCTATCCTCGACGGCCTGAGATCGCAGGCGAAATCGCGGCGCGACCTGACGGCGTTCGTGACGACCGCAGCGGAAAAACTCGCGCAAGCGGCGCCCGAAGCAGCGCCGGTGGAAGCCGAGCCGGGGCGGGCGCTCGCGGTCGGCGATCAGGTCGAGCTGGCCGGCGCCGATATCCGCGGCGAGCTGCTGGTTCTGGAACCGGAGCGGGCGGTGATCGGGCGCGGCGGCCTCAGGATCGAGGTTGCGCCGGCGCGTCTGCGCCATACCACGAGGCTACAGCCGACATCGTCGTCGCCCACGATCAGCGTAATCGCCCAGCCGTCGGCGAACGCGGAACTCAACGTTATCGGGATGCGCGCGCCTGACGCCTTGCGCAAGGTCGAAGAGTTCCTCGACCAGGCCTATCTGACCAACAAATCCGAGGTGCGGGTGATTCACGGGATCGGATCGGGGGCGCTGCGCCGCGCGATCCATGAATATCTGGGCACGTCGCCTTATTGCGCCGCGTTTCGCGAGGCCGAGCCGCACGCCGGCGGCGCCGGCGCCACGATCGTTCAGATCAGCGGCTAGCTCCCTGCACGCAGCAATTTTTTCCCCTCTCCCGCGTCGCGGCGGGAGAGGGCTAGGGTGAGGGCACCGATCATTGCTGTGTCCCGACGTCGCTCGGGGAAATCGCTTTCGGCGCGCTCTGTGCTATGAATCGAGCACCCGATCCGATGACGCGGCCGATCAAAATCGCCCTTTGCTTGTTCGTAATCCTGGGTTTCAGCGCTACCTTGCGAGCGGATGCCGCGCAAGGCGTGTCCGTCGTCTGGACGCTTAAACAAGAGGGATCCGTCGGCCAAGGCGCTGCTCTTAGTCCAGATGCCACAAAGATTGCTTACGTGGGAACGCGTGGCGAGCTCCACGTGGTCGAGCTCGCGTCACAAACAGACCGGATGTTGAAGCTGGGCGTTGGTACGCCCGATATTACTAACGACCCCTCCTTTTCGCCCGATGGAAAGCGCATTGTATTTTCGGCCAGCGGGGGCAACTGGCATTCTCCGTCCGACATTTACTCGGTAGGATTGGATGGGACGGGATTGCTGCAACTAACGCATAGCAAGCCGGCGCCCAATGCGGATGAACTCGGCGTGCAGTTCGCCGGCGAGTTTGTAGAATATTTCTACAAGCCCAGATACTCACCGGACGGTTCACAGATTTTGGTGTGGAGACATCCCGGCACCACCAGGACCGACCCAAATGACCAGGCAATCGCGCTCTCCACTGACGGGTCCGGGCGCCACACGTTGACCGAGGGAACACCGCTCGGCTGGGCCGCTTCGGGAAAAGCGATCTTTGCAGTTAAGGGAGACAAGCCGGACGAGGTGGTACTCAAATACGACCTCACTTCAGGGAAAACTCAAGTCGTGAAAGGTATCGAAAACGCGCCAATGGGCAAGCTGCGCGCCGACGACACCTTCGCCGTCGACAACTACGGAGGCTGGGACTGGTAACCGTAACAGATGCGGCTACTGGTCCCATACGAACTTTGCCGCTGCCAACGATAATTACGCTAGCGGCTGACGAGTTGGTAGCTCTCCGCCAACAAACACCCTCGCGGGTGCCGCGTCCTGAGCTCGACCCACAGTCGCTGTCCGCTTTTCAGCGCGAGGTGAGGCTGGAAGAGGTTAGCTCCGATCGGTCGGGGGCGTACCTCGTGTTGGTTTACAGGGGCGATATAGCTGAAGTCATACAAGTCGTGAAAATCAAGTAAGCCGCGTTTCTTTTTTGCGGAGGAAAATCGGTGCCCTCACCCTGACCCTCTCCCGCGCCAATGCGGGAGAGGGGAAAGAAAGTTCTGCGAGAGCGCGGGAGCGGGAAACGAATGCCGCGCGGGAGAGGCGTCGAGTGGGGGAGGCGGAAAGTTTCTGCCGGAGAACGGGAAGTAAGCGAAAAGTCGTCGCGGTGCGCGGCGATGCGCCAGAGGGGAAAGAAAGTTCTGCGGGTGCGAGGGAGAGAAAGATTCCAAGCTTTATTTTCGACTTGATCGCGAAGCTTCGGGTTTGTTATCCGGGAGGCGATAAGAAGCCTGGCCCGATCGGGTCAGGCTTCGGTGTTTTGGCTAGCAGAGAGACGGGCGATTATATGACGAAAGGTGAGGGAAAAACGTCGTGAAGTCGGGCAATTTTTGAAATTGCGTGTCCCGATTTTTTTTTGCTCGAGAGCGCAAGCGTCGCGTTGCGCTGGCCCGCAGAGTTGTCATTGCGGGCGGAGGGAATCGCGGAAAGAATTCGTGGGTGGAAGCCGGGATTCCTCGCTGCGCTCGGAATGACAAAAGGCGGAGACCGTTGCGTTGCGGGCGTCGGGCGGTCGCGCACATCCGGATCGTCGGGCGGGCTTGCAATCGCGCGCGGCTTGGGATTTAAGCTGCTTTGGACCGCAAGCGCCGCAACCTCGGCCGCGACTATGGTGACGGTGCGAGTTACGAGCGCCTGGCGCGGTCCGCGAGGGAAGAAATCGTGATACCGACAAACGCCGCGCCGCTGGGACTCGCACTACTTGGGTTGGTGCTCGGGATACGGCACGCAACCGACTCCGATCACGTGATCGCGGTGACCACGATCGTCACCCAGGAGCGGCGATTGGGCAGCGCCACGCGGATCGGGATGGCGTGGGGTATCGGGCACATGACCACGATTCTGATCGTCGGTGGCGCGATCATCTTCTTCAAGCTCACGGTGCCGCCGCGGGTTGGCCTGACGATGGAGTTCGCGGTGGCGCTGGTGCTGATCGGGCTTGGGCTATCGACGCTGTTCGGTAACGTCCCGTGGCTTCAATTGGGCAGGCGCCTGGCCGGCGAGCCGACGGTCCATTCGCACGGCCATCAGCATGGCGAACTCGGCCACTCCCATCCGCACGCCCATCAGGCGGGATTGGAGCAGCAGCACGAGGAGCATCGTATCGCCACGGCGGTTGCGTCGTTTCGCGGCTGGGCGCTGAAGAAGGCGCTGGCGGTTGGCTTCGCGCACGGACTGGCGGGGAGCGCGGCGATCGCGTTGCTGGTGCTGGGAGCGATTCCGGACCCGCTGTGGGCGGCGGTTTATCTGGTCGTGTTCGGATTCGGAACGGTGATCGGCATGGTGCTGATCACGACGGCGATCGGAGTGCCGATCGTTCTGTCCGCGAATCGAATGGTGGAGTTCAATCACATGCTGGCGGCGGGCTCGGGGCTGCTGAGCCTCGGATTCGGGCTGGTGCTGGCGTATCAGATCGGAGTGGTGGACGGGCTGTTCGGATCGATGCCGGTGTGGGTTCCGCACTGAGGCTGCTGTGATCCGGGATTCCTCGCCGCGCTCGGAATGACAAAGGGCGGAGACCGAACCGCTGCGGGCCGCGCACGGTCGTGTTCGGCCGCACCATCATCCTAAGGACCTCTCCCTAACCCTCTCCTTGGACAAGGAGAGGGAACAGCCGGGAGCGCGGCACGCGGGTTGCAATCTTTTTTCGCAACCCGCGTGCCGCGCGGTTTTTCGCGCGAGCGTTTCCTCGACTAGCGTCAAAGATTCACAGACATCGAACGTGGCAGCGGCGTCGCGCCGCGTGGTACTCTTTTCAGAACGCGGACATCATGGAAGGACCGGATATCTATGCGCGGGATTAGGTGGCACCTTCGGATAGCGGCGTCGATCTTGCTGATTAGCGGAGCCGGTGCTTATGGCGCTTCGCCGGGCGGGTCCGCGGCGTCGATCGCGGGGATCTACGCGGTGGGGCGGCTCAATCCAAAGGTGACCCGGGAAGTGCTGGCGAATCGAAATGTGGACGGCCTCACGCTGCGGTACTGGTGGCGCGATGTGGAACCGAGTGAGGGAGCGTTCGATTGGGGCAAGGTGGACAGGGATATCGCCGAGGCGCGGTCGTATGGCAAGAAGGTCTCGCTGACGGTCGGGGCCGGATACGGCACGCCGCCGTGGGTGTTTACGGACGGCGCGCAGCCGTTCACCTTCCGCTGGACGATGCAATGGGGGCCGCCGGTGTGCAGCGAGCAGCGGATACCAGTGCCGTGGGACCTGGTGTTTCTGTCCAAATGGCGCGCGTTCGTGCGCGAGTTCGGGCGCAAGTACGATTCGAATCCGGCGGTGGTGTTGATCAAGCTCACCGGCGTGAATAGCGCGACGGCGGAGACCAATCTGCCGCGGCAGAAGGGCAAGATGATCGAGCGCAAGGGAACGAGCTGCGCGAGCTCGGACGATATCGCCGAATGGCGGCAGCTCGGTTACACGGACCAGAAGGTGGCGTCGGCGTGGACGGAGATTGCCGACACCTTCGCGCAATCGTTCCCGCATAAGAAGTTCGCGCTCCAGACCGGACCCAACAGTCTCCCGAACCTCAATGCTCCCGCTCGGGGGCGGCGCAGGGGCGGCGGTGGCGGCGGCCGCGTCAAGGACCAGCAGCCGGAGAACCTGGCCAACGAGGGAATCTCACGCTATGACGGCCAGTTCGTGGTGCAGAACAACTTCCTGTCCGCGTTTCGCAACTGGGAGGAACTCGCGCAGTATTCCAAGCGCACAGCCACGGGCGATCAGATGCTGTGGTGGGTGACCGGCGACAAGAATTGCCGGATGAATCATAAAATCCAGCCGTGTGATCCGCGCACGGTGATGCAGGCGGCGATCAATCGCGGTATCGACGCGGGCGCGATCTACCTGGAGATTTACACCCAGGATATTCTGAATCCGAATCTGCAGGATCTGCTCGCGAGCACCCATCAGAGATTGGCGCCGCGGTAGCGAAGTAGCAGGTTCCACTACTCCGAGCGTGTTTCCGGGATTCCTCGCTGCGCTCGGAATGACAGGCGCTGCTGCTACCCGCGTCACCCGATCGCGTGTCCGCCAGACGCCCGGAGCGTCGCTGTGCCGCAATGGGTTCAGAACCCTCACCCTAAGGACCTCTCTCTCGCCCTCTCCTTGGACAAGGAGAGGGAACAGAAAAGAGCGCGGCGCCGACAGGCTCGGTCCCGATAACTCAGCGACGGTTCGCTAGAACAGCTTCTTCAGTTGCTCCAATGGATTGGGCGGCTTCGATCCGCCGGGGGGGGCGCCGTTTCCGCCGCCACCGAAGCCGTTGCCGAGGAACTTGCCCAGCAATTTCGAGCCCTTCTTCTCAAACGCCTGCGACGCCGCGCGACGCACCAGCGCCGCGATATCGGGCGAGACTTGCGGCTTCGGAAGAGCGCCGCTGATCAACACGGGGATGTCGATTTCGCCTTGCTGATTCTCGAGATAGACCACGTTCTTTTTCTCGGCGCGCAGGTCGGAGCTGAACCCCTTGGACATCAGGATGTGCGCCGCCATGTCGATATTCTTATCCATGTCCATCCATCCGTCGCCGAGCATCCGGTAGTCCAGTGAGGCGACCGCCAGGTCGTGGGTCGTCATCCGCGGGCCGGTCAAGATGAACGAAAGGCTGGCCTCGGTCAGCTCGGTATCGCGATCCTTGAACATCTCGGGATGGCGTGCGACCAAGGCCGGGCTGATCATCGTGTCGATGCCGGGGATTCCCTTAATCTTCTTCAGGGCTTCCGCAGCCAGATTGACCCCGACCAGCTTGCCATTCTTGATCTCCATCCGGCCCGAGCCTTTTAGCGTCGGCCTGATCTGGTCGAACTTTTTGCCGCGTCCCGAGACTTTGACTTCGCCGGTGAGCTGGCCGCGCAAAGTATCGGCGAGTTTCGCCTTCTGTGCGGTCAGCGCTTGCTGCAAATCGACGTTGACGGTGTTGATCGAGGCGGTGAACGCGGGCTGCGCGCCCAACGTCGTGTCGGCAACGGCAGCGATCGTGCCGCCGAAGGCGTTGAGATTCAGCGAGTTGATCTTAGCGCGATCGCCGCCGTAATCGGCCGCGAGCGCAAGATTCTGATAGGGAACGTCGGCGACCATCCCGGAGTCGGAGTTCACTTTGGCGCTGATGCTCATCGCGCCCGATGATTGGGTGGCGCTTCCGCTCACCGACACCTGGCGAAGCTCTTCCTTCACGGGCCGGCTGGGAACGAATTGCGCCAGCCGGATATCGCCGGCCTTGACGGCGAAGGTAGCACGAAGCGGCTGAAGCGAATCGGCGTGAGCTTCGAGAGTGCCGTGAGCGGCGCCGGTGGTGAAGGTGGTCGGCTCGATCGTCGCGCTGTTGCCGGCGAGTTTAATCGTGGAGTTGATTCCGGTGACGCCCGGTATCTTGGCAGCCTCGGGCTTGAGTGATACTCCGGCCAGGATCACGGTGCCGTTGATATCGGGCGGTTTGTCCGCGACCAACCGCGCGTCGACGTGAATCTCCGCCTTTCCCGAGGCGTCATATTTCGCTATCGCGGCAACGGTCTTGGTCAGCCAGTCGACGCCGAAGCGGTTGGTATCGACATGCGCGCTGACCGCTCCCGCGCCGACGGCGATATTCGTCGCCTTGGCCTGCACGTCCGCAAACGTGAGACTCGCGTTGGAGATGTCGAGAGCGGTCCCGTGCCGATTGCCTGCGGCCTTCACCTTCAGCGCCATCCCGGCCGGCTTGTTGAAGGCGCCGAGATAGACGATTCGGGCGGCGCTCATGTCGCTGCTGGCTTCGAATCGGACCGCCTCCGCCGTTCCGTCGGCCTTGGCCTGGACGGTGACCGGATCGGGCATCGATAGCTTGGGCGGTATCTTGCCGCGAAGCTGCGGCAGCGCGCGCAGCCGATCGAGCGTCAGCGGCCCGAAGGTTATCTTGATCGCGAACGGCACGCGCCGCGGATCGATCCTTCCGTCGGCCATCAGCGGACCGAGCCGGCCCGATATCCTGACGTTCTGCGCCTCGCCCATCACGGAGAATTTTAGTGCAGCGTCGAAGGGCGCGCTCGGGCTGAAGCCCTCGACATCCAGGTCAAGATAGCCGATCCTGAGCGGCGGTCCGCCCGCCACCGCGTCCTGAAATAATAGTTGTCCGTCCTCGACGGCGAGGTTGGTTACCGCGATACGCTGCAACGCCGACCTCTCGCCGCCACCTTTGACCGGCTCTTCGACCATCAGGCCCTGTCCGCCGGCGGGCGCGCCGGTTTGAGCCGATGGCGGCGGCGCCGCGGACGGTGCAGGCTGCAACTCCGCGTGCTGCTTCTTACCGAGGCTGCTGACATTCAGCTCGCCGGCGGAATTGCGTATCAGGTGCGCGATCGGTTGCTTCAAGACCAGCCGCGTAATCTCGAGTTTCCTCGTCAGCAGCGGTATCAACGCGACCTGGCACGAGATTTCATCGGCCTGGATAAAAGGGAGCTGAGAAAAGCGCGGGTCGTCGGCGATCTTGATCGACTTCACGTGCAGGCCGACGCCCCATCCGAAGCTGGCCGTGATTTCATTCGCCTCCACCTGGCGGCTTAGCGAATCACTGGCTTTGGCCAGCAAATAAGCCTGGTTTGTCTTGATTATCGAGTTCAGATTCAGCGCGGCATAGGTCAGCAGTCCAGCGACTATCACGACCGCGGCGCCGATGACCGCAGCCGCTATGAGCAGGAGTTTCCGCATGGATGTCTTCAATCGGCGAAGTATAGTTCCTCGATATTATCAAACCGCGCCCAGGATGTTAGCGAGATCACGGCGCGAGCCTATCCTAAAGACGATTCATCCAGGAAGAACGCATCCGGCTGGTATCGGTTTCACCCCGAGGCCACAAATACGGTATCGTTTAAGTAATCACTCAAAATGGCGAAGAAACGAAAAGCGTCGGGGAAGCACGACGATCGCGGCGATCGAGAGCCCGCGGCGCCGAAGCCGGTGTTCACTTCGCCATTCAAGGAGCTGGGGAAGCTGATGCGCGATCGCGAGCTGGCAAAGCCTCCTGCGCCGCCGCCACCGGTCAAAACGGTTACGCCGTCAGCGCCCGAATCGGCCGGCGCGGACGAGATGGACGACGCGGCGTTGCTTCGCCAGGCTTTCGACGGGGTTCGCCAGTTAAGCGACAATCGGCCGGGCCGGATGCCGGTGCAACCGTCGGTGGGGCGGGCGATCGTAAGCGAAGACGCCGAGGTGCTGGCGCGGCTTTCGGATCTGGTTTCCGGCCGCGCCCCGTTCGATATCACCGAGACCGAGGAGTATATCGAGGGGATGCGGGTCGATCTCGATCCGCGCGTGGTCGTGCGCCTGCGCCGCGGCGAGTTTCCGGTTCAGGCTCACGTCGATCTTCACGGCATGATCCAGAGTGCGGCCAAGGATGCGCTCGCGGTGTTCGTTCGCGAGTCGGTGCGCAAGGGATTGCGCAACATCCTGGTGGTTCACGGCAAGGGGCATGGTTCGCCCGGCGGGCGTCCGGTGCTAAAGCATGCCGTCTCCGAATGGCTTTCGCATGGCACCATCGGCGGGTACGTATTGGCCTTCACCACTGCGCGGCCGGCCGACGGCGGCGGCGGCGCGATGTACGTGCTGCTCAAGCGTGAACGCAAGCGCGCGCCCTTCGACGTTCTGACCGGCGCCAAACGCAACGATTAACTGTTCCGGGAGCGATGAAAAACAAAGAGGCGGGGCCTTCCTGGCACCGCCTCTTTTCGTTCACAAGACTTAGCGTCTTTCTCTTCGGTTAAATCTTCGCCTGCAGGAAGAACGCGATCACCAGCGCGTACAGAGTCAGCGATTCGATAAAGGCCAGGCCGATGATCATCGGGGTGAAGATCTGGCCGGCGCTGTTCGGATTGCGGCCGATCGATTCCATCGCCGACGCCATCATGCGGCCCTGTCCGAGGGCGCTGCCAAACGCCGCGATACCGATACCGATATTGGCGGCCAGGCCAATCAGCCCCCGCCCGGCAAAGCCGCCGCCGCCTGCGGCTTCCTGCGCCATCGCCATCAGCGGCGATACCATCAGCATCAGCGCCGCGGCACTGATAACCATTCCGATCCTTCGAATCATCCTTCCGTCCTCCTTGTGTTTTCTCGCGCGGCCGCTTCGCCCTTCGGGCTCCTCCTCTCCTCCTCTACCACCACCAACAGCCCGGCGTAACGAAGGGTCCGCGGAGTCTTTAAATCTTTTCGCATATCTCCGCCGGCGCCAGATCTTAGTGATCGTGAGCCTGCGCCAACTTGATGTAACTCATCGTCAGCACGACGAAAATCAATGCCTGGATCACGCAAACGATCCCGCCCAGCGCATAGAAGGCGACCGGTACCACCAGCTTGGTCAGCGCGGTGAAGATGCTGAGCACTTGATGGTCGGCAAACATGTTCGCGTAGAGACGAACGCCGAGCGAGAACGGGCGGAACAGATGGTCCGCCAGCTCGATCGGAAGCATCAGCGGCGCCAGCGGCAGGAGCGGTCCAAGAAAGTTGCGCAGGTATCCAACCCCGTTGGCGGCAAACCCCTGATAGATGAAGTAGCAGAACGCCGTCGCTCCCAGCGCGAAGGTGAGGTTTGAATTCGCGGTCGGCGGCTCCATCCCAGGAATCAGGCCGAACAGATTCGCAGCCAAGATGAAAAGGAAGAGCGTGCCGAGGAACGGCACCAACTTGCGATAGCCGTGCGTCGCCATCACGCTGTGGACGAAGCTATCGATCTGCTCGACCAAAACCTCGGCCAGCGAACGCAGCGAGAATCCTTCGTCCGGCCGAACCGCGTCGGCCGCCCGCATCAGCGCGCGCCGGGCGGCGAAGCCGAACACCAACAGGATCGCCATCACGATCCAGGTGCCGACCAACTCCTCGGGGAGTTTGCCGCCACTAATCAGCTCGATGAAATTCACGCTCTTAGACAAGAGTCAGCTTCCTCCCGATCAAACCGCCAGCCGCCTTCGGCGAATCGAAGCGCGGCAGGTTTCGATAATCACCGCGACCCCTTGAGTCGCGACACCGACGCCAAAGCCAAGCGCGTCGATACCGGTCCTCGCGAAGAGCAGGTAAATCAATCCTCCAGCTAATATCAATTTCAGTGGCATGGCAATCGCGCCTAATGCTGGCGATCCCTGCTGCGACGCCGCTCCCAGCATCATCCGCCCCAGCCATGCGAGCGCGAACAGATTGGCGATTACGAAGCCGCCGCCTACGAGGCAACTTAGCGAAGCCAGCGGCGAGACGAACAGCAATAGAAACAATCCGGCCGCGGCCAGCAGGCCCGCGTTGAGCCGCTGAATTCCCGCCAGCGTTGGTATGGCGCCGTCACTCATCGATTACTGCTCTTCGGTTACTGCTCTTTCTGCATCTCGCTCAAGGTGACGATCAACCGGTAGAACGCGATCACCACTCCCGTCAGGAACACAACCAACGTGAGCCAGGGATCGGTCCTGAAATACTGGTCAAGGTAGTGACCGATAATAGCTCCGGCTACGATCGGCGAGGAAAACTCGATTCCGATCGCACCGTAACGCGCCATCTTGCCGACATCGACTGCCATCGGAGCAATTCTATCCTTGGGCCAGCTCGGCAAGCGATTCCCTGGCAGCAGCGATCGTGCGATCGATATCCTCATCGCTGTGCGCGAGCGAGATGAACATTGCCTCGAACTGCGAAGGCGGCAAATAGATCCCGCGTTGCAGCATCGCCTTGAAAAATTTGGCGAAGGTCCTGGTATCGGAGCGACGCGCCTGGGTTGCGTCGTTAACCGAATCAACGCCGAGGAACAGGGTGAGCAGCGAACCAACGCGATTGACGCATCCGCGCTGACGGCTGCGCTTGAGCGCGTCGCTGAGGCCCGCTTCCAGCCGCGCACCGGCAGCCTCGAGCCGCTCGTAAGTACCGGGCTGGCGCAGTTGCAGCAGCGTCTCGAGACCAGCTCGCACCGAGACCGGATTACCGGAAAGCGTTCCCGCCTGATAAACCGGACCCGACGGCGCCAGCCGGTTCATCAAATCCGCGCGACCGGCGACCGCTCCGATCGGCATTCCGCCGCCGATTATCTTGCCGAGCATGATCAGATCGGGATCGCAATCGAAGAGTTCGTATGCGGCGCCGAAACGCAGGCGAAAGCCGGTGATGACTTCGTCGCAGATAAGCAGCGCGCCGTGGCGATGAGCGATCTCGCCCAATTGCTTGAGGAATCCTGGCGCGGGCTTCACCACGCCCATGTTCGCCGCCACCGGTTCCACGAATATCGCCGCGATTTGGCCAGGCTCGGCCTTAAAGAAATTCTCGACCGCTTCGAGCGAATTGTACGGCGCGACCAGTGTGAGCGCGGCGAGCGCTTCAGGCACGCCGGCGCTGTCGGGGATACCCAGCGTCATGCCGCCCGAGCCCGCACGCACCAGCAGGCTGTCGCTATGGCCGTGATAGCAGCCGTCGAATTTTAATATCTTCGGCCGTCCGGTCGCAGCGCGCGCCAGCCGGATCGCGGTCATGCCGGCTTCAGTGCCCGAACTGACCAGGCGAACTTTTTCAGCAATCGGGATTGCCCCGCTCAGCAATTCCGCCAGCGCCAATTCGAGCTCGGTCGGAGCCCCATAGCCGAGCCCCGATCGGGCCTGTTCACCGATCGCATCGACGACGGCAGGGTGTGCATGGCCGAGTATCGCCGGACCGTAGGAACCGACGTAATCCACAAGTTGATTGCCGTCGCAGTCGCGCACGTACGCGCCCGCGCCCTCGGCGATGAACAGCGGCGTGTCGCCCACCGCAGCCCAGGCGCGAACTGGAGAGTTGACGGCACCGGGAATCTTGGCAAGCGCGCGCTCGAAAAGCGCTTTGGATTTTTCTTTCAGCATGATGTGAAACCCTTCCGCATTTTTTCAATTTATGGGCTCGATCACAATCGCCAAAAAGCATCGATCGCGAGAAAATTGCGCGCCCGCCACGCGATCGCTAAAGATCGCTAAACGCATTGGCAGAGAAGCGAAATCTGTGCTTTACTCAATCGCATTCGGCGTGAACAGAATTTTGTGATTCTGACAAGAATTTTTTTTTGCCGCGGATCTTTTTCAATGAAATCGAAGGCTTTTGAAAAAAGCGTCGTAACACGCTTGTCGCACTCCGGAAAACAGCCTATCACCATTACTTGCTGTTGCGCCGCGCCGAATCATGCAGCAGGTTGCAACAGCGTCGTGGACAGCGATGGCTACTCGGCACTTTCCGACCGTTGCGTTTGCGATCAAAGGGGGAAGCGGCTTTATCCGGTGCATAACCGAGTTGATAGCAACCGTCTCTGACGGTGAATCTCCCCTTCAGAGCGACAAAAAATAGACTTATCCACATTGTGGATAAACTTGTGTGTAATTCGTTGGAAGAAACTTTCCAATGGTGATTCCGAGGCTCCGCGGAACAAGCGGGCGCCTTAGGAGGGTTCGATGGACGACGATTTGTGGGAGAAGACCTGTGGCAGATTGCGCGAAACGTTGGGGCAAATCGGTTACGAAACCTGGATTAGTCCACTTAGCTTTATAGGATTGCGAGGTAAGACCGCGGTGTTGGAAGCTCCAAATAAATTTTTCCGCGATTGGGTGAGCGAGCGTTACGCCGACACGCTGCGGCAATCGCTCTCGGCCGAAGCCGGCGACCCCTTGGATGTTAACCTCACGTACCGTAACGGCAACGGTAATGGCAATGGAAATGGAAATGGAAAACCCAAAGAGCCTGTAGCGCCGTCGCGAGCATCGACGAGCGTGCGTCCGCCGGTCAACGAATCACCGATCAGAGAACGGCGGCTACAACTGAACCCGCGCTATACATGGGCCGAATTCGTGGTCGGCTCCGGCAATCAGTTTGCGCACGCGGCAGCGCAAGCAGTCGCCAACCAGCCCGGCGAAAAATACAATCCGCTGTTTATCTATGGCGGTGTCGGCCTGGGCAAGACGCATCTGGTCACCGCGATTGCTCATCAGCTTCTGGCCACCGGTTCGCGGCCACGCAAGGTTCTTTTCATGCCGGCGGAGATCTTCATGAACGAGCTGATAAGCTCGCTCAGACGCGATCAGATGGGCGAATTCAAAGAAAAATTTCGCCGCGTCGACGCGCTGATCCTGGACGACATCCAGTTCCTGGCTAATCGTGAGCGGACCCAGGAAGAGTTCTTCCACACCTTTAACGCCTTGCACACGGATCGCCATCAGATAGTCCTGACCTCGGATAAAGTTCCGCGCGAAATTCCGGGCCTTGAAGAGCGACTGCGCAACCGTTTCGAATCGGGCCTGATTGCCGATATCTCGCCGCCCGATCTTGAGACCCGGGTCGCGATCGTCCAAAAGAAGGCTGCGCTCGACAAACTCGCCCTGTCCCCGGACGTAGCGCTGTACGTGGCCCAGAACGTCTCCTCGAACGTGCGCGAGATCGAGGGCTGCCTGACCCGGCTAGGTGCGGTCGCGTCGCTCAATAACTGTTCGATCACCATAGATTTCGCGCGCCAGGCGCTGCGTGATCTGATTCACCACGCAGAGCTCAAGCTCGATGGAGAAAGCATCCAGCGCGCGGTATCGGCCTCCCTGCATGTGCGCCTGGCGGATCTGAAATCGAAGAAACGCACGCAGCACATAGCGTTTTGCAGACAGGTCGCGATGTATCTATGCCGTAAACTGACCGACAACTCTTTTCCGAATATCGGCCAGCAATTCGGGCGCGACCATTCAACCGTGATCCACGCCTATAACCTGGTGGCACGGCGGGTGAGCAGCGACTCAGCGTTTCGGCAGTTGATGGAAAAGATCGAGCGCGACTTAAAGAACAGCTCGAACATTCCGCCGGAAGTGGCGTAACTGTTGAGGAGCGTGTGGACAATCTGGTTACAAGCGCGCGCTTGCCAACAGGACGGACGGCCGCGCCCAAGCTTCGACGGGGATCGCGTCGATTGGCGAACAGCTTTACCACACGCGATTTCGCTGTAAGTCTGGACACTTAGCGGCTTCTTCAACAAATCAACAGGCACTACTGGTACTACTCTTATTTCTTAATTAGAAACTAGATCGTAGTAGTAGGGACCCAAGGTTAGGAAGAAATGGAACTTGTGATCGAACGCGTTGCGCTGCTTAGCGGGCTATCTCTGGTGCAAGGAATCGTTGAACGGCGAACCACGGTTCCGATTCTGGGCAACGTGCTGCTCGATGCAAAAGACGGCCAGTTGCAGCTTGACGCCACCGACCTCGAGGTCGGGATTCGCACTTCGATCGCTTGTAATTCGGCCAAGCCGGGAACGACGACGCTGAACGCGCACAAGCTTTTCGAGATCGTCAACGCCGCCGAGGCGGGTGAAGTCTCGTTGCGCACGCTTGATAAGGACTGGGTCGAGATCAAATGCGGGCGCGCGCGATTCAAGATGATGGGTCTCGATCCGCGAAGCTTTCCCGCGATGCCGAAACAGGGTGACGGCCAGGGCGCCAAGACGGCGGCACGCAAGCCGCTCAAGGCGGAACTCAGTATCGCCGCCGACGTGCTGAAGAAGATGATCACGCGGACCATCTTCGCCGTGAGTCCCGACGAAACGCGTTACAACCTGAGTGGCGTTTATATCGAATCGCCCGGCGCCGGCACGGCGCGGATGGTCGCGACCGACGGCCATCGCCTCTCGATGGTCGAGCGCGAGGTTCCCGGCTTTACGATGGAAGGCGGCGCGATTCTACCTCGCAAGGGCTTGGCGGAGTTGCGCAAGCTGCTCGATTTAGGCGGTGACGCCGGCGTCAAGCTTACGCTCGAAAGCCAGCTCGGATGGATCAAGCGCGGCATGACCGAGCTTTCGATGCGCCTGGTTGAGGGGGAGTTTCCCGACTATCAGGGCGTGGTTCCCAAAGAATCCAAGTACATGATTAAGGTTAGCCGCGATTCGCTCCAGGCGGCGATCAAGCGGGCGAAGATCTTTTCCAGCGAACGCTATCATGGTGTGAAGCTCGCGCTTGCCGACGGCGGGGTTACGATCTCCTCTACGACTCCGGAGCTGGGCGAGGCGAGCGAAAGTATCGACGCCGATTTCAAGGGCGAGGAATTTTCGGTCGGCTTCAATTCGGCCTATCTGCTGGACGCGCTGAACGAACTTCCGCCGGAGTCGGACGTGATAATGGGGCTAAGCGACGAGGTAAGTCCCGGCGCGTTCACCACGCCTGCCGACTCGGGTTACAAGTACGTCGTGATGCCGATGCGGCTCTAGGTCAACAGCTCGGGGTCGAGTTCAACGCAGTGCGGCACGCTGCTTAGCAGCATCGGCATTAGGACAACGAGCGCCAACGAGTCCCTTCGGGATCGCGATTTATCTCTTGGGCGACGCTTGGGTGGCGGACGCGGGCGGCGATGCCGCCTCAAATGGATACGGTCAACAAGCAGGAGCACGTGCCGTGGTTTCTCGGCGCTCAACCATTTTTTTCCTCCTTTTTGCGGTCGTCACCGCGCTGCCGTATCACACATGCATCGGGCCGGTTTGGGCATCTGAACACCCAGATGCTCTGCTGCTATATCCGTGCGCCGAGGAAGTATGGTCTGGTAAGCGCGAGGGAACGGACCAGCTCACCTATCACGTGAAGGAGTGGCTTCCGGCCTCAGGAGTTATCGACTGGATCTCCGCGAAGCTGTGGAGCGAAAATTGGAAACCACTCCCGTATGATTCTCTGGAACCGAACAACGCCTCTGTAGCGTCGCAAGTGCGAGGATGGCACTCGTTTCACTCGTTTATGGATCCCACAGGCTTGGCATGTGTCCAGCAGTGGTTGGGAGACTGGGGAGATAGCTCGGGCAACGTCGTGCGCTACACATTTCGCTATAAACTGCCCGAGGACTGTGCTCCAGAGTCGGACGACCTGGAAGTTTCGGCGGTATACATACCGGCGCCCCTGTTGAAAAGAGCACAAGAGGATTTCGAGAAATTCAAACAAGAACACAAGGCACCATAACACTTTATCCATTGCACATGCCGAAATCAGCGGCGTGATCGGCAACGGAGATCGCTGTTAAGATTGCGAGGCGTCATCCACTAAAAGCCAGTCTTTGCGGGGCGCGTCAGTTTCCGGTTCGAGGATTGGGGGCTGAGCCGGTATCAATCTTGATCAGCAGGTACTTGTTGCTAGTGCGGGTCCTCTCCTCCCACGGAAACACAGTCTCCTTGACGAGCGGAGATCCGGTGAAGGGGAGCGTCGGGAGGTCGCGTTCGCGAACGATAAGCCATCGCACGGGATTCTGCGTCGCGAATTTCTTCAAATCCTCGGGTTGTTCGAATTCAGGAATCGGGCGCTCGGGCGACAGATAAAACACCAGGCCAGGACCCCAGACTTTGTACATCGCGAGTCCGGTCAGATCGTCCTTGAGTTGTGCGCGAACGGCCTGAGCGAAGGGCTGTTCGCCTCGATACCGCTCAACGCCCGGCATCGCGAAGATAAAAAGATAGGCCAACGCCAGATAAGCGGCGATTGCGGTCGAGATCGCGATCTTGAGCGGACGGAAATCGCGTAACGCGTACACGACACCGCCCATCGTTATAAGCCAGAACATCGCGAACGCGATCGGCGCCGGCGACGCCGGGTATCCTCGCAAGACATGGCCCGGACGCATGCCGCGTGGGATCAGGATTGCCACTCCGAGGACAACGGCGGCGATCAAAAGGAAATAACCCACGACCATCAGGCGCCGCGCGATCGTCGGAACGCGATCGCGAGCGGCGGTAAACAGGCTTGCGACCAGTATCGCGGCAGCCGGCAGAATCGGCAGCAGATAGTAGCTGCGTCGCGAACCCGAGAGCGTGAAGAAAACGAAAGTCGCCCAGAAATAAATCAGCGTGAAACGATCGCCGCGGCCTTCGCCGGCGTCCGACTCGGTGTGGGCGCGAATCAGCGCTGACGGAAGGAACAGCGACCACGGCGCCATCAGGGCGAAGATCGCGCCGAAATAGAGATAGACCGGTCCGCGATGGTCGAAGGGATGCAGGAAGCGCATGATGTTTTCGCGAAACACCATCGCGATCCCCGCCTCGGAATGCATCCGCGCATGCGAGACGGCGAAGGGCAGATAATAGATGATGCCGGCGATCGCGATTGCGGGAACCGTGGCCCAATTGAACAGCCATCGATTCCGCTCGATACCCCAGGCAATCAAGGTTCGGGGATTGCGAAGCTGAGTGATCAGCTCCTTGTAGCCGTAAGCAAGTTTCGAGTACGCGCCGATTACGAGAATCGGCAGGACGAAACCGAGCAATCCCTTGGTGAGCGACGTCACCGCCATCACCATCCATGCCGCGACGATCAGCCATCCATTCGGGCGCTCGCGATAGCGCAAAAACAGGATCACCGTTGCCAACTCGCCCGTGACGGTCTCGACGTCGGCCGACGCGTGACGCGAAAAAAAGACAAAGCTGTAGCTGGTGGCGAGGATCACGCCCGCAAGCATCGCGGTGCGCCGATCGTAAAACCGCCGCGCGAGAATCATCGTCAGCGCGACGCCGATTAGACCCGCGATCGCGCACGGCAGCCGCGCCGCTGCCTCGTTGACGGCGCCGGTAACGTCAGCGGCTGCCAGCACCAGCCAGTACGAGAGCAGGGGCTTGTCGTAGTAGAGCTTGCCATTGATCGTGGGCCAAAAATAATTCGACGTGAGCCGCATCTCGCGCGCAATCTCCGCCCATCGCCCCTCCGACGACCACAAGGCGCGCGCCCCTAATCGGGAGAAAAACAGCATCGCCGCGAGCGCCACAATCATCAGCGCCATAACCAGGAACCGACTTTGGTCGCGCGGGCTTGCGTCCTCAGTCGCAGGTATCTTTTTGATTTGGGATGAAACAGCCATCGAGTCCGCAGGCGTCGATAATTCCGACGGCGAGTAATTCTAACAGAGATTGCGAGGCCGCCGCATCGCCGGGAAGAGAAAGTGGTAAGGTCGGGTCGGCGATGTTAAGCTGGACCAATCGAGTCTACTACTGCGAATAGATGTGAAGTCGCGCGTGCCGCCACGGCCATCGATGGGTGGCCGCGTTGCTTGCAGCGATAACAACCCGTACCGAAATCGAGGCGTCATGGAACAAGGTCAGCGCAAAGACGAGGGCACAAGTCGCAAGCCGAATCGGCTGATAAACGAGCAGAGTCCCTACCTTCGCCAACACGCGTATAACCCGGTCGATTGGTATCCGTGGGGTGTCGAGGCGCTTGAACGAGCGAAGGCCGAGAACAAGCCGATCCTGCTGTCGATCGGATATTCGTCGTGCCATTGGTGCCATGTGATGGAGCGCGAATCTTTCGAGAACGAAGAAATCGCGCAACTGATGAACGAGAACTTCGTTTGTATCAAGGTGGACCGCGAGGAGCGCCCGGACCTGGACCAAATCTATATGGATGCGGTGCAGCTTTTCGCCGGGCGCGGCGGATGGCCGCTGACGATGTTTCTGACGCCCGAGGCCAAACCATTTTTCGGCGGCACCTACTTTCCGCCGGAGGATCGGCACGGGATCGCCGGATTCGGGCGCGTCTTGCGATCGGTGGCGCAGGCGTATCGCGAACGAAAGGACGAGATCGCGCAGAACGTCGAGCGGCTGACGCGCGCGCTCGGCGAGATGGCCAACTATCAGCCGGCGGAGGGCGAGTTCCGCCGTGACTTCGTCGAGCTTGCCGCACGCGCGCTGGCGCAGCATTACGACAACGTCAACGGCGGAATCGGGAACGCGCCGAAATTCCCGAACGTCTTCGTGTTTTCGCTCTTCCTGCGCGCGCTCGACGAAAGCGGCGATCTGTTGTTTGCCGAAATGGTGCGGGAAACCCTGACCAAGATGGCGAAGGGCGGAATCTGCGACCAGCTCGGCGGCGGATTCCATCGCTACAGCGTCGACGATCAATGGCTGGTGCCGCATTTCGAAAAGATGCTCTACGACAACGCGCTGCTGACCGGTCTCTACCTGGATGCGGGGCGCGCGCTCGATCACCCGGAGTTTCTTCACACCGCGCGCCGGATCCTCGATTACGTCCTGCGCGAGATGACGGCGCCCGAGGGCGGCTTCTACTCGAGCCAGGACGCCGACAGCGAGGGGCACGAAGGGAAATTCTTCGTCTGGGAGCTTGATGAGGTCGAGCGAATTCTCGGCGAAAAGCTCGCGCCTATCGCGCGGCGCTATTTCGATATCAGCGCGGAGGGCAACTTCGAGGGCAAGAACATCCTCCATCGCACGATCGACGTCGCCGAAGCGGCGGTGCTGTTCAAGATGCCGGAAGCCACGATGGCCGAGGCGATCGAGGAGATCGAGCGCAAGCTGTTCGCCGCCCGCGAGCGTCGCGTCAAGCCTGCGCGTGACGAGAAGATCCTGGCCGCCTGGAACGGCATGATGATCGGCGCCTTCGCCGAAGGCTATCGCGCGCTGGCCGAATCCCGTTACCTCGAAGCAGCGCGCCGGGCAGCGGACTTCGTGATGAGCAAGCTTTGGGACGGCCACTCGATCCGCCGCTCGTACAAGGACGGTGTCGCCCGCTTCAACGGCTATCTCGAAGACTATGCGGCCGTCACCAACGGGCTGATCGATGTGTATGAAGCGTCGCTGGAGCCCAGGTATCTCGCCGACGCGCGCAAACTTGCCGACGTAATCCTCGAACGTTTTCTCGACCGCGAGACGGGGGGCTTTTTCTTTACCTCGAACGACCACGAGCGGCTGATCACGCGCTCGAAGGCGGCGTTCGACGGCTCGACCCCGTCGGGCAACAGCGAGGCGATAATGGCGCTGCTCCGTCTCCATGCCTATTGCGGCGACGATCGTTACTTCATCGAGGCCGAGCGGGCGCTGAAGCTGTTCTGCCCCGTGATCGAAAAGCAGTTGTTCGCTTTCGCCCGGATGATCGCGGCGGTCGATTTCTATCTCCAGGGCCCCAAGGAGATAGTGATGGTGGGCGATCGCGCCTCGGCCGAGTTCAGGCTGTGGGCTGAACGCCTGGGGCTGCGCTACATTCCGAATCGCGCGCTATTCGCGATCGAGCCCGGCGCCGAGCCGGCGGACGTCGCGCTTCCTGAGTTGGTTCGGGGAAAGTCCCAGATTGGCGGGAAGCTCACCGCCTATCTGTGCCATGATCATGTCTGTTCGCCTCCCCAAACCACAATCGAAGGCCTCGAGGCCGAACTGCGGAAATAGAATCCTCGAACGGCCGAGGCTTCGTGATTAACGGTGGATCGCGAATCGAAGCCGGCGTGGCTCGCGCCAGACCGCCGGGCGGCATGAAACCTTAGCCGCCGATTTCCGTTATACTAGAAGGTGCGCGTACCGAGCGGCGAATACTCGCCCAAGGCTTGTCCCGAGTCGGAGATGCAGTTTGTCGAAGAAGCTTAAAATTTCAGTAGCCGTCGCGATTCCAGTGGCGGCGATCGTGGTCTACTACTTCTACGTCGCGCAGAGTCCCGCGATTCGGCTGATCACGGAGCCGGTTACGGTCGGGAACGTGGTTCGCGGAGTTACCGCCACCGGAACGGTGAACCCGGTCATCACGGTGCAGGTCGGATGCTACGACTCCGGGCCGATTACCGCGATTTACGCCGATTTCAACACCCCCGTCAAAGCCGGCCAGCTTATCGCCAAGATTGACCCGCGCCAGTTCCAGGTCAAAGTGGACCAATCGGTGGCCGCACTCGCCTTGGCCAGGGCCCAACTTGACAAGGATCTGGCGGACTTGGCTTACAAGAAGCTGACTCTCGAGCGCGATACCAAGCTGCTCAAGGAGCGGGCGGTTTCGCAGGACACGCTCGACAATGCCCGTAGCGCCTATGATCAGGACGTGGCTCAAGTCGAGCTTGACCGCGCCAACATCCAGCAGGCGCAAGCCAACTTAGCCGCGGCGCAGGTCAACCTGGACTACACGAGTATTATCTCTCCGGTCGACGGAACCGTGATCTCGCGCAATATCGATGTCGGACAGACCGTCGCCGCAAGCTTTCAGACTCCGACCTTGTTCCTGATCGCGAAGGACCTGACGCAGATGCAGGTCGACACCAACGTGAGCGAGTCCGATATCGGCAACGTCAAGAACGCGCAGGTGGCCGACTTCAGCGTCGACGCGTTCCCGGGGCGTGTGTTCGAAGGCACGGTAAGCCAGGTGCGGCAGGCGCCGATCACGGTGCAGAACGTGGTCACCTACGACGTGGTGGTGACGGTGGAGAACCCCGAGTTTCTGCTCAAGCCCGGGATGACCGCCAACGTGACGATCGTTACCGCGCGGCGCGACAATGTGCTGCGGGTTCCGGCGCAGGCGTTGCGTTTCTCGCCCAAAGGCAGACGTGCGGCCGCCAGTGATGGCACCACCCCCGCCGGGCAGCCCGCCCAAGCGCGGGGCAAGTCGCCGCGCAAGAAGCGCGTATGGGTCGACAATGACGGCGTGCTCAAGCCGGTCTCGATTGCTACCGGGCTTGATGACGGCAACTACGTCGAAGTTTTGAGCGGCGACCTCAAGGAGGGAGACCTGGTGGTCACCGAGCAGATTCGTCCCAGTGGTGCAGGCGGCGCCGGCGGCGGCGGCGGCGGTGGCGGCGGTGGCTCGTCTCCTCCGTCACTTCGGTTCATGCATTAAAGCGAGCACAGCGCGATGGTTCCAGTTATCGAGATAGTCGATCTCGACAAAACCTACCATCTGGGTGAGATCGAGGTCCGCGCGCTGCGCGGCGTCAGCCTGCGCGTCGAGCGCGGCGAGTTCGTCGCGATCATGGGTGCCTCGGGTTCGGGCAAGACTACGTTGATGAACATGATCGGATGCCTCGACCGTCCGACCAAGGGCCGCTACCTGCTGGAGGGCGTCGACGTCGCCTCGCTGCGGGAGGAGGAGCTGGCGGCGATCCGCAGCCGGCGAATCGGCTTCATCTTTCAGACCTTCAACCTGCTCTCACGGACGACGGCGCTCGAGAACGTCGAGCTGCCGCTGTTTTACTCGCGCTGGACCCGTGAGGGTGAGCAACGCGCGGCAAGACTGCTCGAAATGGTCGGGCTCACTGGGCGCGAGCGGAACCATCCGAGTCAGCTGTCGGGGGGTCAGCAGCAACGCGTCGCGATCGCGCGCGCGCTGGTCAACGAGCCCGCGATCCTGCTCGCCGACGAGCCGACCGGCAATCTCGACTCGAAGGTCTCAGCCGAGATAATGGAGATCATAGGCCGGCTCAACCACGAGCACGGGCTTACGGTGGTGGTAGTGACCCACGATCCCGGCGTTGCCGGTTACGCCGATCGCGTGGTGACCTTCCGCGACGGGGTGATTATCTCCGACGAGCGCAATCGTCCCGCGGCGCCGCCGGCCGCCGAGAAGCCAGCGGTTGCGGCGACGGCCGCGACGGCGGCGGAGACGGTGCAAAACAGCGAAGATCTCTGGACGTTTGCCACGATGGCGCTGAGCGCGGCGGCGCGGGCGCTGAAACGCAATATGACCCGCACCGCGCTCACGACGCTCGGCATCTTCATCGGGGTCGCGGCGGTGATCGCGATGGTCGCGGTGGGTGACGGCGCGCGCTACTCGGTGCAGCAGCAGATCCAGAGTCTCGGCACCAACCTGCTGGTGATACTGCCCGGCGCTACCACCTCGAGCGGGGTGCGCACCGGCTCCGGCAGCAAATCGACTCTAACCGTGGACGACGCCGAGGCGATCGAGAAGGAAGTGCGCACGGTTGCCGCGGTGAGTTACACCGACCGTCAGGTCGCGCAGGTCATCTACGCCAACCAGAACTGGAGCACGAGCATCAACGGCATGACGCCTGCTTATCTCACCATCCGCGACTGGCCGGTGGCCGCCGGGCGCAACTTCACCGAAGAGGAGACGCGCAGCGCGGCGCCGGTCTGCCTGCTCGGTCAGACGGTGGTAAACAATCTCTTCCATGAGGGCGAGGATCCGGTGGGCGCGATGATCCGGATCAAGCATTTCCCGCTGCGCGTCGTTGGCGTGCTCTCGGTCAAGGGCCAATCCAACTTCGGCCAGGATCAGGACGACGTCGTGCTGCTGCCGTTCACTACGGCCGAACGCAAGGTGCTCGGCACCTCGCAGGTCAGCGCGGCGGTGGCGTCAGCAACAACCGGATCGACCAATCCGGTGCTGAATCCCTATATTGACGTTCCCCTTACCACCGCTGAGAGCCCGCTCTACCAATCGAACACGGCGATTATCAATCCGTTTGGAGGCCCGCCCAAGATCTCCGGCGTGGTCAACAATATTTACATCAAGGCGCGCGATGCCGCGGAGGTCGACGCGGCTCAGGCGGACGTCCAGCAGCTGCTCCATCGCCGCCATCGTATCCAGCCCGGCCAGGATGATGATTTTACGGTCAGAAGCCTGGCCGAGATCGCGCAGGCTTCCGAGAGCGCCAGCCAAGTGATGACGCTGCTGCTCGCGACGGTGGCTTCGATCTCTTTGGTGGTGGGCGGGATCGGAATCATGAACATCATGCTGGTGTCGGTCACCGAGCGCACGCGCGAGATCGGTATCCGGATGGCGATCGGGGCGCGGCGGCTCCACATCCTGCTGCAGTTTCTGGTCGAGTCGGCGCTGCTCGGCGTCACCGGCGGGCTGGCAGGCGTTGTGCTCGGAATAATCGCCTCGAAGTTGCTGTCGGCGATGGCGCATTGGCCGACGCTGATTTCGCCGACCGCGGTCGTGGGTGGCTTCGTTTTCGCCGCCGCCGTCGGCGTGTTCTTCGGATGGTACCCGGCGCGCAAGGCCTCGCTGATGGATCCAATCGAAGCGCTGCGCTACGAATAGCGCGTCGCTTCAACCGCGCGACGCCCCGCTCGACAAAATTTTTCTAGTTGCCAGGAGCGTCGCTTCGTGACGGCTCCGCCACCTGGTTATCCGCCTTAACCACGGCGCGCTTGGTGTGCTCGCTCGCGATCACGCGGATATTGCCCAGCATCGGTCTTAGGCGGTCAAGGTCGGACTGATCGATCAGCAGGACGGATCTGACGGGGCGATTCCACAGCCGTATCAGGTCGGCATCGGAATTGAAGAAGTAATCGTGCGCGTCGGCGCTATGCTCAGCGCCGAAGCCGAGTTCGCTTCGCGAGCCGACCACGATTACGCGCCGTCGCGCGTAGAACGGCAGCGCCTGGATGTAACGATGGTAGCAGATGAGCGTCGAGTCGGGCTCTTGCGCGGCGACCGCTCGGCTCAGCTCCGCATAAGAGCGCATCGGCTCGACCGCGATACGCGCGTAAGTGCCCGCGAGCAGGCTGGCGGCAATCGTCAAGCTCATCGCGGTCAGCGCCAGCTCGAGCCGGCCGCGGCGAAACATCGCCGCCGCCAAGAGTCCGCCTAAGATCAGTATGGCTCCGATCGCGAACAGTACCCCGCGCAGCAGCGCGAGATACTGACCGCCGAATCTCGGTGCGAGCACCGCGAGCGCAAGCGTCGCGGCACCGGCCAGGCCCGTGAGCAGGCCCGCGAACTGAAGCCTCGACCGCGCTCCAGAGCTCGCGGTCGAGGCTTCAGTCGGGCGGGGCGACGAAAGAATCGTATCGGCGAGCAACACCGCGATCGGCGGCAGCGCGGGCAGGATATAAGGAATCAGCTTGGCGCTCGCCAGCGAGAAGAGAACCACTACTACTGCCGCCGCGATCAGGCAGAAGGTTCGCGCGGAATCGCTCGCGACGCGCCATCGAATCATCGGAACCGTCAGCGTCCACGGCAGCATCCCAGCCAGCAAGACCGGAATGTAGAAGTAGATCGGTTCGCCGTGGCTGTACGTCGCCTGGAAGAATCGTCGGATGTGCTCGCCGACGAAGTAGAACCAAATGAAACCGGGCTGCCTGATCGCGACCGCGACGAACCACGGAGCCGCGATCGCCGCAGTCAGGATCAGGCCGCTCACAGGCTTGAGCTTGCTGATCCCTGAGCGCAGTTCGCCTTGCCACCAAAGGAAGACCATCGCCGCCGCGATCGGCAGCACCGCGCCGACCGGACCCTTGGCGAGGACGCCCAGCCCCATCGCGCCGTAAAACACCCATCGCCATCCGCCGCCCTCGCGCCACGCAAGGAAGAAGCTGAAAAACGCGATCGTCACGAGCGCCGCCAGCAGCATATCGGTGGTTAGCACCTGCGCGAGCACCGCATAGAGTGGACTGGTCGCGAGGATCGCGCCGGCGAGCGCGGCGCGGCGGCGATCGAATACGCGAAGCGCGAACACATAGGTTGCGATCACGCCAAGCATCGCCGACAGCGCCGGCACCATCCGCGCGGCGAGTTCGTTTGGTCCGAAGAAGCGAAACGATAGCGCGGTCAGCCAATAAAGCAGCGGCGGCTTCTCGACGTACGCCACGTAGTTGAGATGCGGCACGATAAAATCGCGGGCCGCGAGCATCTCGCGCGGGATCTCGGCGTAGCGTCCCTCGTCGGGTTCCCACAACCCGTAGGCGCCGAGATGGAAAAAGAACACAGCGGACGCCAGCACCATCAGCGCGGCGCCGGCGGCGAGTTCACCATTGAATCTGCGCAACACGTCCCCTACGCCCCGCGATACGCCTGGAGGACCGGGCGAGGTCCCTCGCTACGCTTAGGACGGCGGCAAAGAGGCGTCCGATCGTTCGTCATCAGCCGATATAGTTGGTGTTCTTTGAGCTTGCCGCAACCCCTTCGAGCTGCCTTGTCGATGCGCGATCGGCGCCGCTAGTATGGGCTTGCACGCGATTCAACAGCGCATGACCGCAATCATCGAGCCAGCCCTCTCGCGCCCAACATCGACTGATGCCGCATCCGGTCTGAAGCTCGCGTCGCAGCCGGAGCGCGTACTGGTCAAAGAAGTTAACTGGCTGGGCGACATCGTGATCAGCATTCCGGCGTTGAAGGCGATTCGCCGCGCGTTCCCCAAAGCGCGGCTCTCGGTGATGGTCAAGCAGGAGTTCGCGAGCTTCTTCGACGGAGCACGATGGGTCGATGAAGTGATCGCGTACAAGGCGCCGCGCGGCGCTGGCGGCCTCTTCGAGTGGCTCTCGATCATCGGCCGGATTCGCGCCGGTCGTTTCGATCTCGCGGTGCTGTTTCCGAACAGCTTCGAGGCCGCGTTGTGGGCGGCGCTCGGCGGAGCGACGAATCGGGCCGGCTTCTCGCGCGACGGACGCGGCTTCTTGCTGACGCATCGGGTCCGGCCGACGGCGAAAGTTCTGGCGGCTCATCAGGTGCATTACTACCTCGAGATGCTTCGTCAAACGATCGGCGTCGAGGGCGACGCGGCCGACTACGGGCTCGACATCCACGAGCCGCATCGTGCCACGATGCGCGAATGGCTCGGCGCGAATCGCAAGCGTCCGGCGAGCAAGCTTTTCGTTTTGGCGCCGGCGGCCGCGTATGGGCCAGCCAAAGAGTGGCCCGCGGATCACTATGCGAAGCTTATCGATTTGATAGCGGATCGATTCGACGGCGAGTGCGTGCTGATTGGGGCGCCGGCGGAGCGCGCGCGATGCGAGCAAATCGCGGCGGCCAGCAATCGCGGCGCGATCGTGGCGGCGGGCGAGGCCAACATCGGCGAGGTGATCGCGATGCTGTCGATGGCGGACGGGTTTGCCGGCAACGACTCGGGATGCATGCATCTGGCCGGCGCGATCGGGATCCCGACGGTGGGCATCTTCGGCTCGACGTCTCCAGCGCGCACCGCGCCGCTCGGGCCACGCACGAAGGTCATTTACCATCCGATCGAGTGCAGCCCGTGCCTGGCGCGTACCTGCCGATTCGGCCACTACCGATGCCTGACGCAAGTTTCGGCGGAGGAAGTCGCGCAATCACTCGAAGCGCTGGCGGCAAGAAGCTGACTCGCGCTAGAAATCACCTATGCCGATTGATTCATCGAAAGTGGGTATCGTGGGCGAGCCCGTGGTTCACGAGATCGACGCGCGCTGGACGATGGCGTACGCGGCCGGGCTGGGTGACACCTTGCCTTGCTATCTGGATACTTTGCGTCCGCAAGGCGCCGTGGCGCATCCGCTTTTTCCGGTGTGCGTGGAATGGCCGGTGATGGTCGAGCTTGCTCGTATGCTGTCACAGGCGTCACTGACCGCCGAAGAGAGCGTGCGCGGCGTTCACGCTACTCACGACCTCATAGTCCATCGCGCGATTCGAGCGGGCGACCGCCTGACGACGCGCGTGACGATCGCGGGTATCGAGCGGCGCAAGCCGGGCGCCTACCTCACCGTTCGTCTGGACACGACGGATGCGGCAGGCAAGCCGGTGTGCGAAACCTTTGAAGGGCGCATCTACCGCGGTGTGGATGTTATCGGCCCGGATCGTCCTGCAACCGGCTGTCCGACGATACCAGCGTCCAAGCGAGCGGACGGCGCCGCTCGCGCCGAGATTGCGATCCCCGTCTCCGCGGTCGCCGCGCACGTCTACACCGAGTGCGCGCGAATCTGGAATCCCGTCCATACCGACGCGGCCGTCGCGGCGGCTGCCGAGCTGCCGGCGATCATCCTGCACGGCACCGCGACGCTCGCGCTTGCGATCTCGCGAATCGTTGAGGCCGAAGCCGGCAACGATCCCGAGCGGGTGGCGCGCGCCGCCGGCCGTTTCGCGGCGATGGTGATGATGCCGTCGGAGATAAAGCTCCGTATCCAGTCGCGCGAGACGATCGGCGGCGTCGACGGAATCTTCTTCGAAGTGCTCAACGCGCAAGGCCAGCCGGCGATCCGCGACGGCTTCGCCGCGCTGCGCGCCTAGCCGACTCGACGCGCCTCAACCCGCTTCGCCCGATAAGAAACGAGTGCAAGCTGGCGACCGAGCGACGCTTGGGTGCGGATTCGTGCGTTCGGCGCGGATACGCCCCGCGTGGACGACTAAATTCTGGGTTTGGCAGGATAAATCGGATACTACTTTAAGTAGCCTCCGCTTGAATCCAGCGGAGGAGATCATCAGACAGCGACCATAACTCAGGACCCGAGACACGCGGTCGTCAATAAGTTCGCAAATCCACAGGAGGAGTAGAACATGACACGCGAATCGAAGTTTTGGAGCGCGAGTGTTCGCAGGAGTTGCGCGATTGGCGGAAGATGGTCATCCGCTGTCGCCGTCGCACTGATGCTACTGTTCGTCGGCCGTGCCGCGATGGCTTTCCCAGCGATGCCGTTCCTACCCGCACAGGGCTCGACCAGCCCTTCAAACGGCGATCTCGTACCATACGGACTGGCCGTGGTCCCCTTCGGTTTTCCAGGACACACCCTGGTGCCAGGGGAGCTTCTGGTCTCGAACTTCAACAGTAGCGTGGCGAATGGAAACTTGGCGGGGCAGGGCAGCACGATTGTCGAAATCAACCCCCTGACAGGCCAGCAGCTCGGGGTTTTCTTTCAGGGACTGATACCGATCGGGTTTACCAATGCGCTGGCGATCGTGCCGGAGGGATTTGTATTTGCGGGGTCGGTCTTCACCACCAACTCCAACGCGAGCAACCCGACAGCCGGACCGCTCTACGTTTTCGACAAGAACGGCAATCAAATCACCACGATAACCAACGTCACCAGCGGCCCGTGGGGACTGGCGATCAATGATCTCGGAGATTCCGCGCAACTGTTTGTTTCCAATGTCTTCGATGGGACGGTTACCCGCATAAACGTTTCCTTCCGCGGCGGGACGGTCACCGCGGTTGGTTCGCCTACGACGATCGGCTCGGGCTATAGCTTCGGCCTCGATCCCGCTGCCCTCGTGGTGGGCCCCGCAGGCCTGGCCTACGACAGCGCGAGCGATCGCCTGTACGTCGCGTCGGAGGACGACAACGAAATCTTTGTGATCGGCAATGCCAGCACAAGGAGCAAGACCGCGGGCATGGGGACGCTGGTGTTTTCGGACCCGTCTCTGGAAGGGCCGCTTGGCTTGATAATCGCTCCAAACGGCAACTTTATTACTGCCAACGCGGATCCCGCTGTCCACCAGGATCCAAACCATCCCAGCGAGCTGGTGG
>JBEKLA010000020.1:0-31344 GCA_050010455.1 Binataceae bacterium (SeqCode) | reverse complement strand
GAGCCGGAGAAACGCTCAAAGCCGCCGCCAAAAACGGTGTCCATCGATTTCTTCCCGGCCACTTGAATGCGCTCGCCGACTTTATGACGCTGGCGGGCGACGGCTCCGCGGCGTTGCTTGAGGTCGCGGCGGATAAGGCGCGTCACGCTGCCGCGGTTGCTGCGATCGGCGCTTACGAAACCGTGGCGCGCGCGGCGGCGATAGTGCCGCGGCTGGCCGCGATGAGCAAGTACCTGGAGGCGACCGGCCTGATCGCAGACATTCCGATCGAAACTCACGATAGCGAGGTTCTCAAGCTCGAAACCGAATGTCGGCTGCTCTCAGCCGAGCTGGATTCGGAAGCCGCGGTTCGCAATCCGCGAGCCTTCGAAGCGCTCGAGGCTCGTTTCAACAAGTTCAAGTGGACTTACGCGCAGCGCTACCGCGACGCCCATGATCGCTTCCGCTCGGAGATGACGGCGCTCTCCAGGGCGGCCGACGATATGCGGCGGCATCTCGACGCGCTCGCCCGGCTTGATACGATTGCGTCGCTCGGCGTTCCGGCCGCGGTAATCGTGCGGCCCGCGATGGACGACCTCGCCCGACGCGTCGCGCCTTGCCCATTCGATGGTCCGCTGTCGCCTGAGACTGCTCCGCGATGCGGATGCGGGTTCGTGCTCGGCACGGCGTCACCTAAGGTTGAACTGGCCGACCTGTTCGATCAGATTAAGACCGAGCTGCGCTCGAAGCTTGCGATTTTATCGCGCGGCGCAATCGCGCGGCTCATCAAGGAGCACGATCGCGGACGCAGGCTCGAAGGCTTTCTCAAAATAACTCAGGCCGCGCAGACCGAAGCGCTGGTCCGCGTGCTCGACGACGAGCTGACGCGCTATCTGTCGGATCTGATCGAAGAGAGCGGTTCACCAGCCGCGAGGGTCGTTGATCTGGAGGCTGAAAGGAAGACCGGGCGCAGATCGAAAGCTAGAGCCTGACGAATTCCGCGGCGTTATTTCTGAGCCGGGCCGGGAGGGAATGCGCTCGCCTTGCGCCAACGTATCGATGGGACTCCCATATGGTCGAGCAGGCGGAAGAACCGGTCGCGTACGGCTTCCATCGTCCATAGCAAGGTCAGCCCCAGCGCCACCGCGATGCCGCGAATAACCTGAATCGTGAAATCAATCTTGGTCAGGCGCTCAGGCTCAAACTCGATCTTGTCGTCCGCCATACATATCCACCTTAAGTGTCCGCGCCGCCCAGCACAAGGGATACGGTAAAAACACCGCTTTCACGGCATCGACGGCGGCAGTGGCGGCGGCGCGCCTTCCGATCCGCTCGGCGCTTGCGGAACCTGCGACGGTGGCGTCGCTGGCGCGCTCGGCGAAGCGGCCGCGCTTTCGGCCTTGAGCGGAAGCGTCAACTCGACATTATCGAAACGCACCTGCGCGTCGGCGCGCGCCCACAATCCGATTCGGCCCTTCGAGATTTTCCGATCGTCGACGTCGAACACCATCTTCTTGCCCGCGTAACACGAGAAGTGCTCTCCGCTGGCGACCACCCGAAGCTGATACCAGATGTTCTTGTCGATCGGCACTACCGCTTGCTTTATGATCTCCGCCTTCCCATTGCTGACGCGCTGTAAGGTGAAATAGTCGCTGGGGCATCCCGCCGCCATCACGTAGTAATTCTTCGGGTCGACGTATCGGAAGACCAAACCGCCCGAACAGTCGAGCCGGCCGCCGACGGCTTTGAACGACGCCGCCAGAGTGAAGTCGTCGTACTCGGCCGGGTCGTCAACCAGCGCGATCGGATAGTATTCGAGCATCTTGACCAGCGCCTTGAAGAAACTTCCCTGGCCGATACCGAAGGTGTTGGGCGGAGTCGGCGCGCCCGGATCTCCGATCACCGTCCAGTCGCCTTCAATTGCGGTCCAGCCCTTGGCGATCTGGCCCTTTTCGTCCTGATCGAAGTCCCAGCTCTTCACCTCGGGCGTCGGCGTCGCCGTCGGCGTGAGCGTTGGCGTCGGAGCCGCAGCGTGCGCCTGATGCTTTCGCGATTCAGCCGGCGAATCCGCGATGAGCACGGCTAGCGCCACCAACGCCACTATCAACACCACACCGCGAATTCCGCGCCCGCCGCAAATTTCGTTCATCGGTTTAAGAGTCCATATGAAAGGGGGCAATCCCGCCGCGCCAACGACCTCAGGGTTCCAGGCTGCGGCGAGTTTCCCGGATAGCTATCGGCCGTGTCAAGCGAGCCCGCCGCTGCGATGTGGATAACCCGGGATCGCGCTGCTCTCGCGAGGAATTCGGTCCGATTCGCGCTGACTATTTGCGCATCGAAGTGAGTATCGTCGAGAACCGCAAGCCGACTTTCGATTTTCTTTCGCGTGATTGGTAATTGATATGCGTTCGAACTAGCTCTTTTGGTTGTTTTTAGACTCTACTTTCCTTGACGTGTGTGGGGAAAGGTGGAATGTTGTGGGTTGAAGTGGGGTGAAGCGGTGAGCCGATTCGATCATACGATCGACGAGAAGGGGCGCGTAAGCCTCCCGGCGGAATTTCGCGACCGCCTGCAAAGCGACGGTATCGTTAGCCTGCATATCACCAACTTCATCTCCGATCGCGGCAAATGCCTTGAACTGTTCAAGCCGCGCGAGTGGGAGCGCCTGATTGGAAAGATCCGGCAAAACAACAGCTTCGACTCAAAGATGCGGCTTTTCCAAACCTTCTATATTGGTGGGGCCCACGAAGTCCAGATCGATAAGCAGGGCCGGATTCTGATTCCGCCGCGGCTTCGCGAGTTCGCGCATCTCGATCGCGAGGTGACTTTCTCGACATTGGTTGATCGCTTCGAGTTGTGGGACAAACGCGCGCTTGACGGGGTTTTGGGCCTGGCCGAAGAGGAGTTCAAAAAAACAGACGCCTACAAGGGGTTCCCAATTTAGCGTACGATGCAGACCGCGTTGAAATGTTGCGCGAATTCACCGGCTCGGATCCACGAGCCGGTCATGGCGCCCGAGGTCACGGCGCTGCTCGCGGAACGACGCCCGCTGCGGATCGTCGACGCCACGATCGGGACTGGCGGCCACGCGATCGCGCTGCTTGAGGCGACGCCGTCGGCGGCGTGCCTGCTCGGCCTGGATCGCGACGCGCAGGCGCTCGCCGTCGCGGCGACCCGGCTCGAACGCTTCGGCGGGCGGGTGATTCTGCGCCAAACGGATTTCGCTCAAATCGAGGAGAGCGCGAATCAGGCCGGATTCATGCAAATCGACGCGTTCGTGGCCGATCTCGGTATGAGCAGCTTCGCGCTTGAAGATGCGTCGCGTGGTTTCAGCTTCCGCCTCGACGGTCCGCTCGATATGCGGATGGATCAGCGGCAGGAACTGCGCGCCAGCGATATTGTCAACCGGGAGAGCGCTGAAGAAATCGCCCGCATCATCTATGAGTATGGCGAGGAGCGTGCTTCGCGCCGAATCGCGCGCGCGATCGTCGCCGCGCGTCAGCGCGGGCCGATCGCGACCAGCGGCGAGCTAAGCTCGATAGTCGCGCGCGCGATCGGAGGACGGCGCGGCGGCGTTCATCCCGCGACGCGCACCTTTCAGGCGCTGCGGATCGCGGTGAATCACGAGCTCGAAAGTCTCGAAACGATGCTCGATCGCGTGCCGGCGCGGCTGGCGCCGGGCGGACGGATGGTCGTGATCAGCTATCACTCGCTCGAGGATCGTGCGGTGAAGACGCGGTTTCGCGCGCTGGCGTCAGGCGGCGACTTTGCGCTGGTCACCGCCAAGGTGATGAAGCCCGGCGCCGACGAAGTGGCGCGCAACCCGCGCGCGCGCAGCGCGCGGCTGCGATGCCTGGAGCGGCGCGCGTTATGAAGCGGCGAGTCAAACCGGCCAAGGCGCCGTCGAAGCTGATGAGGGCGACGCTGATCGCGATCGCGCTGGCGCTCGGTTTCACCACGCTGCTTATCCGGCTCGAAGTCGTCGCGGAAGGCTATCGGCTGTCGCAATTGCGCTCCGAAATCGCGGAGCTTCAGGAGCGGAATCGAAGTCTTAAGGTCGAGGCCGCGCAGCTCGGCTCGCGCGAGCGGCTGCGCGCGCTGGCCGTCAAGTATGGCATGACAACGCCGGCACGAGGGCAGGTGGTGGTGGTGGTGCCGTGAACGCCGCTTTCAAACAGCGCCGCTCGCGGATCCTGGGGTTGACCCTCGTGCTGGCGTCTCTTTTCGTAGCGGTGATTTTGCGCCTCGCGGTGCTGGTGATGTTCGACGGTCCGCGCCTGAGTTCGATTGCGCGCAGCGAGCATACCGAGCGACTGGACCTGGCCGCCGTGCGCGGCCCGATCGTCGATCGCCACGGCGAGGCGCTGGCGCTTTCGGCCGAGAGTCGTTCCATCTATGCGCGGCCGCAAGACCTGATCGATAACACCAGCGCGCAAGAGCGTGCGCGACTGGCGGTGGCGCTTGGCCTGCCGAGTGCGCAGCTCGAAGCCAGGCTCAGCCGGCGCCGATCCTTCGTATGGCTCGCGCGCCAGGTCGAGCGCGAGCGTGCCGACGCGGTTGAGGCTTTGGACTTCGACGGCGTCGACGCGGTGCCCGAGTACAAGCGGTATAACCCGGAGAGCAACCTGGCCGCTGCGGTGGTTGGGATGGCGGGGATGGACGGCCAGGGGCTCTCCGGAATCGAGTTGCAGTACGACAGCTTACTGCGCGGAACGCCGGTTGTGATGCGAATCAATCGCGACGCTTTGGGTCATCAGATTTTCGACAGCCCCCTGGTGCTGAAGAATCCAGAGCCGGGCGCGCGCCTCGAACTCACGATCGACGCGGCGATCCAGGCGCTGGCGGAGAAGGAACTCGACGCGCAACTGCGATCTTCCGGCGCACGGCGCGGCAGCGCCGTGGTGCTGGATCCGTTTACCGGCGAAGTGCTGGCCTTGGCCGGCGCTGCGAGCGGCGACGCCGACGAGCGGCTTCATCAGAGTGCGGTTCAGGATGCTTTTGAACCGGGCTCGACTATCAAAGGAATCCTCGGTGCGGTCGCGCTGGAGAACGGCGTGATCACTCCCGACCGCGAGATCTTCTGCGAGAACGGCGCGATGAACCTCGACGGGCGCACGATTCACGATCACGGCCGCCATCAGTGGCTCAACCTAAGCGGCATTATCGAGGTCTCGTCCAATATCGGAGCGGCGAAAATCGCGCTCGCGCTTGGCGCCCAGCGCTATTACGAGGGATTGAAGGCGTTCGGCTTCGGCTCCCGCACCGGTATCGATCTGCCGGGCGAGGCGGAGGGACTGGTGCGCGCGCCGAATAGCTGGAAGAGCGTCGATCTGGCTAATCACGGTTTTGGCCAGGGAATCGCGGTGACGCCGATCCAACTTGCCGCGGCTTACGCGGCAATCGCGAACGGCGGCCAGTTGATGAGGCCGTTCGTGGTGCGAGCCGCGTTCGACAACGCTGGCAACGAGATCCTTCGCCACACGCCGCAAGTGATGCGTCGCGTGGTTTCGCCGGCCGTCGCTCATGACATGAATCGCCTGTTGCGCGAGGTCGTTAACGGCGCGGACGGTACGGGGCGGCGCGCGCGGGTCGCCGATTTCACGGTCGCCGGCAAGACCGGCACCGCGCAGATGCCTAATCCCACAACCGGCGGCTATTATCAGAATCGGTTGGTGGCTTCGTTCGTCGGCTTCGTTCCCGCCGACGATCCGCGCCTGGTGATTTTGATCGTCCTGGAAGACGTGGGCGAGGGACACGAGGGTGGTTTGGTCGCGGCTCCGGTGTTCAGCGCGATCGCAGCCGGCGCTTTGGGCCGGCTCGAAGTCGCCGCGAATCCTCGCGGCTACGAGAGCGCGAGCCTGCTGGGATCGCTGGACGCGATTACCTCGCGCGAGCCGTCCGACGAATCGTCGTCGGCCGCTCCGGATGCGGCGGCGGTATCGCCGGAGCCTGCGCTCACAATCGGCACGGCGCCGGATTTCGTCGGGCTCAGCCTGCGCGCGGCGCTCAGGATCGCGCGTCGCTCGGGCGTCAAGCTCGAAATCGAGGGACAGGGCTACGTGATGGCGCAGGCGCCGGCGCCTGGCCTCAGAATGGGAAAATCGCCGATAAAGTTGACGCTCGCCGCTGTGTCCATGGCACGATGGTCGGGCGACGACGTTGCGAAATTGAGCGGTCGGCCCGTCCGGGCGTCGGCGAAGATGACACTCGCGGCGGTACGGCGGCGGCCGCCACGGGGAGATTAGGTGTGAAGCTTGCTGAGCTGCTGGCGGTTACCGACGGATATGCCGTGCACGGCGGATGCGAGCTGGAAATCAGCGGGCTCAGTTATGACTCGCGTCGGGTAAGTCCGGGCGACCTTTTTTTTTCATTGGCCCGCGATACGCAACAGAATCAGGCGTATCTGCGGGAGGCCTTGGGCCGCGGGGCGCGCGCTGTGGTGGTGGAGAGATGGTGCGGAAACGAGCGCCCCGCGGCGACCCTGATCGAAGCCGCGAAGCCGCGGCGCCTGATGGCCGCCGTCGCGCAGCGATTCTATCACGCTCCGAGCGAGCGGCTGGATCTAATCGGCGTCACCGGAACCAGCGGCAAGACCACGACTACTCATCTGCTGGGCGCGATTTTCGAAGCCGCGGGTGAGCCGGCCGGAATCGTCGGAACGCTGGGCGTATCGTTCGGCGGACGGATCGAAGCGGGCGGCCTGACCACGCCGGAATCGATTGATTTCAATCACTGGCTGGCCGAGATGGAGCGCGCCGGCGTCAGGCGCGTGGCGGCGGAAGTGTCGTCGATCGGACTCGAAGAGGGCCGCGTCGACCGCCTCAACTTTCGCGCCGCGATTTTCACCAATCTCGGCCGCGACCATCTCGATTATCACGGTTCGATCGAAAACTATTTCAACGCCAAGCTGCGTCTGTTCACCGAATTGCTGCCCGCCAGCCGGCGCTCCGATCGGGTGGCGATCGTGCGCGGCGACGATCCGTGGGGCCGTCGCATCCTGGACGCGACCCGCGAGCGCAAGCTCAGCTTCGGGATGAGTTCCGAATGCGATGTTTATCCATTAAGTTATAGTGCGGGACTCGGCGGAATTCGGGCGGTCGTGCAAGCGCTGGATCGGAAGATCGAACTCGAATCGCCGATGCTCGGCAATATCAATGTGCTCAACATCCTGGCCGCGGTTGCGCTGTCAATTGAGCTTGGAGTCGAAACGGAAACTCTAGTCGAAGGCGTGCGGCGATTCAGGGGCGCTCGCGGCCGGCTCGAAATCGTGCCCGCGCTGGCCGGCGTGACGGTGGTGGTGGATTACGCGCACAAGCCCGACGCGCTGGCCGGCGTGATCGAGAGCCTGCGCGCGCTGAAACCGCGGCGCCTGATATGCGTATTCGGATGTGGTGGCGACCGCGATCGCGGCAAGCGCCCGATAATGGGCGAGATCGCCGCGCGGCTGTCGGACATGCCCATCCTGACGTCTGACAATCCCCGTTCGGAAGATCCGATGAAAATCATCGCCGAGGTCGAAGCCGGAATCGGCCAAACCGGATTGCGCCGGATCGGCGCGGGCGAGGCCGGCAATGAGGCGGGCTATATCGTCGAGCCCGATCGCCGCGCCGCGATCGCGGCCGCGCTCAAGATTGCCGAGCCCGGCGATCTAATCGTCATCGCAGGCAAGGGCCACGAGGATTACCAACTCGTCGGCGATCGCAAACTTAAGTTCGACGATCGCGCGGTAGTGGCGGAAATTCTCGCCGGATCGGGAAACTAGCGATGCGTATCGGCTTGTCACAGGTGCAGGCGGCGACCGGCGGCGAAATCGCCGCGCACGGAGGCGTCGACAGCTTCGCCGCGGTAGCGGCCGACTCGCGCAAGATCGGCCCCGGAGATCTGTTCATCGCGATTCGTGGTGCACGGCGCGACGGCCATGATTTTATCCGCGAGGTGCTCGATCGCGGTGCCGCCGGCGTCGTGGTCGAGCGATGGCCGATTGCCGGATTGCCGGGCGGCTTGAATCCGGCCGTAGTCAAGGTTCGCGATTCGCTTTACGCGCTCGGCGAGATCGCGGCGTCCGTGCGCCGCGGCCTCGCCGCTCGCGTGGTCGCGATTACCGGTACCGCCGGCAAGACCACGACCAAGCAGATGACGGTCGAAGTGCTGAAAGCGGCGGCCGGCGCGGTCCTTCGCGGTAGTGTCGGCGCGGCCGAGGGTAGCGAGAACAATCTGGTCGGATTGCCGATCACGATTCTGAAACTTGACGGCACGGAGGCCGTGGTAGTGCTCGAAATGGGAATGAACGCGCTCGGCGAGATCGCGCGCATGACCGAAATCGCCGACCCCGACGTCGGTCTGATAACCAATATCGGCCTGGCCCATCTGCGGCCCTCGCCGAGTTCGCTCTCGATGGGCAGTGGCCCGGTCGCGCTCGACTCGCTCGAGGGCGTGATTCGCGCCAAGGGGGAGTTGTGGGCCGGCATGCGCCGCGACGCCTTGGCGATCGTCAATCTGGACGACCCGCATGTGGCGAAAGTTGCCGCGGCCAGAGGCGGCCCGGCGATTACTTACAGCCGTCGCTCGTATGCGGGAGCGGATGTGTGGTGCGAGAATTGGCGCGGGCGCGGCGTCGACGGACAAGGTTTCATCTTGCGCGCGGGCGGCGAGCGCGCGGAAGTCGAGCTCGCGGCTGCCGGCGATCATATCCTCAGCAACGCGCTGGCGGCGGCGGCGATTGGCGTAGCGTTCAAGATTCCGGCTGCGCTGATCGCAACGGGGCTGGCGAACTTCAAACCGGTTACGATGCGCGGCGAGACCGTGCGAATCGCGTCCGACGTGATTTGTATCAACGACGCTTACAACGCGAATCCGGTCTCGATGGCGGCGGCGCTCAGGATGCTGGCCGCGTTGCCCGGCGCGCGGCGGATCGCCGCGCTCGGCGATATGCGCGAGCTGGGCGACGCGTCCGCGGGAGCGCATCGCGAGATGGGCGCGCTCGCGGCTTCGCTCAAGATCGACCGCCTGCTCGCGGTCGGCGAGTTCGCCGGCGAGCTCGCGTCGGGCGCGCGACAGAACGGGATGGCGGCGGAAAAGATCTCGGTTTTTGCGCGCCCGATCGAGCTTGGCGCCGCGCTCGGCGGAATCTTGCGCGAAGGCGATCGCGTGCTGCTCAAGGCGTCGCGCGCGGTCGGACTGGAAGCCGTGCTCGATCAACTCAGACGGGCGGGGGCGGACTGATGCTTTACGCGCTGTTGTTTCCGCTCCATAGCCGTTATCCCGCCTTCAACGTGCTGCGCTACGAAACCTTCCGCTCGGTGCTGGCCGGGCTCGCCGCGCTGGCGCTGTCGCTGGTGCTGGGGCGGATTCTGATCGAGCGTTTTCGCCAAGCGCATATCGGCCAGACGATTCGCGACGTGGTCCCGCAGAGCCATCAGAAGAAAGCCGGCACGCCGACGATGGGCGGGCTGCTGATTCTGGCCGCGACCCTGTTGGCGACGCTGCTGCTGGCCGATTTGACCGACCCCTACGTCTGGATCGCGATTTTCATCACGGTCACCTTTGGCGCGATCGGCCTCGCCGATGATCTGCTCAAGCTCAGGCGCGGCCGCGGTCACGGCCTAAGCGGCCCCAACAAGCTCATCCTGCAGTTCGCGTGCGCGTTGATCGCGGCGGTGGTGCTGTTCGGATGGCTGGGTTTCGATACGCGCCTGACGATGCCGTTTGCCAAACGGCTTAGGCCCGACCTGGGTTGGTTCTATATTCCGTTTGCCGCGGTCGTGCTGGTTGGATGCTCGAACGCGGTCAACCTGACCGACGGCCTCGACGGGCTGGCGATCGGCCCGGTCATGACCGTAGCGTTTTGCTACTGGGTGTTTACCTACGTCGCCGGCAACGTCAAGTTCGCCGACTACCTGCAGATCCCCCACGTGGCGCGGGTGGGCGAGCTCAGCATCTTCTGCGGCGCGCTGATCGCCTCTTCGCTCGGCTTCCTGTGGTACAACGCCTATCCGGCCTCGATGATGATGGGCGACGTCGGCGCGCTGTCGCTGGGCGGTGCGCTCGGCATGGTGGCGGTGCTCGCCAAGCAGGAGATCGTGCTGGTGATCGCGGGCGGAGTGTTCGTGATCGAAGCGGTCTCGGTGATTATCCAGCGCTACTATTTCAAGCTGACCGGCGGCAAGCGCTTCTTCCGCATGGCGCCGATTCATCATCATTTCGAGCTGGCGGGATGGCCCGAAACCGTGGTCGTGGTGCGCTTCTGGATCATATCGATCGTGTGCGCGCTGGTCGCGCTCAGCACGTTGAAGCTCAGATGATCGAGCTGGCGGGCAAGCGGGTGGTGGTACTCGGGCTCGGAGTGACGGGCCGCGGGGTGGCGCGGTTTCTGGCCGCGCGCGGCGCGCGGCTTTGCCTGATCGATCAGCGTGCCGATATCGATCGCGACGGGCTGCCGCCCGGTGCGGAGCTTCATCTTGGCCCCGAACTATCGAACTGCCTGAGCGGCGCCGACCTGGTGATTCCGAGTCCGGGCGTGGCGCGCGATTATCCGCTGCTGCGCGAGGCGGTCGCGGCGCGTATCCCGGTACTGAGCGAACTCGAACTCGCCAGCCGCTTCCTCGCGGGGCCGCTGGTCGCGATTACCGGAACCAACGGCAAGAGCACGGTGACCGTGATGCTCGGCGAGGTGCTCAAGGCGGCGGGGATGCAGGCGTTCGTCGGCGGCAATCTCGGCACGCCGCTGATCGACGCGATCGGCGCCGCGCACGACGTGGCGGTAGTCGAGGTGTCGAGCTTCCAGCTCGAATGGATCGAAAGCTTTCGTCCGCACGTCGCGATTCATCTGAACCTGACCGACGATCATCTGTACCGCTATCGTGACCTGGAGGAGTACGGCCGCTTCAAGGCGCGAATTTTCGAAAATCAAAATGCGGACGATTTCGCGATTATCAATCGCGACGATCCGCATGTGTGGCGATTAAACGGCCGGCTCAAGGCGCGCACGATAAGCTTCGGGCTTTCTCAAGCCGCCGCGCCGCCCGCGATCCAGCTCGATCGCGACGCGCTTGTATTCGACGACGGCACGACGCGGCGCCGTGTTGGTATCGGCGCGCTGAAGATCCCCGGGCGGCACAATCTCGCCAACGCGACGGCGGTGGCGGCGGCGGCGATGGTGCTGGGCGTCGACGCGAAGCCTATCGAGCGCGTGTTTGCGGAGTTCACCGGGCTGGCGCATCGGATTGAGTTCGTGCGCGAGCGCAACGGCGTGACTTTCGTCGACGATTCGAAGGGAACCAACGTCGGCGCGACGGTCGAGGCGATCGCGGCGGTCGCGGCTCCCATCATCTGGATCGCGGGCGGCGTCGACAAGGGCGGCGACTATTCGCCGCTGCGCGTGCTGTTGAAGGAAAAAGTCAGGCGGGCGATTTTGATCGGCGAAGCGCGCTACAAGATGCAGGCGGCGCTGAGCGACGTAACCGAAGTCGAGCTGACGGCGACACTCGCGGACGCGGTGGCGCGGGCAGCGGCGATCGCGCGGCGCGGCGACACGATTCTGCTCTCGCCGGCGTGTTCGAGCTTCGATCAATTCAGGAACTATGAGGAACGCGGGCGGATATTTAAAGAACTGGCGCGCGCGCTTTGACAAGCTGGCGCCGGGCCGGACCGATCCGTGGTTGCTGATACCGGGGCTCGCGCTGGTGGCGCTCGGCCTTCTGATGGTGCTCGACACGACGTACTTCCTCAGTATCGAGAAGACCGGCGAGCCTTTCTATTTCATCCGCCGCCAGTTGTTCAACGCCGCCGCCGGCGTCGCGGCGCTGATTCTGTTCTCGCGATTTTCCGCGCGCGGTCTGCGCCGTATCGCGCTACCCCTGATGATCGTGGCGGCGTTGATGCTGATCGCGGTGTGGATTCCCGGCCTCGGCGTAATTCGCGGCGGTGCGAGGCGGTGGCTGAAGCTCGGGCCGCTTCTGGCCGAGCCTTCGGAAGTAGTCAAGCTGGCGGCGGCATTTCTGCTCGCCCAGGTTCTGAGCAAACGCACCGAGCGCATGAACAGCTTCGTCAGCGGGCCGCTGCCAGCGTTTGTGATCATCGCGCCGCTGGCCGCGATGATTCTGAGGCAGCCCGATTTCGGCAGCACCGTGATGCTCGCGGCGGTGTTGTTCGCGATGCTGTTTGCCGCGGGAGCGCGTCACGCGCATCTTGCGATGGCGGGTGCGGGAGCGCTTGCCCTGATGGTGTTTCAGGCCGTGCACGCGGCCTATCGGATGCGGCGGCTGACCGCGTTTCTGGATCCGTGGCATGCGGCTGGCGGCGCCGGTTTTCAGCTCGTACAATCGTATGTGGCGTTGGGTGCGGGTGGCGGATGTGGCGTCGGGCTGGGCGCCAGCCGCCAGAAGATGTTCTATCTGCCGCAGGCCCATACCGATTTTGTTTTTTCCGTGATCGGCGAGGAATTCGGGATGGTGGGAGCGCTGGCCGTGATCGCGCTGTTCGCCGTCATCCTGTGGCGCGGCATGCGGATCGCGCATAACGAGGCGGATCAATTCGCGAGCCTGCTCGCGGTTGGATTGACGGCGCTGCTGTCGTTGCAGGCCGTGGTCAATATCGCGGTCGTGACGGGATTGCTTCCGACGAAAGGTTTGCCGCTGCCGTTTGTGAGTTACGGCGGGACGGCGATGGTAACGTCGATGGCCGCGATAGGCGCGCTGCTCGCGCTCGCGCGAGGGCAGGCGGTGCGATGCGAGTGATTATCGCGGGCGGCGGAACCGGTGGCCATCTGTTTCCGGCGGTCGCGCTTGGGGAAGAGATCAAGCGCCAGCGGCCCGATAGCGAAGTGCTGTATGTCGGCACGACCGCGGGCCTCGAAGCGAAATGGTTGCCGCAGCACGGCTTCAAGTGCGAACTGTTCGACGTGCACGGCGTGCGCGGCCATAGTCTGCGCGCGCGGATGGTCGCGACGTTTGAATTCTTTCGCGCGCTCAAGCTGGCGCGCGCCCTGATGCGGAGGTTTCGCGCCGACCTGGTGGTGGGAGCGGGTGGATACGCGTCGGCCCCGATGGCGATGACGGCGATCGTCGAACGAGTCCCGCTGCTTCTGATGGAGCAGAACACGACGCCCGGGCTGGCGAATCGGATGCTATGGCGCTTCGCAAGGAAGGTCTGTGTGGGATTCGCCGAGACGGCGAAGCTTTGGGGAAAGGCGAAAGTCGAGTTCACCGGCAATCCCGTCCGTTTCAAGGCCGAGCCGGGGGCCGCTCCGAGTGATGGAAAATTACAAATCCTTGTTTTAGGAGGGTCAAGCGGCGCGCATCGATTGAATTTAGGTACCGTAGAATGCTTTCGAAACTTGGAAAAAGGTGTTATAAAATTCGTGCGACACCAGACTGGGGCCGCGGATGAGGGGTTGGTGAGGAAGGGGTACGAGGAAGCCGGGGTTGGGGCGGATGTGACGTCGTTTATCGACGACGTCGCGCACGCGCTTGCTCAGGCCGACCTGGTCGTCGCTCGCGCCGGCGCCATGACCGTATCGGAGATAGCGCTCGCCGCACGGCCGGCCATTTTCGTACCCTATCCGTTCCATCGCGACCGCCAGCAGGAGCACAACGCGCGGGTTATCGAAAGGCTTGGCGGCGCGATCGTGGTCAACGACGATGACCATCTGGCTGAGAATCTGGCTCGCGCGATCGGCGAGCTTGCCGCGAATCCGGCGCGCCTGAAAGAGATGGGAGCGCGTGCCGGCAGCGCGGCGATGCCGGACGCGGCGGAGCGCGTCGCGCGCGCATGTTTCGCAATCGTCGATTCACGCGAGGCTCGCGCATGAGCGGTTCGGTTTCCAAAGGATTGCTGACCAGGCAGCGCCGGTTGCACTTCATCGGCGTCGGCGGCGCTGGCATGAGCGGAATCGCTGAGTTGTGTATCCGGCTCGGCTTCGCCGTCAGCGGCTGCGATCTGCGCGCGAGCGATACCACCGCACGGCTGGCGTCTCTTGGCGCCACGATTCATTGTGGCCATCACGCCGACCATCTCGATGGCGATCTCGACGCGGTCGTGATCTCGTCCGCGGTTAAGTTTTCGAATCCCGAAGTCAGCCGCGCGCGCGAACTAAAAATTCCGGTGATTGCGCGCGCCGAAATGCTGGGTGAGTTGCTGCGACTGGCGCGTCTTGGCGTCGCGGTCGCCGGAACTCACGGCAAGACCACGACCACCTCGCTGATCGCGTTGATTCTGGAGGAAGCCGGGTTAGATCCGACGGTCGCGATCGGCGGTAACATGCGCGCGCGCGGAACCAACGTGCGCCTCGGCGGCGGCGAATTCATGGTCGCGGAGGCGGACGAAAGCGACGCCTCCTTCCTGCTGCTGCTGCCGACCGTGGCGGTAGTCACCAATATTGATCCCGAGCATCTCGACCATTACGGCACGATGGAGCGGGTGAGCGAAGCCTACCTGAGTTTCATCAATCGTATCCCGTTCTACGGCGTCGCGGTGCTGGGTATCGACAGCGTCAACGTGCGCGCGCTGCTGCCCTCGATCCGCAAGCACGCGGTTACTTACGGAGTCGCGGCGGAAGCCGATTTCCGCGCCGAGCGGATTACGATCGACGGACTGTCCACCAGCTTCGAAGTGGTTTACGGCGATCAAACCCTTGGGGCCGTGACGATTCCGACACCCGGAAAGCATGTCGCGCTCAACGCGCTGGCGGCGATCGTGGTTGCGATTCGAGTCGGAATCGATTTCGAAACCGCCGCGCGCGCGCTTGGGAATTTTTCGGGTATCAGCCGGCGATTCGAAATCAAGGGTGAAGCCAACGGCCGGATCGTGCTCGACGACTATGCGCACCATCCGGCGGAAGTGCGCGCCACGCTGTCGGCCGCGCGCGCCGCGTTCAAGCGCCGCACGCTCGCGATTTTTCAGCCGCATCGATTTACGCGCCTGCGCGACCTGTTCGACGATTTTCTCGACGCGTTCGACGCCGTGGACGTGCTCTACGTGGCCGACGTTTACCCGGCCGGTGAAGAGCCGATCCCCGACGTCAATTCGCGCCGGCTGTACGAGGCATTGCGCGCGCGCGGCCATCTCGACGTTCGCTACCTCGGCGACGAAGCCGACCCGGCGGCGCGCGTGGCGGCCGATTCGGCCGCCGGCGATCTTATCGTCACGCTGGGCGCGGGCGACGTCTACAAGATGGGCGAGGCGCTGCTGGAAGTGCTTGGCCAGGAGCCGAAGATTTATGAGCGCGCTTGAGGACGAGCTGAGAGCGCCCTTCGGTGCGCGCCTGAAAACGAATCAAATGCTCGCGGAGTTTACATCGTTCAAGATTGGCGGTCCGGCCGATCTGCTGGTCGAGGTCGAAGACGAAGCCGAACTGACGGCTGCGCTGGCGGCAGCGGATCGATGCGGCGTGCCGTCATTTTGTCTCGGCGCGGGCACTAATCTGCTGGTGAGCGATCGCGGAGTGCGCGGGCTGGTCGTGAGGCTCGGCCACGGTTTCCAGAAGATCGAAATCGACGGGCGGCGCGTGACCGCCGGCGGCGGCGCGAAGTTCGGCGCGCTGGTGCAGGCCGCGATCGAGCGCGGGTTGGCAGGACTCGAGTTTGGCGAGGGCATCCCGGGCACGGTCGGCGGCGCATTGGTGATGAATGCGGGCGCGTTCGGCGGCGAACTCGCGCGCGTGGTCACGACAGTGCGCGGCGCTACCCGGCAGGGTGAAATCCGGACGCTGAGCGCGGGCGAGGTGAAGTTCGCATATCGTCGCACCGAATTGCCGCCCGGATTTATCGTAACGATGGTCGAGTTCGAGCTCGCCGCGGGCGATAACGCGACGCTCAGCGCGCGCGTCGCGGAGTTGAAGGCGCGTCGCGCGCAGCGCCAGCCGAACGAGTTTCCCAACGCGGGATCGATTTTCAAGAATCCGCCAGGCAACTTCGCCGGACGCCTGCTCGAAGGGTGCGGCCTCAAAGGCGAGCGGATGGGCGGCGCGGCGTTTTCCGATCGGCATGCCAATTTCATCGTGAATCTCGGCAGCGCGCGCGCGGCTGAGGTGCGCGCTTTGATCGATCTGGCGAGGATGAAAGTGAAGGAAGCCACCGGAGTGTGGCTCGAGCCCGAGGTCAAGATGGTGGGCGATTGGTGAGGTAGGGCGGTACGCGGGGCGGCGGATGGCGGTGCGGAGAAAAAATCAGGGTGCTTCGGACTGGAGCTGGCGCATGGCGGGTGTCGTGCTGTGCGCGTTCTTCGGTCTGGGCGTGATGGCCGGATTGGGCGTTGCCGGACGCAAGACCGCGCTGTCGGTTCCCAGCCGCATAATCGAATACTGCAACCGGATATGGACGGCGCTGTCGCCGCTTAATCGCGCCGCGCTTGCGGTGCCGAAGTTCGCTCCGGCTCGGAGCGACGCGTTCGCGGTCGCGATGGTCGAGCGCAAGGACGGATTCTACGCGCTGAGATCGACGGGTGAGTTGCGCGGGCCGGTGTCGGCGGAGACGGAGGACGACCTCCCGATCCTGAGCGGAATGGCGCTTGAAGGCGCTCGTCCGCAACAACTGCTCGAAGACGCCGGAGCGTTAGTTCGCGCCGAGGCTACCCTTGGAGAGCTGATTTCCGAGATGAGTGTCGCCGCCGACGGAACGGCTTCGCTCTATCTCGAAAAATCGCGCACCGAACTTAGCTTCGATCTTGCCAAGGCCGCGCCCGAGCTTGAGCGCGCGGCCTACCTGCTGCGGCGATGGCGGGAACGTCGCGATCTCGTCGCCGCGCTCGACATGACGACACCCGACCTGGCGGTGATGAGACTCAGGGCGGCGGCGCCCGTTGCCAGTGATGGAGCGGCGATGGTTGAAGCGGCGGCGCATCGGGGCTTCGCGCCGACGGCGGTCCGCGCCGGGGGGCCGCGGACGAGGGAGCTGGCAGCGAGATGAGAAACCTAATCGCGGGATTGGACGTCGGCACCAGCAAGGTTTGCGCGCTGATCGCGGAAGCGGCCGATAGCGGGGAAATCGCTTTGCTCGGTTATGGCGTGGCTCCGTCGACCGGCTTGCGCAAAGGGGTGGTGGTCAATATCGAGGCCACCGTCGATTCAATCAAGAGCGCGGTGACCGAGGCGGAGAAATCGTCCGGGCTGAAGTTCAACTCGGCCGTGGTCGGCGTTGCCGGGGCTCACGTTCGCGGTTTCAACAGCCACGGGATTGTCGCGGTGCGCGGTGGCGAAGTGGCGGCGCGCGACGTCGAGCGGGTGATCGAGGCCGCGCGCGCGGTGGCGATACCGCTGGACTGCCAGATTCTGCACATCCGGCCGCAACGCTTCTCGATCGACGATCAGGAGGGCGTGCGCGAGCCGGTCGGGATGGCCGGCGTGCGCCTCGAAGCGCACATTCATATAGTTACGGCGGCGCAGAGCTGCGTGCAAAATCTGGAGCGATGCTGCGAGCGCGCGGGAGTGACGGCGCGCGCTCTGGCGCTGGAGCCGCTGGCTTCGGCCGAGGCGGTACTGTTTCCCGAAGAGCGGGAGCTCGGGGTCGCGCTGGTCGATATCGGCGGCGGGACCACCGGGATCGTGGTTTATCACGGTGGCGCTGTGCTCCACACGGCAGTGCTGCCGATCGGCGGCAACCATCTGACCAGCGACGTCGCGGCGGGCCTGCGCACGCCGCTGTCCGACGCCGAACAACTCAAGATCACTTATGGCGTCGCCACCAACTCGGTGGTCGGACGCGACGAGATGGTGCGGGTGCCGGGAGTGGGCGGACGTGAGCCGCGGATTATCCCGCGCCGCCTGTTGGGCGAGATTATCGAGCCGCGGATGGAAGAAATATTCGCGCTGGTGCAACGGGAATTGATTCGCTCCGGCGTGGCCGACAGCCTGGCCTCGGGATTGGTGCTGGTCGGTGGAAGCTCGCTGCTGGAGGGCACGCAGGAGTTGGCTGAACGAATCTTCAACGCTCCGGTGCGCCGCGGGCTGCCGCTGAATCTTCCGAGCATGCCCGAAACGATGATGAAACCAATGTATGCCACGGCGGCAGGACTGGTGCTCTACGCTCGCAGCGGCGATGGCACGGGCAACGGCAAGGATCGGCACCGGCGGTGGGGCAAACTACGGTCGCGGATGACCGAATGGATGAAAGAATTCTTTTAGGCTGGCGGCGCGCATAGCGCCCATTTCCGATGCGCGCGCCGCGCATCGCGGGGTTGTGGTGGAGGAGGACTGTGATGGCAATCGAATACGTGGCTAATCCGGACCCGGGAGCAAGGATCAAGGTTATCGGAGCTGGCGGGTGCGGCGGCAACGCTATTAATCATATGATCGAGGCCGGCCTGAAGAACGTCGAGTTCATTTCGGTCAATACCGACATCCAGGCTCTGCAATACAGTCTCGCGCCGATCAAGATGCAGCTTGGCGAGATGCTGACGCGCGGGCGTGGCACCGGCGGCAATCCTGAGATCGGCCGCAAGGCGGCGCTCGAAGACGAGGAGCGGCTGCGCGACTACCTGGCGGAATCCGAGATGGTGTTCGTTACCGCCGGAATGGGAGGAGGCACCGGAACCGGCTCAGCGCCGGTGATCGCGCGGCTGGCGCGGGAGAGCGGCGCGCTCACGGTCGGCGTGGTGACCAAGCCGTTTCAGTTCGAAGGCCGCAAGCGCATGAGCCAGGCCGACGAAGGACTGCGTGAGCTCAAGAACGCGGTCGATACGCTGATTACTATTCCCAATCAGCGCCTGCTTTCGATCGCCAGCCGCAACACTTCACTGCGCGAGGCCTTCCAACGCGCCGACGAAGTTCTGCTGCAAGCAGTGCGCGGCATCTCGGAGCTGGTGACCATCCATGGCCTGGTCAACCTCGACTTCGCGGACGTCCGGTCGATTATGGCCGAGATGGGGATGGCGATGATGGGGGCGGCGACCGCCAGCGGCGAGAATCGCGCGGTGGAGGCGGCGCAGCGCGCGATTTCGAGTCCGTTGCTCGAGGACGTTTCGATCAAGGGCGCGCGCGGGCTGCTGATCAACATCACCGGCGGCAACGACATGTCGCTCTATGAAGTCAACGAAGCGGCCAGCCTGATTCAGGAAGAAGCGCACGAAGACGCCAACATCATTTTCGGCGCCGTGATCGACGAAAAGTTGAGCGACGAGCTGCGCGTGACGGTGATCGCGACCGGGTTTGGCGATTTCGAAACCCGTTACGTCGCGCGTCCCGCGATCAGCGCGCCGCCGCCATTAGCGGCAGTCACCGCTCCGATCCAGGCTTCATCGACCCGTCCGGTTGCGGCGCACGAGGCCCCGACTCTCGCGGCGAGCCCGCCCAAGAGCGTGCCAAACAAGCCGGTCCGGCGGATGGGCCTGATCGTTGACGACGGTTTGGATATTCCGACCTTCAAGCGGCGCGCCGAGGAGCAGGGCTACGGAACGATGAAGCTTGAGCCCACGAAACTGCTGGACGATGAGGAGAGCCTCGACATCCCGACCTTCTTGCGCAAGCACGACTCGTAGGAACGGGGCAGGGGGGCGGATAGAGCCTGCGGTGTAGCGAGGCCGCGTTCAGCCGCCGGCCTGGAGCTTCACCAGCTCGAGGCTTACTTCGGCCGTCGCGATCATGTCGTTGACGTCGAGCCACTCGCGCACGGTGTGAATCGCGCGCATGCCGGTGCCAAGATTCGCGACGACCAGGCCGCGCTGATTGAAGATATTGGCGTCGCATCCGCCGCCCATCGCTTCGGGCTTTACCACACGGCCGCATCGCTCCGCGGCCTGCACCACCTTGCGTACGATCGGCGCGTCGTCAGGAACATTCATCGCGGCGTATTCGTCGCGAGCGGAGTATTCGAGTTCCGCCCGATACGACTTGTCGCCGACCGTCACTTCGGCCGGCGCGACCGCCTGCTGGAAGCATTCGATCATGTGTTCGACTTGCCCCTTGAGCTTGGCCGCGTCGCGCGAGCGCGCTTCGCCCTTGATCACTACTTCATTGGGGACGACATTGACCGCGCGTCCGCCGGTAATCAGTCCGAGGTTGGCGGTGGTCTCGTGATCGATACGCCCCAGGCGCATTCCCGCGATCGCCTTGGCGGCCAGCTGGATCGCCGAGATGCCTTGTTCCGGGCACATCCCGGCATGCGCTTCGAGACCGCGAACCTTGAATAAGAGGCTCTGCGCTCCAGGCGCACGCACGAATAGATAGCCCGGAGAATCGCTATCGTAGACCAGCCCCTCGCGGGCTCGGAGCAAATCCAGATCGAGGAATTTGGCGCCGAGCAGGCCGATCTCTTCGCAGATTGTGAAGACCACGTCGAGCGGCCCGTGCGGGATGCGGTTGTCGCGGAGCTGATGCAGCACTTCGCAGATGATCGCGCATCCGGACTTGTCGTCGCCGCCGAGAACGGTGGTGCCGTCGGTGCGGATTACGTCGCCCTCGACGATCGGCTTGACGCCTTCGCCCGGCACGACCGTATCCATGCGGGCGCACAGCAGTAACGGTGGGACGCCGGCAATCGTGCCATCAAGATGGCAAACCAGGTTGCCACAATCGCCGTTTGCCTTCTCGCCGGCACGATCAAACTGGCATCGTGCCCCCACGGCTTCGAGCTCATGCTTGAGGCGCAGCGCAACGTTGCGCTCGTGGCGCGAGATCGAATCGATCTGAACTAGCTCCAGGAAGAGCCGCTTTAGACGCTCGTGATTGACCGCTGCCATCGCCGCTAGTTTCGCATGCTCAACGGCACGCGCGCCAGCAATTTACGCCGCGTTAACGGGCGGCGCCTGCGCGCGCGCCGTTACCCTCCAGCGCGGCGACAAGTTCGCGATGGCGGTCGCGCAGGGCGCCAGGTACGGTCGGCCCGATCTGGTCGAAGAATTCGCCCGCCGACTTCATCTCGGTTTGCCATTCGCCGGCCTTGACCGCGAGCACCTCGCGCATCTGGTCGCCCGAAACATCTAATCCGCTGAGATCGAGATTCGCGGGGTCGGGCACGAAACCCACCGGCGTGCGCGTCGCGCCGGCACGGCCGTTGATACGATCGAGCATCCAGAGCAGCACGCGCATATTCTCGCCGAATCCGGGCCACAGGAATTTCCCGTTGGCGTCCTTGCGGAACCAGTTGACCACGAAGATCTTCGGCGGATTGCTGATCCGCTGCTCGCGCATCTTGAGCCAGTGGCCCCAGTAGTCGCCCATGTTGTAGCCGCAGAACGGCAGCATCGCCATCGGATCGCGCCGCACGACGCCGACCGCTCCGGTCGCCGCCGCGGTCGTCTCCGAGCCCATCGTCGCGCCCTTGAAGACGCCATGCGCCCAGTCTTCCGATTCGAGCACCAGCGGCATCGTGCTGGCGCGACGCCCGCCGAATATGATCGCCGAGATCGGCACACCCTGCGGGTCTTCCGCATGCGGCGATATCACCGGATTGTTCCGCATCGGCGTGGTGAAGCGGCTGTTGGGATGAGCCGCCGGGCCGGTCGCGTTGGCGCCACGCGAGCGCCCCTGCCAGTCGAGCAATCCTTCCGGCGGCGGAACGTCCATGCCTTCCCACCACACGTCGCCGTCAGGAGTCATCGCGACGTTGGTAAACAGCGAGTCATGGCCGACCATCCGCAATGCGTTTGGATTCGACTTACCGCTGGTGCCGGGTGCAACGCCGAAGTAGCCGTTCTCCGGATTGATCGCCCACAACCGGCCGTCCGAACCGACGCGCAGCCATGCGATATCGTCGCCGACCGTCCACACCTTCCAGCCCTTCGCGGCCAGCGATGGCGGTGGCGTAAGCATCGCGAGATTGGTCTTGCCGCAGGCGCTCGGAAAAGCCGCCGCGACGTAATTGGTTTCGCCGCTAGGGCTCTGGATACCAAGAATCAGCATGTGCTCGGCGAGCCAGCCCTCGCGCCATCCTAACCAGCTGCCGATTCTGAGCGCGAAGCACTTCTTGCTGAGCAGCGCGTTGCCGCCATAGCCACTGCCGACCGACCAGATTGTGTTGTCCTGCGGGAAGTGGCCGATGAGCTTGCGCTCGGGACTGAAATCCAGCGTGCAGTGAAGGCCGCGATTGAAATCGTCGGAATCGCCCAGCATTTCGACCGCCGCCTTGCCCATGCGGGTCATGATCCGCATGCTCAGCGCGACGTAGATGCTGTCGGTGATTTCGACGCCGATCTTCGCAAACGGCGAGCCCACCGGGCCGAGCGAGTAGGGCACCACGTACATCGTTCGTCCGCGCATCGAGCCCTTAAGCCATCCGCGCATCTTTGCGTACGCTTCATCCGGCGCCATCCAGTTGTTGGTTGGTCCCGCCTCGTCCTTCGACGGCGTGCAGATAAACGTGAGCTGCTCGGTGCGCGCGACATCGTTCGGGTTGGATCGATGGAGGTAGCAGCGCGGACGCTTTTGCTGATTCAGAGGAATCAGCACGCCGGCTTGGACCGCCTGCTTCTCCAGGCGCTCTTTCTCTGCTTCGGAGCCGTCACACCAGACGATTTTGTCAGGCTCGGTCAAACGTGCCGCTTCGTTTACAAACTGCGCCAGCATCCGGCTCTTGGTCATCGACTCGATTGGAAAATCAGACTTATTTGTCACGGGCGAAATCACTCCCCTGAAATTAATCGCGCGGCCGAAAAAGGCTTTGGTAAAAGCGACAAACGGAGCTTAGCACCAAATTAGTCGAGCGACAAACGCAAACATTTTTATATTAGCCGTACTTCAGCGCCGCGAACTTTCGATGCTCTGGGCTTAGAACGAAGTTGACAGCCGCGCTGCCAAACAGCCGCGGCACAGCTTGACCGTATGCGACATCGGCATCACGCCGGAATCATATCGGCGCAAATTCGGTCTCGACGAAATCCTTGCGGATAGAATCCCAGATGAAGGCGGCGGCGCGCACGAAATCGCCCGCTTTCACTGACAGAACCAGGTGGGCGACATCAGGGAAGTCTGGCTCTGCCGGATCTAACGAACAAGCTCGGGTGCGATCGACGGCTGAGAAATAGGCGTCGTGGTCGGGATGCGAGTGGTAAACGATTTTGAGTGGCAGTCCGCTGCGATCCGATTCTTCGAGCACCGCCAGAACTTGCTTGGGATCCATTGTGAAGGCGTCTCGCGCGTTGCGCGGATAGTTAACCGGATCGGCGGTGTGCTTTTGATTCTGGACGTTGCGGATCGGGCGCACTTGTTCCGCGGGACCGTCGCCGATTACGAGGCCGCAGCATTCGTCGGGAAATTCGCGCTCGGCCTGGGCAATGATCGCAGCGAAATTCTCGCGCCGGATGCGGATAGGCGTCATCGTCGTTGCCCGCCCGGACCGTGGATTCGCCCGGCGCCGCCTATAGAGTTGACGAGCGGGCGCATAGTCCGCATAGCTCTAACGGTAGCGGGCCGGGTCGTGATCGACAATGTTGAGGACCCGCTTCCCCCGGACTCGCCCCTCTGGTAGCTTTCGTGGGATAAATTCGAACGCGACTTGTGCTCGTATGCCTGTCTCGCGCGTCCCCGTCGTCTAGCTCGGCCTAGGACACCGGCCTTTCACGTCGGTAACACGGGTTCGAATCCCGTCGGGGACGCCATTGAAGGCCACATCCGTCCCGCGTCGATCCTGCCTGCTTGCGCTGTTCGACAGTCGTCTCTTGTTTGGTAGCAATACAACCTATTGGCCGCTATCGTAATCGTGGCCTGCACTTGAAGACTCGCTGGGGAACAGACGCCGCTGCGGAGCTGCCGACACGATGGGTGAGTTAGTTCACTGGATTGACTTGGAAGCGATAAGGCTGCTCAGCCATCACGCGAGCGCCGTAGTAACCGCCGTGGTGCTGACGGGGATTGTGGGCTACCTGGTGCAGCGGTTGTTGCACGACGGTTTCGCCAAGAAATGCATCCTCTGGATCGATGAGGTTATGATCGTAGGGCTGTTTTTATGGTTCGCTTATAAACTTTTCCTGTCACTGTAGCGGCGCTCCGCACAACCCAATTGAAAGAAAGTTCCCGAAGCTGAACGAGAGGCCGTTTGCTTAGGGGAAAGGCGGGAATCCATCGATGAAAGTGCTGTGCGAGAAAAAGGGACCGATTATCTACGTCACCATCAACCGGCCCGAGCGGCTCAATGCTTGCGATTTCGAAACCTACGGGCGCCTGGCCGGGATCTGGCGCGACTTCCAGAACGATTCTGCCCTGCGCGTCGGTATCCTGACCGGTGCGGGGGATCGTGCGTTCTCCGCCGGCAGCGATATCAAGGCCGACTACGTCGACCGGCCCGAGGGTGAGCCTCCCAATGAGCTGTTTCCAGTGATGCTCACGGTCGGCAAGCCGATCATCGCCGCGATCAACGGCCATGCGAACGGTGGAGGACTGGAGCAGGCCCTGGCCTGCGATATCAGGGTGGCCGCCGAGCACGCGCAGTTCGGTCTTGGCGAGGTCCGCCTGGGATGGCTTCCCGGGGGCGGAGGCACACAGCGATTACCGCGCCTGATTCCGTTGGGCCGCGCGCTCGAGTTGCTGTACACCGGCAATCGTATCGACGCGCACGAGGCGTTGCGGCTGGGATTGGTCGATCATGTCGTGCCGATGGGCCGGCTGATGGGCAAGTGCGAGGAGATCGCGAACGAGATCTGCAAGAGCGCGCCGCTGGCCGTGCAAGCGATCAAACAGGCAGCGCTTCGCGGTTTGGATCTGCCGCTGGCGGACGGCCTGAAAGTCGAGCGCGAGTTGTTCACGAGGTTGCAAAAGACTGACGACGCACGCGAAGGAGCGCAGGCCTTCGCCGACAAGCGCCCGCCGCAATGGAAGGGGCGATAAGAGCTAAAACGAACGCCTGACCTCAAGTGGCGGTAAGCGGCTCCGGCGTTTCAGGAGAGTCGGTTCAGTGGGCCGGCAGTACCGCCGAAGTAATCGTTCGGCGGCACTGCGGCCGCTTGATTAGCCGCTCTTGTCAGATAGGAGGCAGACTGGGATTGCCGGCGAAATCCCCGTTGCATCGCTCGTCGAGCTCGATATACGGCACCTCGACGTCAGTTTCTACAAAGATTCCAAACGGCCCTCCGTCTTGGTCGCCGTTAAGGATATCCAGCAGGTTGCCCATGCGAGGGACCTCGAGGAAGAGCATCCAGTCGACGGCTTCCTCTTTCGCTCCACAGATCGCGCCGGCCAGTTCTGTTACATTGGTAATCGGTTCGCTGTCGTTGAGTTCCTCATAAGCGAACTCGGCGAGAGCCCCGAATTCGAGGGGATCGTAGCCTGATGGAGGAAGGATTATATTTTGCACACCACCGCAAGCGTTAACGATGGCATTGACCATCGCTGTTGAAACCCGGCTGACTTGCTGGAACTTGTTGGCGCAATCGTTCCGAGCCACGTTCAGTTGATTCTGGTATACCTTCTCGCTGGGAACGTGCCCATTCTCGGCCTGAAGTTGCACGCCTAAAACGTCGTCGAGGCAAGCTTCGACGTTGGTGAGCTTAACCGTGACGAAGTTTAGACCCTGTTGCTTGATGGTGCGCTGACAGTTCAGCACCGCCACAGTTTGGGCCTCCGTTAAAGGGATAATTGGCGGCGTAGGCGGGCCGAAGTCGCACCCATAGCCGATCGCAGACGCTATAGCCATGAGTGCCGCCAGAGAAAGTTTCCTAACCATGTTTTTCTCCTCCAGACGCGGGCTAACTGTTAATTTTTCGGGATACTTTTAGTTATACTTGCCAGAAGCGTAACGTCAATAATTTACTTACCCAGCCGTCACGATTCTTGAGCTTCTCTCGGTCAACGACGGTTTCGAAATCCTGACTGACGGCGCGCCTTGCCAAGAATCGGAGCGGCGGCTATTAGTCAAACCGCATCGACAGCCACACGATCTCGTCGTGGAGATGACGCCCATGAAAGCCGAAGCTAATGGCCGCTACACGCCGTCGGGAATTCCGATCAAGGATTACTACGGTCCGCAGGATGCCAACGGAGCGAATCGTCAGGTCGAGGTTCCTGGCACGTTTCCCTTCACTCGTGGCCGCCGCGCCCAGGCGATGGCGGTGGGTGGCTGGATTCAACGTGAACTATCGGGCGAAGGCGACGGCAAGCGCTCGAACCGGCAGTTTCACTACCTGCTCGACAAGGGCCAGACCGGCCTCGACGTGATCGGCGACAGCCCCACCCAGGCCATGATGGACCCGGACCATCCGCTGGCCGCCAATGCGATCGGCACCCAGGGCGTATCGCTGTGCCACAAGCAGGACTTCCTCGATTTGTTTCGCGATATCCCGCTCGACCGCATCACGGTCTCGCTCTCCGTGACCACGCTTCCCGCGATGTTCGCGCTGGCGGGCCTGAATATCGCGGCCAAAGAGTATGGCTTCGCCTGCGATAAGCTGCGCGGCTCGACCGTGCTCACGCCCTTTTATTCGGAGGACGTGAGCTACGCGATCCATCTGCCCTTCGACGCGCGCGTGCGGATAGCCTGCGACGTGATCGAGTACTGCGCGCGGACGATGCCGAAGTTCCACTCCTTCGTCGAGGACACCTATTACTTCAGCGAATCGGGGCTCGATCCGGTCGAGGAGATGGCGCTCGGATTTCTCGAGATCCGCCATCTGGTGCGCGAAGTGCTCAAGCGCGGCGTAGATATCGACGCCTTCGCGCCGCGAATCGCGATCCTGGTCAACTGCGGCATGGATTTCTTCGCCGAGATCGCGAAGATCCGCGCCACCCGCCGCCTGTTCGCGCGCATGATTCGCGAAGAGTTCGGCGCCAAGGACCCGCGCTCGTGGTCGGTCGTGATCACCAGCCATACGTCGGGCCATACGATGACCGCGCAGCAGTTGACTAACAATATCGTGCGCGGCGCCACTCAGACGATGGCGCTGGTGATGGCCGGCGCGCACGCGATTGAAATCTCGGCGTTCGACGAAGCGCTGCGTACGCCGTGCGAAGAATCGCATCTGGTCGCACTCCGGACCCAGCAGATTATCGAATCGGAAACCGGCGTGGCGCGCGTGGTCGATCCGCTGGGCGGATCGTATTACGTCGAGGCGCTGACCGACGAGATGGAGCGGCGAATCTGGGCAATGATCCAGGAGATCGAGGCAAGCGGTGAGCCGCAGCAGTTGCACGATTCGGGATGGTTTCGCGCCTTCTTCGAAGAGAAGATGCGTCGCTACCATGCGCGGCTCGAAAGCAAGGAGCAGATCGTGGTTGGTGTCAACGCCTATCCGCTCCCGCCCGAGGAGGATACGTTGCTGCGCGACGTGTCGGAGACCAAGATCCGCCCGTATCGCGAGCGGATCGACGAGGTGAAAAAATTCAAGGCGAATCGCGATCTGGCCCGCACCAAGGCCGCGCTGACCGTGGTGCGCGATAAGACCAAGATGGGCGAGAATCTGACGCCGGCGTTGATCGATGCTATCGAGGCGTCGGCGACGATGGGCGAGATCGCGGGGACGATCCGCCAGGCGTACGGATTCCCGTATGATCCGCACAAAGCGATGCAGCCGCTGATTTGAGGTTGTGGCGATGGCGAACGGACGCATAGTGATTGCGATGCTGGGGCTGGATCAGCACGAAGTGGGAGCGATCGCGGTGGCGCGGCTGCTGCGCGACGCCGGCATGGAAGTGGTCTACGCCGGCCGCTTCCAAACCCCGCACAGTATCGTGCAAACCGCGATCGACGAGGACGTCGACCTAATCGGAATCAGTTGCCATTCGTGGGAATTCGTTGACTTCACGCCCGAGCTGATGGCGCTGATCGCGGAGAAGGGCGTCGATGTGCCGGTGGTTCTGGGCGGCTCGGTGATCACCGCGGGTGACGCGGAGCAGATGAAGCGCCACGGCGTCGCCGCGGTCTTCGGCGCCAGCTCTTCCAGCGCCGGGATCGTCGGCACTATCGCCGAACTGGTCAGCGCCCGCCAGCGCCGGATTCACGCCGCCTGATGCGCCTCGACGGCAAGACCATACTGATTACGGGCGCCGCGCGCGGTATCGGGCGGGCGTGCGCCGTCGTGATGGCCGATCTCGGTGCCGACGTCGGCGTGTTCGATATCAGCGATCGTATCGCGGAGACCGCCGACGCGGTGCACGCGCGCGGACGCAAGGCCGCCTTCGCGATCTGTGATGTCAGCGATCCCGAGCAAGTGCAACGCGGCGTCGCGAAGATCGGGCAGGAACTCGGTCCGATTCACGCGCTCGTGAACAACGCCGGTATTGTCAACAATATCGCGCCGCTCGCGCGCATGGAGCAGTCGGCGTGGAATCGCGAGATCGGCGTGAATCTGACTGGCCCATTCAACATGATTCGCGCGGTTATCGCCGGGATGGCCGAGCGCGGATGGGGCCGTATCGTCAACGTCTCTTCGTCGGCGGCGCGCAATGGCCTCTACAATCAAATCGGATACGCGGCGACCAAGGCCGCGGTCCTCGGCCTCACGCGCAACGTCACGATCGAATACGCCAGCCGCGGTATCACCTGCAACGCCGTCCTGCCCGGCCTGGTCGGCACTGAAAACGTGCTCGCGATGCCCGAGGCTATCCGCGAGCACGCGCTCGGATTTGTCCCCGCGCGCCGCCTCGGCAAGCCCGAAGAAGTTGCTTACCTGATCGCGTTCCTATGTTCGGACATGGCCGCGTTCATCAACGGCGCGGATATCCCCGTCGACGGCGGCATCCTGCTGAATCCAATCGTGCTTGGCAGCCGCAAAGCGGTGATGGAGCGGAGTGCGCGCGGACCGGGACAACCCTGATCCGCAGACCGATCCGCGCCTCACGCCCGAAGGTAGCGGCGGACTTTCTGTTCGTCCAGCCGCACGCCGATGCCCCGCCCTTGCGGCAGCCAGACCTGTCCGTCGCGGATCGCCACGGACTCCTCGACGATGTCGTCGGCAAGCCACAGCGGCCCGAACAGTTCGCAGCCCGCCGTGAGGTTCGGGATCGAGCAGTACAGGTGGATGCTCGCAGCGGTGCCGATCGAGGTCTCCAGCGTCGATCCCCCGTAGCAGGGAAGGCCGGCGGCCTCCGCGATCGCGGCAATTTTCTTGACCTCGAAAAGCCCGCCCGATTTCGGAATCTTGAGCGCGAAGATGTCCGCGGCGGCGCGTCGCACGATTTCGAGAGCGTCCTGGATCGTGTACAGGCTCTCATCGGCAAGAATCGGGATTCGCAGCATCGCGGCCAGCCGCGCCATTCCGTCGAGATTCCATCGCTGGATCGGCTGCTCGACGAGATCAAGGCCGCGGCTCTCCAGCTCCGGCAGCCATCGCGTGGCCGTGAGCTCATCCCACGCCTGGTTCAGATCGATGCGGACGCTCGCGCGCGGACCGAGCACGCGCACGGTCTCCGCGATCCGCGCCACGTCACGCTCGGGTTCCGCGGCCCCAATCTTGACCTTGAATCGCGTGATGCCGTGGGTTTCGCGCTTGCGTTGCGCCTCTTCGCAGTCCTTAGCGACGTCGGCGGTCGCGAGCGCCCAGGTCGTTGGAATCGAATCGCGGTAGATACCACCGAGCAGCTCGTGGAGCGGCACTTCGAGCGCCTTCGCCCAGGCATCCAAGAGCGCCATCTCGAGCGCGGCCTTCGCGCTCGGATTTCCGGCCGCGACGGTATTCATCTTCCGCCGCAACAGGCCGAACCGCGTGGCATCTTCGCCGATCAGCAGCGGGGCAAGGTACGAGTCGATCATCGACTTCATGCCCTCGACGCTCTCGCCGCCCCACCACGGGTCGCCCGCGGTCACGCCTTCGCCGACGCCTTCGATTCCTTCTTCGGTCTGCAAGCGCACCAGCAGATAGCTCTGCTTGGTGATCGTGAGTGAGGCGAACGTGTGGGGCCGGCGGATCGGCAGGTCGAGGATGTCGGCGCGAACCGCTCTGATCTTGAGCCGCGTCACATTTCGCTCATGCCGCCTTGGCCACGACCCTCGGCAACACGAAGTCGAACGAGGCCGTGTAGTACGGACGCTTTAGGCCCTTGTTGCGCAGCTCAGATGGATCATCGTGCTTGGTGAGGGCAACGATCAGCGAATCCTTGACCGCGCCGACGACGTCGGAGTGGATCCACGGGTCATCCTTGAGGAAAACCTGCGTCGTGACCACAGCATGACCCTCGTGTGATACGCTCGCGTGCAGATGGGCCGGGCGCCAGGCGTGAAGCCCCAGCGCCGCAAGCAGCGCACCGGTCGGTCCCGCTTTCGGAATCTCATAAGCCGAAGGCACCCAGGTTTGCACCTCGAATCGGCCGTTGTGATCGGTGGCCAGCTTACCGCGCAGATTGAAGGGCGCCTCGGCTTCCGGGATGTTGAAGTGCGAATACTTGGCTTGCGCATCTGCCTGCCAGATATCGACGACCGCGCCCCCGAGCGCCGCGCCGTCGGTCGAGCGCACGGTCCCAGAGAAGAAGAGCACGTCGCCCGGTTCGTTGGGACGATGGGGCAGAACGAAGGGCGGCTTCAGCAACGGCGGTTCAGGGACGTAGTACGGACCCTCGACCGTCGTCTCCGTGCCCGGCTGGTCTGCGTACGTCACATCGTTCACCGTCATCTCGAAGAACACGTCCATCAGCAGAGGGATCTCTTGTTTGTCGCCTGCCTCCGACAGGAATCTCAGGGCGCGATGGTACTCGTCGTACCTGATGCGGTGTTTGCGGACGAACGCCTTCAATGTCGCGACGAGGTCGTCGCAGACTTCGTTGAGCCTGGGATTCGCCGGCTTGGTCTGGGGTGCGGACTTCATATCGACCTCCTGTTTGCGCTCCTGTTGCGGAACGGATTTGTTGGACGGGTCTTAAGTCGTTTCCGTCTTTTGCGCCGGCAAACGCTGTTCGCTTCTGACTCCGATCGATACATCTAACAACAGTATTGACCGATTGCCCTCGTGGTCAACGCTTAAGCGGCACTCGCGCACACATATTTCGAAGGCATGAGGCAACCGCCCTATGGCAGCGCCGTTCGGCCTCGTCCAGCACCCCGCAGGCTGAAATGCGAGCGGATTCGGGACGGCTGGGCCAGAAAACACTCATATCTATCAACGATTTTCAACGACTTTTCGGCATCGTTCGGGTGGAATTACCGGTCGTCTAGGGAGTTTTTCCCTGTCGGCTCCGCACCCTTTCCCGAGCGTCTCGGTCACTCTCCCAATTTCATTAACCGCGCGCGCGGCTTATTGTTGTCTTGACGATAAGAAATTGAAAACGAGGTGCAGGACAATGTTGAAATATAAAGGTGGACAAGAGGCGAAAGGTGGTTTCTATCTAAAGAAAGGCGAATGGGAAATCGCGACGCTCGAAGGCAAGACCGCTATCCTGCCCGGCGGCGCCGAATGCGAATATATCAAGCTGCCCGCGCTCCTGTTCGTGCCGCTGGCGATGGTGATGGGCGCGCTGTATGTGATGTTCCTCCCCTTCATCGGGTTTGCGATGCTGTTCAAGCTGGTCGGCGGGAAGGCTGC
>JBEKLA010000019.1:0-32549 GCA_050010455.1 Binataceae bacterium (SeqCode) | reverse complement strand
ATGCTGAATTCGACATTGGTGACGATACGGCCGTAGCGCTCTTTGATTTTGTCGCCGATCTCGTCGAACGTTCCGACCGTAGCGTAAGTGTTGAGCACGTCATCCGGGATGTAAGCAGGCATCTCTTCCCATCGCTGCTCTCTGGAAAGCAGCTTGAGCCGGCCTGCGAGATCGGACAGGCCGTGGATTTGAAAGGCGGCGAGATAACTCGGCGTCGAAGCGTAAAAGGCGACGCGAGCGCGCACGTCGCGAATTTTTGCCTGCAACGATTCGGCGTCCGGCGCCGTCGCGATAAGCGGCTTGATGCAAACGGAAAAGCCGTCGAGCTTGCGCCCGGCCCTGGCGGCGCCCCTTCGCACCGCCGGCAGCATCACCTCTTCGATATATTTCGGCGTGCATACCGGATGCGGTCTCAAGCCGTCGGCGACTTCGCCGGCGACGGAGCACATCGCAGGGTTTACGGCAGCGAGATGGATTGGGATCTCGGGATGGCCGATCGGGCCGGGATTGAACAACGGAACCATCAGGCTCAGGTTGTAGTGCTTGCCCTCAAACCTGAGTGTGCCGCCCTCCTGCCAGCACTTCCATACGGATCGCACCGCCTGCACGTACTCGCGCATCCAGGGCGCCGGCGCCGACCACTTCACACCGAAGCGCCGCTCGATGTGCCCTTTGACTTGCGTGCCCAGGCCGAGGGTGAAGCGCCCGTTCGAGAGCTTCTGCGCGGTCCACGCGCTCATCGCCGTTGCCGTCGGACTGCGGGGAAAGGCCAGCGCAACCGCCGTGCCCAGCTTCAGCCGGCTGGTTGCCTGTGCGGCTATCGCGATGACCATGAACGGGTCATCTTTGGTCTCTTCCACAACCAGCCCGTCATAGCCGAGCGCCTCGACTTGGCGGGCATCGCCGCTGACTGTCGAGATATCGAGCGGGGTTGCGGGCGCGCGGAGACCAGGATCGACTTTGCCCAGCGGCAAGAGCGTTTCAACTTTCATCGGGCGATGGCCTCGTCTTCTATTGTCGCGGTCTCAAGCGAAAGCCGGCACGACCTCTTTCGCCAGCAATCGCATGCATCGCCGGAGATCGGCCTGCGGCGTGCTGTCCCATCGCACACGCGCGCAGAAGAAATCGAGACCGGCTTCCTCATACTGCTTGAGCCTGCGTATCACTTTGGCCGGACCACCGACCGGCGCGCCGTTCACGACCACGTCGACGGTTTGGTTGAGGACTTCCGGGCGATCGAATCCGATCGGCTTGTCCTCGGCGTCGACCAGGAAGCGCCATCCGCCGAGCTGCTCATGGTAGAGGTAGCGCAGGTTGGGAATGATTTTCTCCGCCTGATGGTTGGTCTCGTCGACCCAGACGTCGTACAGCGCGCCCATCCGCACCTGTTTTTCCGCGCGCATCTTTTCGACGTCATGGCCCGCCGCGCGCGCCGCCTCTTCCCAGATTCGCACGCTCTCGCGGCATGCGTCAGCGCCGATAATCGCCGGTAGCAACAGGCCGAAGCCGAATTTGCCCGCGCGCCTGATCGCAGGCGCATACACCGGGGAACTTCCCACCATCACCATCGGGTGCGGCTTCTGCACCGGCTTGGGTGTGACCGCGAGGTCGGCATAATTGAAGTGCTTGCCCGAGAAGGAGAAACGCTCCTGGGTCCAGGCCGCTTTCAGAATCGCGAACTGCTCCGACAGGCGCGCGCCGCGATCGCGCCGGCGCAGGCCGAGACCGTCGAACTCGACGTCGCGATAGCCGTTGCCGAACCCTAGAATCAGCCGGCCGCCCGAGAGCTGATCGGCGACCGCCGCCTGCTCCGCCACGCGAATCGGATCATGCATCGGCAGCAGCACGATGCCGCTTGCAATCTTGATGCGCTTGGTCGCGCCGGCCAGCGCGCCGAGGCCGATCAGCAGCGACGGACAATAGCCGTCGTACCAAAAGTGATGCTCCGTCAGCCACAGCGAGTGGAATCCCAACTCCTCCGCGTACTGGCAGTCTTCGATCATCTCCTGGTAGAGGTTCGCATGATGGCGCGGCGCCATCCGGGTAGCCTGCATACCCCAGAGACCCAGGCCGAATTCCATCATTGGCGTATCATCCTCCTTATTCTGTCGGACCGTTCGCGCCTAACGTCGGGCACCACAAGCTCTCGACCTGCCGGGTGATGGCTGCATTGTTCAATCGCGGTTGATTCGGGCCATCTCCCCGGTTTAATTGCTGGATATCGCGCTTGGGACTCTAGGCGCAAAGCATCTGAGGTAGCAAACGCGAAGCGGCTGACCGGAGATACCCGTTCGAGGTGATGGCAAACCAGGCTGGCGGAATATCGAGCCTGAACCCGAGGATGTGATGATGGATACCTACCTGGAATTGAACCCAAACCTGCCGACCGAAATCCGTGAGCTCAGGGATAGCGTGCATCGCTTCGCCCGCGAGGTGATGCGGCCGGCGGCGATAGCGGTCGATCAAATCGCGGACCCGCAGGAGGCGATCGCGCCCGGCTCGCCGCTGTGGGATTTCTTCCGGCGCGCCTACAGCCTCGGCTATCACGCCGCGGCCATTCCGGTTGAGTGCGGCGGACTCGGCCTGACGGGACTCGGCGCGCAGATATTCACGGAGGAGATGGCTTGGGGCGCGGCCGATCTCGCACTCAGCCTGGGCGTGGCGAGCTTTCCTTTTGCCGCGCTCGCGATGACAGGCAACAGCGGCCTGATCGAGCGGTTCGTCAAACCGTTCGTCGACGACCGCGAGGCGCGCTTGATCGGATGCTGGCCCGTCACGGAGCCGGCTCACGGCTCGGACTGGGTGTTCGGGCTCGCAGGCGAATCCGAACTCGAAAAAACCGGATGGGCTTCAATCCGGAGCGATGGCGATTCGTATGTAATCAACGGCCAGAAGGCGGCGTGGGTATCCAACGGTACGATCGCTACTCACGGCCTCACTTTCCTCGCGTCGGTGCAGGGCGACGGCGCGCGCCTCGGCGGCGCGATCGCCTTCGTGCCGTTCGACCTTCCCGGCGTATCCAGGGGCAAGCCGCTCAACAAGCTCGGGCAGCGCGCGCTGAATCAGGGTCCGATCTTTTTCGACAATGTGAGGATTCCCTCCGAGTACATGCTGGTCGGGCCCGAGATTTTCGAGCCGATCGCGACCGCGACGCTGACCCGCGCCAACGGTTTCATGGCGGCGACCTTTACCGGCGTCGCGAGGTCGGCGTTCGAGGCGGCGCTGGCCTACTCGAAAGAGCGCGTTCAGGGCGGCAAACCGATCTGCGAGCATCAGCTCGTGCAGAAGCAACTGTTCGAGATGTTCACGTGCGTCGAGGCGTGCCGGGCGCTGTCGCGTGCGGTGATCGATTACAACGACCGCATGATGGCGTCGGCGCTCGAGCACGCGATCGCGGCCAAGGTTTTCTGCACGCAGGCGTCGCTTGACGTCGCGAGCAAAGCGCTGCAAATCTTCGGCGGCAACGGGCTCAGCAAAGAATATCCGATCGAGAAAATCTTTCGCGACGCGCGAGCGTCGCTGATCGAGGACGGCACCAACGACGTGCTGAGCCTGGCCGGCGCGCGCCGGATTCTGGGGATGGCGTGAGGTGAGGGTGCGGTGCGGCGTGCCGCACCGCACCGGGCGCGCAAACCGGCAGCGGCTTCGACGTGAACCGCCGCTAAGCGTCGCCGCGCTTGCGCATCAGCGCCAATGACGCGATCATGATGGCGGCGCCGCCCAGATAGGGCAAAGCCGCTCCACCGAGCAACTCGTACATCGTGCCGGCGATGATCGGGCCAAATATCCGCGCCAGCGACAACGCCGATTGATTCACGCCGAGCACCTCGCCTTGCAACCGCCGCACGGCGTTTTTGGAAATCAGGCTCGCAACCGACGGCCCGCTGAATCCGTATCCGACCGCGATTAGCGCGAACAGCAACCAGAGCATCAGGTGCGAGGAACCGAGCGCGAGCGGCACGAGCCCGATCGCCATCGCGATCGCGCCTCCTTTTATAAGCCACCATTCTCCGGTGCGCTTGACGATTTTCCCCAGCAGATAGCCTTGCGCTATCGCCTGGAGGAGCCCGGCGAACGCGAACAGGCCGCCGATCCCGACCGCGGTAAGCCCGTAAGCGCTGGCGGCCAGCAGAGGGAACGTGGTTTCGAGTCCCGCGAAGATGAACGTGAACAGGAACGCGAGTGTGAACAGCCGCAACAGCACGCCGTGCAGGTTGCTCTTGATATTGAACCACGGCTCGAGCATCTCGGAGAAAGTCAGACGCGGTCCGCCCGCGCCCTGATGAGACTCCGGTAACTCTTTGGCGGCGAACAGGAAATTGGCGAGAGCCAGCGCGCTGGCGAAAAAAACCGGCAGCCTCATCCCGCCGTCGCTGACCAAAAATGCCGGCAGATGAAATCCAAGGAACGCCGACAGGTGCAATCCCACATAGGTCAGCAAGCCGCCCAGCCCCGGCCCCAGGACGAATCCCAAACCGAAGGCCGCGCCGATCAGACCCATCCCCTGCGCGCGCTCCGATTCTTCGGTGGTGTCTGCGATATATGCCTGCGCCGTGGAGACCGTCGCGGCGCAAACTCCGTGCACCGCGCGCGAAACCAGCAGCCAGAAAAACGAGGTCGCGGAACCGTAGATCAGATATCCCGCCGCCGAGCCCAGCAGGCCCAGCATGATTATCGGACGGCGCCCCATCTGATCCGAGAGCCGCCCCAGGATCGGCGCAAATATGAGTTGAGCCGCGGAGTAGACCGCCAGAATCAGCCCGACGCCTGCCGCTCCCACGCCGAGGTTCTTGGCGTACAACGGCAGAAACGGAATCACGATGCCGAAGCCGAGCAGATCGATAAAGACGGTAAGGAACAGAATAAGCCGTGCCCTGCCGCTCGCGGCAGTTACGGTCGTGTTGGTGCTCTCGCTGATCGCTTCCATGCTTGACATTAGTGGCGTGGCAAACAAATCGTATGCGATGAGCCGAGTCAAGCATACGAGCACGAACCTGATATGACTTCCTACCAGGCGGAACTCAAACGCAAGACGATCAGTGCCGAACAGGCTGCGGCAATGGTGAAATCGGGCCGTTGGCTCGATTACGGATTCGGCCTGGGGCAACCCGATCGATTCGATCAGGCGCTAGCCGCACGCGTCGCCGAACTCAGCGACGTCAAGATTCGCGGATGCCTCGCGCTTCGTCCGCGCGCGGCCGTCGAAGCCGATCCGCAAGCGCGCCATCTGACGTATTTGTCGTGGTATTTTTCGGGGCTCGAACGGCGGATGCACGATCGCGGCCTTTGCCATCATATCCCGATGAACTTCGGCGAGGCGCCCGACTACTACCGGCGTTTCGTCGACGTCGATATGGCGGTGCTGAAGACGACGCCGATGGACGAGCACGGATTCTTCAATTTCGGCACCGCGGCGACATATCACAAGGCGTTGTGCGAGAAGGCCCGAACGGTAGTGGTCGAGACCAATGCGGCGATGCCGTACGTGTTCGGCGTGGAAAACGCGATTCATCTGAATGAAGTGAGCCATGTAATCGATGGTGGCGCGGAGGCGCTTCCCGAGCTGGGCAATCCGGCGCCGGGACCGGTCGATCAGAAGGTGGCCGAGTTGATCGCGGGCGAGATCGAAAACGGCGCTTGCCTCCAGGTCGGTATCGGCACGATGCCCAACGCGGTTTGCACGCTGCTGGCGGGCTCGCCGATCCGAGATCTTGGCATTCACACCGAGATGTTCGTCGACGCGATGATCGATCTGTTCGAGGCGGGCAAGCTCAGCGGTGCTTACAAGGCGTTCAACCGCTTTCAAATTGTTTTCTGTTTCGCCGCCGGGTCGCGGCGCCAGTACGATTTCCTGAATCGCAATCCGCTGTGCTTCGCGGCCCCGGTGGATTACACCAATCTGCCCCACCACATCATGCGCAACGATCGCGTGGTGTCGATCAACAACACCACGCAGATCGATCTCAGCGGTCAGGCGTGTTCAGAATCGGCGGGTCTGCGTCAGATTAGCGGCACTGGCGGCCAGCTTCAGTTCGTGCGCGGCGCTTACGCGTCGCGCGGCGGCAAATCGTTTTTGTGCCTGTCTTCGACTTACGAGCGACAGGGGCGGCGCGAGAGCCGAATCGTTCCGCGCATCACCGACTGCAACGTCGTGACGACGCCGCGCACCGACGTGATGTACGTGGTCACGGAATACGGGATGGTGAATCTCAAGGGCAAATCGGTGCCGGAGCGCGCACGTGCGCTGATCGGACTGGCACATCCCGATGTTCGCGAGCCGCTCGAGCGCGAAGCTCGCGAACAAGGCGTGCTACCGCCGCGATTTTTCTAACGGCGCGATTTTTCTAAGGGACAGACGGCTGCGATTCGCTCTTGAAGCGATAGACCAACTCGTCCTGGCGGGCAAAGCCCCACTCACGGCGAATCAGGCTCTGCAGGTAGCGATCATCGGAGCGGAGTTTCCGCACTTCCGTTTCCAGCGCAGCCTGTTCGGTGCGAAGCTCGCGGCGGTCTCGTTCTGACTGCACACGATGGGTGCGTAGGACAAGCAAATCGCGCAAGCCACGAGGTGCTATTAGACAATTTAGAGCAAGGGCCAGAACGACCATCGCTAAAATTAGGCTCGGCCATTTACGACCGACGAGCCAGCTTAACTTGCTCATTGCGGAATAATAAACCGCATGATCGAACTTTTTCAACAAATCTTATCCTCCAACAGTATTCTAATATCGCTTAATCCCTTGAAGTTCGGCCAATCCTCAACTTTTAAAATTTTTTTATAAATAATTTAAGTGCCGCTCTTGATTTTAGAGAAACACATTTCTATAATAGCCTCCCAATAGGTGGAAACTGGTTAGCCGCCTATAAGTTTTACGCTCGTCCAGCGAGGACAGAGAAAGAGGAGGAGGTATCTATGCCAGCAAAGACCAAGGGCACAAAGTCTAAGCCTCAGCTTAAAACGGGTATGAAGAAAAAGGCCGGCAAAAAGAAGAAGACCACGAAGTAACTTAAATCCTTCGCCCTCCCAATTAATTCGGAGGGGCTGGCTAAAGGATGCCGCTTTTTTTGCTGAGATGAGCCGGGGCATCATCAAAGCCTCGTAACAGCGGAAAGCCTCCTGGAACAACCGGGGGGCTTTCCTGTCTCGGATACATAGGCGGTCCTTCCAAGAAATCAACGGCGCAACCACGAGCGACGCGTCGTTAACGCCGGGCACTGATCGAGATCTGATCTAGAGCCACAGCGAATCAACCGCGATTGATCTGAAACAAATCGTAGTAGCTGCCGTGCGATCGCGGGTATCTCTTGATCAGCCGGATGCATCGCAGCGCGCGCAAATCTCCGATGTTCCCTTCCTCGCGCCTCGAGACGACCAGATAGCGGGCTTCAGTTTCGCTTTCCAGCCAATGGCAGAAGTCTGGAAGAGACTTCGTCGGTAATTCGAGAAATTGCCCATGTGCGTAAAAAGCGACCCGGGGATCGCGGGCGATGACTACCGGCATCGACTCGCCGCGTCCCGCGATATCCTGTCCGGCGTAACGCAGGCCGCGAAGATCATAGCCCAGCGGGATCAACGTACTCGCAAGCAGCGTCAGCGCCACTACCGGCGCGAGGGCGCTTTCCGGCACGCGCATCGATAGAGGCAATCGCAGCCGCGTTGCCCAGCGCGAGCACGTCGCCAATCCAATCATCAGCCAGCCGAACGTATAAGGGATCAGATGAAACATGAAACGAGTTCCCGTGTAGGACAAGGCGAATCCGGAAAAGTAGAAAATCACCAACATCGCAAGCAAGCTCTCTCGCCAGCTAGCGATAATACCGCGCCCGCGAATCCACAGACCGACGATTAGGAACATAAACAGCAGCGGGCCCAGTGCGATCGGAAACGCGTAAAGCGACATCGCGACGTCGTAAACGGCTTTCCATAAGTAGGCGCGCGGGTCGGCGAGCAGCGGCGCAAAGATCGAGACGCTTCCCTGAAGCCCGGAGGTTTGCCATCCGCTCTTGTTCGCGACCACCTGAGCCATTCCAAAAGCCATCGCCGCGCTAAGCTCTCTGCCGACTGTCCAGCGCCCGGTGCTGAGACGCAAGTAGATAAGGTAAGGAGACGCTACTGCCAGGAAGGGGACCGCGAAGCCGATACTCCAGCGCACCGCAAGCCCAAGGTTCCAAACCTTCCAAACGATCGCGCCAAGCATCAGAAAGGCGAGGCAGACTATCAGCAGTCCGATCGCCTCGACTCGATAAAGATAGGCGACGCCGCCGACCAGACCCGCCCATACGATCCAGGTGAGCCGCTGCGCTCCGATTCCGGCTACAAAAAGGTACATTGCGGCTACCATCAGGCATATGAAACCGGCCTCGGTCCTGACGGAGGCGGAATATTCCGCCATCAGCGGATGGATCGCGGCGAGGGCCGCGGCGCCGATCGCAAAGTCGCCGCGCTCGAAAACCTCGGCGATTAAAAGATACAGCAGCGGGATGGTGGCGGCGCCGAACGCCGCCGAAATCAGTTCTCCGGCGAGTTCCCAATCCGGCAGGACGCGATGGAAGAGCGAAATCAGCCACGGATAAAGCGGCGAGAAAACCGAGGCCAGCGCTTTGGCGGGTTCGCCGCTGGCGAAATCCCGCGCCATCGCTATATAGGCGACTCCGTCGCCGGCGATACAAAAGCTGGTGAAAACCAGATAGAGCCTGATCGCCAGCGCGCCTGCGGTGACGGCCAAAAGCAGATCGCGCTGCGAACACCTCGCGATGCGGTGCGGAAGCCACTGGGCCGCAATGCGATCGTTCATCAGCGGCGGTGCGGACCGCGCTATTTCATCCGAGGGTGCCAACAGAAACCAAACGTCAAGTTGCTAGAGGCTAGCAACTCGCCTTCGCCAGCAGCAACGTCCGCGCGATTCGGGACGAGGGCCGGTCAATAGGGTTCATTGGCGGCTCGCCTGCGTGCGTCGGTCGGCCTGGCGGCCGGCAAAGCCGCGAAATCTCCGAGACCCGACCAATCAATTTGTTATAAAAAGCTGTCTGATAGTTAGATTCAGATTCGCGGCCCGGCCGAAGCCTGCCAGCGCGCGACTTTACGGGCGGCTCACGTTTGCCGCTTGCAAACCTTTGGGTCCCTGCGTCACTTCGAAATTTACCTTTTCACCTTCCTCGAGTGAGCGAAACCCGTTGCCGGCGATGGCGCTGTAATGGACGAAAACGTCCTGGCCATCCTCCATAGTAATGAAGCCGTATCCCTTCTTCGGACTGAACCACTTCACGATCCCAGTCGCAGACATTGCCGAACTTAGCCTCCCAGGCCGATCGCAAGCTGCCGAGGAGCGCGATCTCCTCAACAGGCCAAGCGCAGGTAACATAGGCGCACAATAACCTATTGCAGACGGATATATCACAGGGTCGCAGGAGTTCAAACGCTAAAAAGCTTATAAAGCTTCCCTGATGAGGGCGCCTAAGCGAAGGAAGCTGCTGCAAACTCAGCGCTGGGTCCAGAAGAAAGGCGGCCGTGCATGGATATGGCAATGGTCGGGGATTTGCCTCATCACACCGTCGATGATGAAATTCTGATCGCCGTATTTGGCGCGCGCTACGAGCGAGAGCGCTTCGGTCATGAACGCTCGTTCTGCGTCCGTGCAGACCGCCCGATGCTCTCCGAGGACGGCCATCGGGGTATCACATGAATCGCAGTCCAGGATGGTGAAGCGAAACGGGTAAACGAACTGGCAATAGCGCTGGGTATATTCGCGCAGTTCACAGAGTTCGCAACTGGCCATCAAACCAGCCTGATAGGTGACTAAATTCGCTTACAAGCCTGACATTCGATTCAGCGACGCGCGACTTCTGCGAACATTCGGCACAACACAGCGTAGGCCAGCATTTGCTTCCTGAGGCATCCGCGCGAATCGTGAGAGCATTCGAGGCGTCGGCAACACACGCCCCGCCTCGTCGGCCATGGAGACCGCCAGGAATGTACCCGCGAGGGCTCGATGCCCTCGCGGGGATATCAAAGAAAGATTACGACTATTTTCCGCTGGGAGCCGGAGCGGCCGGAGGCGCTGCAGGGGCCGGCGCAGCCGCAGCCGCTGGAGCAGCAGGAGCCTCAGCAGCTTTCGCCGCCTTGGCTGCCTTCTTCTTGCAGCGATAAACAGAGCCCTTGGAGATGCTCAGATCCTTCGCGACTTCCGCCGGTTTCTTGCCCGCGCCGAGCTCTTCCATCACCTTGGCGCAATCGACCTTCGCCGCATTCGCCTTGGGTACCATTACGCCAAAACTCAGCACCGTCGCCAGCGTTAGGGTCGATGCCACCGCCACAAACTTCTTAATCACTTTCCCGTCCCTCCCATTTAATGGTGCAAGCCAACGCCGCAGTATCCCAAAAAAAACCGTGTATTAAAAGACCTTTGCGCGGGCTATTTACGCCATATTTGATTCTGGCTTGCCTAAAGTCAGCCCTGGAGAGAAAGATTGGCAAGTGAAGGCGTTCGTCCGCTTCGTGCAACTGTCGGTGCGCTCGCTCCAGATCGCGGTGTGGAGTTTTGCTGCGTCGGCGGTATTCATTTATAGGCTGGGCGTCGAGGGCGTACGGGCGCGCTCGTCGGACGGCCGGGCGTCGCTCAAGGCGATGGGCCGGGCCTTGCGCTTCCTGCTCGAAGGATTGGGCGCGACCTTCATCAAAGTTGGCCAGATCGTGAGTACGCGGCCCGATCTTTTCCCGGGAGAGATCGTTGGTGAGCTGGCTTTGCTGCAAGAGCACGTTGCGCCGTTTGCGATCGGGCAGGTGCGGCGGATTATCGAAGAAGATCTCGGCCGGCCGCTCGAAGAGATTTTCGACGAATTCGATCAACAGCCGGTAGCGGCGGCTTCGGTTGCGCAGGTTCATCGCGCGCGATTGCGCGAAGGCGGGGAGACGGTTGCGGTGAAGGTGCGGCGGCCGTCGATCGCGCGATGGGCCGGGCTCGATCAATCGATCGTGCTCTTTGTGGCCCATCAGCTCGAACGGATACCGAGCCTGCGGATGCTGTGTCCGGCTGACGCCGCGCGCCAGTTCTGCGACGCTATCAACCGCCAGCTCGATTTTCGGATCGAAGCCGCGAACAATCGCCGCTTCCGCCACAACTTCGCAAATTTTCCCGAGGTGGTGTTCCCTCGCTTGCACGATGCGCTATGCAGCGAGCGCGTGATGACGATGGAGTTCCTGCAGGGTTATACCGAGCGGGAATTCGCCGCGGCTGGAATCGATCCCAAGCGGGTCGCGGGATTGGGAATCAAGCTGTTCTGCCAGATGACGTTTATCGACGGCTTCGTTCACGCCGATTTGCATCCCGGCAACGTGCGCTACCTGCCCGACCATCGCATAGCGCTGTTCGACCTCGGCCTCACCGCCGAACTGAGCGCGTCGGACCGCCTGACCTTCGCGCGCACGATGTTCTACATGGCCAACGGGATGGGCAAGGAACTTGCGCATCACATGTACGAACTCTGTTCGCGCCTTGGCGAGGTGGATTATCCGGCCTACGAACGCGAGGTCGAACGATGGGTCGAGCGCTTCAGCAATCAGCCGCTGGGAGAGATCGAGATGACGATGGCGATCGGCAGATTTCTCGACATCTTCCGCCGCTACCGGATGCGGCTCGACGGCCGCTACACGGTTCTCTACATCTCGATGATGGTGGTCGAGGGGCTGGGCAAGAAACTCGATCCTGGTCTTGATCTCGTTGAGGCAGCGAAGCCGTTTCTCGCGGCCGCGCTGAAACCGTTCCTGACGCCACCAACCGCCACGGAGTAGCTGGCGGTTCGGCTTTCAGAGCAATCAGCTTACGTCACGTGTTATTTCGAGCGAAGCGAGAAATCCCGGCTTCGAACCAGGAATTTTTTCCGGAATTCAACGTTCCGCTCGGAATGACGATCCTGTGAAGCGCTACTTGGCCGGTTTCTGGCCGAGATGGATCGCTACGGAGCCGAGGCCGAGCCGCACGTACTTGACGGCGGTGAATCCGGCGCGAACCATCATCGCCGCCAGCGCGTCGGCGTCCGGATAACCGTCCAGCGATCGCGACAGATATCGGTAAGCGTCGCCCTGGCCGCTGACCAGCGCGCCCAGTCGCGGCATCATGTGATTGAAATAGAGTCCGAAGAGCGCCTCGATCGGCGCCGGCGCGTGAGTGAGCTCGAGGCAGGCTAGTTGGCCGCCAGGTTCGAGCACGCGATAGAACTCGGCCATCGTGGCTTCGAGGTCGGCGACGTTGCGGAGCACGAAGCCGTTGACCAGGCATCCGAACGTGTTGTCGGCAAACGGCAGGCACATCGCGTCGCCGGCCGCGAGGAAAACCCGGGATTCGCGGCCCTGGCGCGCAAGCTTGCCGCGCGCCGCGTCCATCATCGGACCGCAGAAGTCGACGGCGATAACCGCGCGCGCCCCATGCCTCTCAAGCTCAAGCGCCAGATCGGCGGTGCCGCTGCCGACGTCGAGGGCCAGGCGGCCATCCGGTTTTGCCAATCCGGCCGCGACGCGGCGCCATCGCACGTCCTGGCCCATCGTCATCAGCCGGTTGATCAGGTCGTAGCGCGGCACGATCCGCCCGAACATCGAGCGGACGTAAGCGGCCTTGGAGACTCCGGCGTCCATCTGGAAGGTAATCGCTTTAGCGCGGAGCAGACATCCGGTCCTGCGTGATCAGCGTGCGCAGATCGTCGCGATCGAAAATCCCGGCTACCGCGCGCGTCAACGCAACCGACATCACCTGGCCGGGTTCGTCATAGATTGCGCTGTCGTCATCGGCGGAACCGATCGGCTGGGTCAGCGGCGGGTCGCTGAATTGCGCGGTACTGTGTCCCTGCCAATAGGCCACGCGAAACGGCGGTTTGTAGAGCGTCGCGTCGATCGCGAATTCGGCCGTCGTCTGCCAGATTAGATCACGGCTGCTGCTGCTATGGCCACGCTGCTTCTTGAGCCAGCATAAGACGACCTTGCTTTCGAGCACGTAATCCTCGTTCTTCTTTATGACTTCGCTGTAAGATTTCTCGTTCGACTCAGACGCATACATCCCGGCCTCTTCGGCCGACTTCTCGATCGCCTTCTGCACCACGGTCAAGAACGGTGGTGCGTAGAGCCGCTCCGTGACCGATCCGCTCGCGTCGAGCACCACGCCGATAGCAGGATTACCCTGCTCGGGCGCATGGATGGCAGCAGTGGGATCGTTGAATTCGCGGGCGTCCACTGAAAGGAGCACGAGCACACGCTTTGTCGGATAGGAATTCTGATAGCCTTTGACCAGTTCTGGGTAATATTCGAGCGTCTGGACCGAGCTCGTCGGCTGCCCGGCAGTGCCTTCGTTAGCCGTGGTGCTGCATCCCGAGACCCCGGCGATCAATGTGAGCAATAACAAGACTGAGGCCGAGCGCATCGCTGATTGCGCCTGACGCTTCATCTCAACGCCCGGCTGCCTGATGGCGTTCGCGGAACAAAAACAATGTGCCGCCGACTTCGATCCGATCGCCGCTCTGAAGCGGTTGACGGCCGCTCACCGGTTGGCGGTTAACGAACACGCGGCCGCCGCCTGTGCCGCTGACGAAAAAATTCTTGCCCTCGTGACGGATAATAGCGTGATGAGGCAGCACGGTCTGATCGCCGAACAGGCCGACGTCGCTCTCTTCGGCCCTGCCGATGATAGTGACCATCTTGACCAGCGGGTATTCGCGTCCTTCGCGGGCGTTGCGGCTCTGGCTGCGAACCACCATCAGCCATCCGCGCTTGAGCAGCTCGCCCACCAGGCCGATGAAGAAGCCGATCATGGCGCCGAGGATCACGATAGCGGCCGCACGGCCGAATGCCTGCGGAAAGGTCGAGGTGAGACTCTGATAGAACAATCCGCCCAACGCACCGCCTAAAAGTCCGCCGAGCGCTCCGTTGCGCCGGCGCGCGGTCGAGCGCGCCGCCCATCCGACGCCCAACCCAACCGTCAGACCAAGCACCGCCCATCCCACGATACGGCCGTTCAATCCGCCCAGAACATCAAATGTGAGCTCCGCGACCAGCAGACCCAGTGCGCCGCCGAACGCGCCGATCGCGCCGCCGTTCTGCACGCCCTGTATCGCTTTACGCCATTGACCGACGCTGAGGGCCTCGATCGCGGCCAGAAAGGCTCCGATGAAAAATCCAATCAGCGCGCCCAGAATCAGGTCGCGGCCATAGACATAGCGAATTCCGAGGAAGGGCTCGGCGGCACTCCAGGCGGCCAATCCGCCCAGCGCGCCTGCGGCGGCATAGAACAGCAGTTTTTCACGTGATACGTTGGTTGCCATCGATATCCAAAAGCATTGCTCGGGACGACGCCACGTTCAAGCGGCTAGGATGTATCCGGCCACGTTTGCCAGAGGCTGTGAAACCCGCCCGCCCGTCGATCGTATTGTTTATCGTGAGTTCACGAAATCGGTTAATCGCCATGGAATCGCCGGTTCTGCGTCGAATAATGCTCTCGCATTGGCCATTTTATGGGGAGTTATCGATGGCTCACGTTTTGCTCTCTCTGAAATCAAGGGTTTGACGGCTTCTTAATCGAGCGTTGCGATATACTTACACACTGTATGATGTCCCAACTCTTAGCAATCAAAGGAACTAGGATTATGACAAAACGAAGAATCTTCTATCCCGTCGTGGCGGCCGGTCTGTTCTTCGCCGCGACAGCCTGCGCGGTGCTATCCACGCCGGCGTTCGCGCAGACGCCGGATCCGAAAGCCGAAGCATACTTCCAGAAATATCTGGCGGCTAATCCGGAGGTGGCAAGGAACCCGAGCCTGATGAGCAACCCGGCATGGCTAAGGGCGCATCCGAGCTTCGCGCAGTTCCTCAATAATCACCCGAATGTCGCTGCGCAAGCCCGTCAGATGTCCTACGGCGGCGGAGGGTATCGAGGGAACGGCGCTTACGACGCGCGCCATCAATGGCACAATAGTAACTGGTGGGTCGCCAACAATCCGCAATGGACCCAGCAAAATCATCCGGAATGGATCCACCACAACGCCCCCAACCAGGGCTATGCGGTCCATCCCGTTCCCTTCCCGGGCTATCCGGTCCATCCCGCTCCCGCCCCGGGTTACGAGGCCCATCACGAGCATGAGCAGGGCTACGAGGCCCATCATCCTCCCAACCAGGGCTACTAGGCCCATCGGGAGCACGACCACGATTAGCCTGTTGTTATGGTCGCACCTGGGCCGCACCGATAGACTTGATCAAGAGCGCTTTGCACAACAGAGATATCGTCTTTAGTCGGTCGCCTCGCTCGCGGAAACGCGAGCGAGGCCTGACGTTTCGCGAACGCGATTTTTGTCGTCACGTGCAGAGATGAAGGCTGGCTTCTCGATTCACGTCGCCAAGGAGAATCTCAAATTCTCGGCGGCCCATTTCATCGCCTATCCGGGCTTTCGCGAACCACTACACGGACACAACTACCAGGTTGAAATCCGAGTCGAAGGCCAGCTATCGCCCACCGGCTACGTGCTGGACTTCGGCTTGATCAAAAAACTCACCAAGCAAATCGTCGATCGCCTGAACGAGCGAACTCTGGTCCCGCTGAACAGCGATTGCCTTTTGATCGAGCGGCAGTCGAACGGCCAGGTGCGGATTCGTTACGAGCAGGACGAGTTCGTTCTGCCGGCGAGCGATCTGTGCATGCTGCCGATCGTCCATAGCTCGGCCGAAGAGCTGGCGCGCTATATCTGGAGCGAGTTGCACGACGCTCTCGAAGCCAACGGCGCGCTGGGAGGGATTATCGCGATGGAAGTTTCGGTGGGCGAAGCTCCTGGGCAGGCCGCGACCTATCGTTACGAGCTTGCTAAAGGCTAAGCTTTGTAGCGTTAGCAGTCTGTTGCCAAGAGAAGCCGCTCGGATCAGCGCCGCCCGCGGAATCCTGCGTTTTCGCAGCTTGTGAATCGTCAAACCGTCGTGACATAATAGCGTCTGTCTGCGCCGTGTCAGAAGTTACAAGAGGGGGGGACTGTCACGGGTGGCTTCCGGACTCAAATCCGCTGAGATCAGGTTACAATCGCCAGTTTCCCGCGCGCTAATTGGTGAGCATCCGTCAACGACCAAGTTGCGGATGCTGGTCGAGCGTATCGCCCGCACCGACTCGACGGTGCTGATAAGCGGCGAAAGCGGCACCGGCAAAGAGGTCGTCGCGCGCGCGATTCATTCACTGTCGGCGCGGCGCAATCGCAACTTTGTTCCCGTAAATTGCGCGGCGATTCCGCACGAGATGCTCGAGTCCGAGATGTTCGGCCACGAGCGCGGCGCGTTTACCGGCGCCGTCGCGCCGCGGCAGGGGCTGTTCGGGATGGCCGATGGCGGCACGATTTTTCTCGATGAAATCAGCGAGATGCCGCTGCTGCTTCAGGCAAAGCTGCTGCGAGTGTTGGAGGACGGCCTGGTGCGGCCGCTCGGTTCCGACCGATCGTCACAACTCGACGTGAGAATAATCGCGGCCAGCAACAAGGACCTGACGGCAGCGGTAAAGAAGAACACGTTCCGCGAGGACCTCTTCTACCGCCTCCAGGTCGTTCCGATAATGATCCCGCCGCTGCGTGAACGCCGCTCGGACATACCGCTCTTGATCGAATACTTCCTCGAGCGCATGCGCAGCCGCTTTCCCGGCCGGCACTGGACGATTAGCCGCGAGGCGATGGTCCATCTGTGGTCGTACGATTGGCCCCGCAACGTGCGCGAGCTCGAGAACATGGTCGAGCGGCTGGTGGTGCTGTGCGAGGGATCGGTGATCGAGAGCCCGCTGTTGCCGCCGAATCTGGTGGCCAGCGTCCATCCGGTCGAGCCGCGCATCCCGCCGGGATTGGGCGAGAACGGGATCGATCTGAGCGCGCTGGTCAGGGAATTCGAAGGACGTCTGATGAATGAGGCGCTGCGCCGCACGCGCGGCAACAAGCAGGCTGCGGCGCGGCTGCTGGGACTCAAGCGAACTACGTTTTCCGCCAAGCTGCGCCGTTGTGGCGTGTTGAATTATGAAGGTCCAGAGAGCTAGGGGGGACCCTTATGAATCGTAAGAACACTCCTCCACGTATCCTGGTCGTTGATGACGACCCGGATACCATCACTATTCTGAGTCGCTACCTCCAACGCGAGGGCTTCGTCGCGATCGAAGCGCCCTCGGGAGCCGATTGCCTGCGAATCGTGCAGGAAGGCCCCGTCGATGTGATTCTGCTCGATCTGATGATGCCGGAGATGGACGGCTTTCAGGTTTGCGAAGCGCTCAAGCGCAACCCTGAAACCGCGGAAATCCCGATCATTCTGGTGACGGCTCGCGACGATATCGACGCGCGCGCCGAGGGCATCCGCATCGGCGTGAGCGAATTTCTCCCCAAGCCGTTCTCCCGCCGCCAGCTCATTTCCCGCATCAGCTCGCAGTTGAGCATCCTGGAAGCGGAGCGTGCCGCCGACGCGACGCTCAGCCGGTTTGCCAGCGCCAGAGAATAGCCCACACCCGCGCGCTCAATAGTCGCAATCCCGCGATGACGGATTAGGCGCGGAGGGCCGCTCCAGCGCGCACACGCAGGAGCTACCCGCATCGCGCGCGTCCGGCCGCATCCGAATTACGCGCCCCCGGCCACAATCGATTGACCGAAAGGCCCCGAGCGGTTTACAAGTCGGTTTCGACTGACGCTCGAAGCCCGCGATCGGATCGGTTCGCGATTCGACGCCGGACGCACATTTTGTCGATCGAACTCGATAGCGCGTGACCGCGACGCAAATCCGGCAACGCACAAGGAGAGGCTAATGCGAGGACTCAAGGACAAGGTCATATTTGTTACGGGCGCCGGCAGCGGCATCGGCCGCGCGATAGCGACGCGGCTGGCGAGCGAGGGCGCGAAAGTCGCGGTGACGGACCTGGTCGAACGCGCCGCGCAGACGGTCGCCGCCGAGATCGGACCGCCGGCGATAGCGCTGACGGTGGACATCTCGGCATTGGCCAGCGTGCGCGCCGGAGTCGAAGCGGCCACGCGCCAGCTCGGACCGATCGACGTGCTGGTGAACAACGCCGGCTGGGAAAAGGTCGAGCCGTTTGTCCAGTCCAAGGAAGAGACCTGGGACAAGATCATCGCGATCAACCTCAGGGGGCCGATCAATTGCTTCAGCGCCGTTTTGCCCGGGATGATCGAGCGCGGCCACGGCAGGATCGTCAGCGTCAGCTCGGACGCCGGGCGCGTCGGTTCGACGGGCGAGGCGGTATATTCAGGGGCCAAAGCCGGGATAATCGGATTTTCGAAGACCGTGGCACGCGAGATGGCTCGCTACCAGATCAACGTCAACGTGGTATGCCCGGGCCCGACCGATACCCCGCTGCTGAAGGCGTTGTGGGAAACCAGCCCGAAGCTTGAGGACGCGCTCAAGCGCGCGATTCCTTTCAAGCGCCTCGCGCAGCCCGACGATATCGCGCCGGCGGTGGCTTTCCTCGCCTCCGACGACGCCCGCTACATCACCGGCCAGGTGCTGTCGGTGAGTGGCGGCCTCACGATGGTGTGAACTGCGGCGAAGTTGCGCGGCGAGATTGAACGCCGCGCCGATCGCCGCTCTTTCGTTCCATCTATTCGTTCCATCTATAGGTTGCGCTGTCAGGAGGTCTTGGCGGCGCAACCTAGCCGATTATCGTGTGCTCTTTGGTAATGATGAATTTGAACGTGCTGGCGTCCAGGAAATTGGGCTCGTCGGCACGCGTGGCCGCGTACTCGGCGGTCTTCTCCGACAGCCGCATCGCGTCGGTGCTATCGAACCATACTTCGGCGACGCCGTCGTAGGCCGGCTGGCGCCCCTCGCGATAGGCGTACGGAAGAACGTGCGATTGCACGTAGCGGCGCATCTGCGGGATCTTCGCCGCGATCGGCCCGTGAATCTTGCCCCAGTGGCTCTGAAACCGCTGGAAATCCATCCCCGGCTGGCGAAAGAGGAACTCGACCAGCTTCACCATCGAGGGATTGGTCGCGCCCTCTTTCTGCACGATCTCGTTGCTCAGGATGAACTTCATCGGCATATCGATGAAATTGTAGTCGTCGGCCTGCGCCGCCTTGCTCTCCGCGGTTGTGGCGATATTACGCATCGAGTCGATATCGTCGAACCACATCTCGGCGACGCCGTCATACACCGGCTGGCCCTTGCGATAGCCTGAAAGCAGCGTGTGGCACTGGATGTACTTGCGCAGATCCGGAACCTTCTTCACCAGGTCGGCGTGAGTGGTGATCCAGTATTTCTGAAACGCCTCGACGTCTATACCCGGCTTGCGCTTGACGAAATAGATGGCCTTGATCATGTGATCTGCCTCGGCGATCGAGCTGTTCCGGTCCGGCGTATCACTCCTTGATACGGAGGGCGTGCGAGGGACAAGCGGCGACCGCTTTGCGCGCGGCCTCGTCGCTGACCGCGCCCGGATCGAGCATGAACTTGCCGTCTTCCTTCCTGAAGAGGTTCGGCGCGGCCTTTGCGCAGTTTCCGGAATGCGAGCAGACGTCTTTGTCCCATGTGATATTAAGCGCCACTTAGCCGTCCTCCTGAATGATCTTCGAGTTGCCCCGCCGCCCATGCAGCCGGGAGTTTCCTTCTTGGCACGAATGCGCTTCCAACTGCAAATAGCGTCGATCTGCGTCTCGATAGCTCGCAGGCGATTGCTAGAAGGCGCTTGCTTGGTTACAAGATAAGCTCGAATTGGCAGCTTGGCACTGCATTAGGACTGTCTAAGGAGGACTGTACAATGGCGTCTACTTGTCCGAGCTGTAACGCAGAGGTGCCTGCCGGCGCCGCTACCTGCCCCACCTGTCACGCGGCTGTGGCCGCCCAGCCGAACAACGTGATCGCGGCGCTCGCCTATTTGCTTGGGTTCGTTACTGGAATCATTTTTCTATATCTGGAACCCTACGACCGCGACGAATATGTGCGATTTCACGCCCGCCAGTCGATCGCTTTTTCCGTAGCCTGGTTCGCGCTGAACGTCGTGCTTGGGGTGTTTATCGCAGTGATGCCTCGGCCGCTGGCCAACCTGCTGGCCGTCCTGCAACAGATCGCGAACATCGGGATGGCCGTCGTATGGGTTTACCTGATGTACCAGGCGTATATCGGCAACAAATTCCGCGTGCCGGTGCTGGCGGATTGGGTCGAAAGCGCGGGCTTCTAGTCACCTGCCTAAGGCCGAGCCTTAGGGAACGTCCCCGATGCAGGTCCAAGAGCCGTCGTGATAGAGTGGGATAAAGACCTGTTTTTTTCCAGCCGCTCAATTTGGCGTCGGGCATGAAATTTGGCGTCGGGGTAGATTATTCGCTCAAGGCTCTGCTGGTGATGGCAGAGCGATACCCGTCTTCGCAGCCGATCCGGATTGAAGAGATCGCCGCCAGCCAGGGAATCCCCGAAACTTATCTGCGCCGCCTCCTAATCGATCTCAAGCATGGCGGTATCGTACTGAGCCAGAAGGGTCCGAGCGGCGGATACTTCCTGGCGCGGCATCCGTCGAAGATCACGATGGCGGAGGTGGTGCAGGTTATCGAGGGCGATTTCGTGCCGGTCGAATGCCTCGAAGAAGGCACCAATTCGCTGTGCCGCAACGACGAGGGCTGCGCGATGCGCGAGGTGTGGTGCGAGGTGCGCGACGCCGTTCTCCATGTGCTCGGGAGCGCGACGTTGGAATCGCTGCTCCAGCGGCGTAAGGCCACGCTCAGTTTTCAAATCTAAAGAGTGGCAATCGAGGGGCGCCAAAGTGTGCCAAATCGATTGCACTTTAAGCCACGAAGTTCCTATAAGTGACAAGTTCTTGCGGCCCGCATTTCAGGATGCTGCAGCGAGCCAGCCGGAAGAGTGCCACTTCACTCTAATCGGCGGGTTGGCGTCAGAAATGCTCGTGGGGGGGAGGAGAGGGTTCGATGGCGTTTCATTTTCCGGCGGTTTTTTCCACTGTGCGCGGTGACTCCGGCCGGCCGGGTATCCTCGACATCGTTGACGAGTGGCGCGCTTTGGGCGAGGCCGCCCTGTTCTGGGTCAACGCCGCCCGCTGTTCGTGGCAGCGCGCCGAGAGGGGGCAGGCCAAGCCGGTGATGCTGATCCCGGGCTTCGGTATCGGAGACCTGTCGCTCTTTCCCCTGGCAAACTTCTGCAACTGGCTCGGCCATCGCGCGAGGTTCGTGGGGATCGTCGCCAACGCCGGATGTCCAAGCCGGATGCTGGAGCGGCTGGAGACGAAGCTCGACGATATCTATCGCGAGAACGGCGCGCCGGTGGTCGTAATCGGCCACAGCTTGGGTGGACTGTACGCCCGCGAACTTGGGCATCGACACCCTGAACAGATCGAGCGGGTTATCACGTTGGGCGCTCCGGCCAGCCATCCGCTCGATTCCTGCAATACGACGCTGAACGTGCTCGCCGACTGTATCGCGGCGATTAGCAATCGATGGAAGGAATGCGTGATGGGAGCGTGTTCCTGCGGCACGGCGCTGCAGATGCATCGGATGCCGCCGGTTCCGGTAACCGCCATATATTCCCGCACCGACGGTATCGTCGACTGGAAGGGCTGTATCGGCGAGAGCGGCTCGGCATCGCTCGACCACGTCGAGGTGATGGGAAGCCATTTTGGAATGACGCTCAGTCCCGACGTGTTCCGCATCGTCGCCGAGCGCTTGACGTGGCCGCGCCAGCAACCGCGCGATCCCGCCACTTCCGCGCCGAAGCTGCGTCTGATATCGCGGCGGATGCCGGCGCCTTATGCCGCGGCGAGCCGCGCGTCCGCCACTCCCGCGGCAATCAAACTACAATTCGCGGCGCCCGTTAAGCGCGCTGGTCAGGGTGGCCGAGTCGCTGTACTCGAGGTCGCCTCCCGACGGCAATCCGTGTGCGAGGCGGGTGGTCTTGATTCCGAGCGGCTTGAGTAATTTGGTAAGATAGAGCGCGGTCGCTTCCCCCTCCACGGTGGCGTTGGTCGCGATAATCACCTCGCGCACGCCGCTGCCGTTGTTTTGGTCGAGTCGCGCTAACAGTTCCTTGATTTTCAGGTCGTCAGGGCCAATCCCGTCAAGCGGGGAGAGCGCACCATGCAGCACGTGATAGACGCCGTTGAAGCCGCGCGCGCGCTCCAGCGCCATCAAGTCCGCCGGTCCCTCGACCACGCAGATAACGTCATGCTCGCGTTGCGATTCGTCGCAGATCTGGCATCGCGGGCTGTCTGATAGGCCGAAACAGCTCGAGCATAAGCTGGTGCGCTCCTTCATCTCGAGCAGCGCCTCGGCCAGCGCGATTACGTCTTCGCGCGGGCGATGCAACAGATTGAACGCCAGCCGCGAGGCGGTCTTCTCGCCGATCCCCGGCAGCCGCGACAGCTCATGCACCAGCCGCTGCATCGCCGGCGGCAAACCCTCGCCGCGCTTGCTAGTCACCGCCATCGTCAGCGCCGCGTCTCAAGCCCCACCGACACCGGGCAGCTTCAGACCCATCCCGGCGAGCTTGCCCATCTCTTCGGCGACCAGCCGCTGCGCCTGGTGGATGCCTTCATTGACCGCGACCACGATCAGGTCCTCGAGCATCGCCTTGTCGTTGGCGGCGATTAAGGACGGATCGATTTCGAGCTTGCGCACGTTCATCGCGCCGTCGACGGTGACGCGCACCATCCCGCCGCCCGATTGCGCGGTGACGGTCTTGGACGCCGCCTCGTCTTGCATCTGCTTGAGCTTGTCCTGCAGCGCGTGGGCCTGCTGGAGCAAAGCCGAGAGATCCGGTTGTGCCACGATAAAAACTCCTCGAGAATCTCCGAATATCTATCCTCGGCCGAAAGCCCTCGGGCAACTCCGCTTTCAAACCCTGGTTATGTTGCGATCTGTCGGAATTGATTGGCACTCCGAATGAAGCCAGGCGACGGCCGCTGTGCGGGGTCTGGCGGAAGGAATATCAGGCTAAGCGGAGCTTTGAAAGCTTCCAGCCCTTCGGCAAGATTGAATTGTTTAAGCGTGCCTACGTAGCCGTCGTTGGTCTGCATCCGGAACTGCTCGTCCAAGTAAATAAGGCCAGCGTCGAACGCACAGTGGTACGTTGGAGAAAGGGCAATGCCATTCTGCACCTGCTCGGTGCTTCCGGGCGCTCCCACCGGAAGAATATGTGCAGCAACAAGCCGCAACTGTTTCGGCGCTGAGCTCCTTGCGTTTAGCCAAGATCTCTCGATCGGCGAACAACCGCGCATCTAGCGGCTCAGGGGTGTAAGACTAGATGCCAGCGCCCTCCCTCGAACCGAATTTCTCCGTGCTGTTTCAAATACTGCTGGGCGTTACGAACGTAGTGTTTCCACTTCTTGCCGAAGTGGACGCCATCAATGACGCGGTCGACGGAGTCGTCACAGAGGTCGGGGTGTAGTAGTTGAACTAGTGGGTGAAGCTGCTCGGTTCGCAAAGGGCCTTTTGCGAGCAGGAATCTAATGGTGTCTGAAAAGATGGCGTGGGTCGTCTTCCCCTTCGCCCGGTGACGCAACAGCCGAAGATGAGTCGACTCCAGTTTTTCCTCGAATGCGCGCCGCGCACGGACGCGGACGGATCTTTCTGCACGCTGGAAGAGAGCCTTCAGCTCTTCCATTTCGGTCGAAAGCGCCGCCACGTCGGCAATGGGCACCTTCGCGCCTAGCGAAGCGTAGCTTTCGAAGTCTGATCTAACCTCCTTAACAAGACCTTCCTCCGCCAAAGCGACTCCGTACTCCACGTTCCGGCACAAGCCGGGCTCTGTGAGGTTCCCCGATGTCACAATTGCCATCGCGCAGTCTGCCACGTACACTTTTGCATGAACGCTTGGTAAGTGCGTTAACTCCAACCCGGGCACCCTCCGGCCGAAGTCAGTTAAAGCCTCAAGGTCCATGGAGCCAGCCAAGGCGCTCTCGGGCCTTAAGTCAGTAATGAGGCCGATGCGCACCGATTTGCGGCGCCCCCGCTGGTCAAGCTGCCTGACTATACGCTCCGTGGCAGAGCGCTTCACGAAGGGCGATACAATTAGGAGGTGTCGGTCAACAAGCGAAACGAGCCTCTCAAGTGTCTCAGCCCAAGGACTGCGAACTAGGGACACCGCTTGCGCAGGAGAGGTCATCCGGGACTCCAGAGGACTCGCCGGCTTTCGTCATAGCGGCAACCGCCGCCTTTGATTCTCGCGTATTCGAGGCCTGCGACTTCGTCGGAATGGAAACGCTCGCAGGCGTCGCATCGCTCGATGTAGCGCCGTCCTCTCCTGTTCGGCACCCCTGAGAGGATTCCGGCCACACCTGAGCAGAGTACCCCTAGTTTCTGACAGTCGCAGCGCATCTACCGCCTCGCTTCGATGAGGTCAGCTTGAACGGAATCGAGGGCGACGATGCGATGCTCGCTGCGGCACAGCATTATGGCGAGCTCAAAATGGTAGAGAGACCGTGTTGGCTGGCCGGGAATCCACGCTCCGCCGATGTCGATTACCAGGGAACCTGAAGGCTTGAGGACGCGCCTGAACTGTTGCCCAAACGGCCTGAACCATTCCACATACTCATGGCTCTCAACATTTCCATAGTCCTTTTTTCGGACGAGTCCGAAGGGAGGACTAGTTACAATGAGATCTGCGGACGCCTCTTTAACACTGGCAAGGTACGAAAGTGAGTCGCCGAGCAATATCTGGCCGTGTTTAGTCTTATGAAATAGCCCCATGAGGCTTAGTTCCTGGAAACCCTGTCAGCCCGACGCGTCATTTCTTCGAATCGTCCGAACGCTCCCCGTTGTCGGTTGGTTGACGAGGACGCGGCGCCGGCTTGGCGCGCACGTCCACCAGCCGGCCCTCGAATTGATCGCGAATCCGCCGCACCACGGGGTCATCATACAGCGCCTTGCGAATCGCTTCACGCTCGGCGCGTCCGCTATCGGGCGGATTCGTCGCGATAGCGGACGCCGCCGCGGTTAGCGCCGCCGATAGCGGCGACTCGCGGTCGCTCTCGCCATCAGATGCGACGGCGACGCTAGCCGGCTTCGCATCGTTGAGCGTCGAAGGGCGCTGCGCTGGCGTTTGAAGACGCGGCTCAGCAGCGGATGCGGCGGCGCCGTTGGCAACGACCTCGGCCGTGATCCGGCGCCCGTACAGCTCGGAGGCGGATTCCGCGATCGCGCTTCGATTATCGCTCAGGTAGCGCGTGTAAATGTCGCTGCGCGGCCGAATCTTCAGCACGTCTCCGTCGAGTTCCAATGCCGCGCCCTGATCCATGAAACCGGCCAGCGCCGCGCGCTTGACCCGGATGAAATCGCGCAGCTCGGGCAATTCGCGCGCCGCCTCGCGCGACGGACTTTCCGCAGCGGCCTTGCGCGGAGCATCGGCTTTGACCTCGCCCTCGACCTTGATTCGCCGCACGCCGCCCGACTGCGATTGACCGCCGCCGCTGCCCCTGTCACCGCCGCCGCCGCTACCGGCGACGGTGGCGGCAGGAGCCGCTTTTTCGGCGGCACCGATCGCGCGCATCAGCTCGTCGGCGTCGATCACCGGAGCGATCGTCGCCATCCGCACCACCGCCATCTCGAGCAGCAGGTCAGGATACGGCGAGCGCAGGATCTCCTCCTGCGATTGCGCCATCAGCCGAAACAACCGCATCAGATCGCGTATCGACGCCGTCGCGGCCAGGCGCTTGATCTCGGCCGCCTCCTGATCGGGCAAATCCGCGAACGGATTCTCCAGGCCCTCGGACGGGAGCTTGGCGACGGTGAGATTGCGCAGCGTTTCGAGCAGGTCGCGCCCCAGCGCTTCGAGGTTGGCGCCGCGCCCATGAAGCTCGCGAATCAGCGCCAGCGCCGGCGCCGCGCGCTTTTGCAGAATCGCCTCGGTCAGTTCGTACACGCGCGAGCGGCTCGCGACGCCCAGCGTCTCGGCGACCGCGCTTTCGCCGACCGTGCCCGCCGACAGCGCGATCGCGGTCTCGAGCATCCGCTCCGCGTCGCGCATGCTGCCGCCGGCCTCGCGCGCGATCAGCGTCAAGGCGCCGGACTCGGCGGCGGCCCCTTCGCGTCCGGCCAGATCCTGGAGCCGGGCCAGGATAGTCGCGAACGGGATGCGGCGGAAATCGTAGCGCTGCAGGCGCGAGAGAATCGTCTCGGGCATCTTCTGCGGCTCGGTGGTCGCCAGGATGAACTTGACGTGCGCGGGCGGCTCCTCGAGCGTCTTGAGCAGCGCGTTGAAGGCCTGGTCGGTGAGCTGATGGGCCTCGTCGATAATGTAAATCTTGAAGCGGTCGCGCGCCGGCCGGTAGCTGAGATTTTCGATAATCGCGCGGGCGTCGTCGATTTTGCGATAAGTGGCGCCGTCGATCTCGACCACGTCGAGCGCGCGTCCGGCGCGAATCTCGACGCACGCCGCGCATTCGCCGCAGGGCTCGGGCGTCGGCCCGCGCTCGCAATTGAGGCATCGCGCCAGGATTCGCGCGGCGGTGGTCTTACCGACACCGCGAATCCCGGTGAACAGAAAGGCGTGCGCTATCCGGCCGCTCTTGAGCGCCTGGATCAGCGTCCTTGTGACGTGTTCCTGGCCGGCCAGCTCACTGAAGTGCTCGGGGCGCCACTTGCGCGCCAGTACCAGATGTTTTTCCAAACCGGATGCTCGCTTAGCTCGGGTCCGTCGAGATATTCCCGGCGGACTCGACCTGCCCAGCGCTGACTCTGCCGCCGGCGGCAGATGAGATTAAAGAGCGGAGGCTGCCGGTCGAATGATAGCTAGGCTCCCCTGCGGCACAGGGGTGGGTGCCGGTACCGTTGCTTCCTTCCGGACCTGGCGGGGTTCGCGGCCTCCCCTTGCGCAGGACCCAGCTATCAGCGGCGAGCAGCCTCCTTTGGCGGTCGAAGCGCCGATCCCTCTCGGACGCCCGCTATTAAATTAGCACATCGCGCGCTATGCAACCGCATCGCGGGGATGAGTTCACAACTTTCTGCTTTACCAGGACTCTAAGAGGCTTCGGTCAGAACCAGCCTGCCTCGCCGGATAGCAACGCCGGGAAGAGAATAGGCCGCCGCGTTGGCCAGCTTTTCCGCCGGTCGTCGCAAGCCGAATGTGTGGGTCCTGCCGCCGCCAGCCGAGCCAGCGCTACTGCCTTCATACTTCCAATCTCCCTTTCGTATAAAGGCTATGTCGACGCGCCATACTACGACAGGTCTGTCTTTCTTGATCGTGTGCGTCGAATCGACGGCGTAGCGCCATACGATGTACCAGCCGGGATGATCATAATGGGACTGACCGCCCACGGTCGAGTGCTACCTTTCGACTCAAGAGCGAATTCAGGCGGCGGATTCTGTTTTCCGCCTAACGAAAGATCGGGGAAACGTTGCTGGGCGACGTCTGGATGCTTGTGGCGTTTGTACGGGCTGAAAGCGTCGAGAGCCTTTATGCCGAATATCCCGACGATGCCGCTGAAGACATTAGCTTGTTCGTAATAGGGGTCAACCAGGTCGCTTGCCTGCTTTTCGACGTACTCAACGGCCTGCCGGATGTGAATGAGCTCCAAGCCCTTGGGCAAAGAGAGATGCCTGCCACTCGCCATCCGCGGAGCATGCCCCGTTTAATCCCATTTGAGCAAGCTTGGAGATGCCGTGTTGAGCCATGCGAAAGTACTGAGGGTCGACCTCTATCCCGATGCTTTCGTAACCCAGAGCCACCGCCGCCGCGATACTAGCTCCCGCGCCCATAAACGGATCTAGAACCACGCCCTGCCCAAGCGGCAACGCCGCCCGCACGATCTGGCGCATAAAGCTCTGAGGTTTGAGCGAAGGATGAGGAGCGAGAGCGCGCTCCTCCGGCCGTGTGGGCGCTGATCGTATTACGTCAGTAAATGGATCGTGCGGCGACACCCGTCGAAGGCCACCCGTTTTCCACTTACGCAGGTTATCCTGCACGCGTCCCTCGCAGGGTTTGCGGAAGAGACCCCAAGGCTCCCAGCAGGACCGGGGCATTACCGTTACCTCGGGAAATTCGTTGTGCGCATTCTTGGGACGGTCGCCGCCGCGCAGAGTTTGAACGAGCCGAATGATCTCACCGCGCTTCTCGAAACCACCTTCCATCAGCGGCAGGTAGACCAGATGTGAAAGCAGCGGATTAGTCGCGATAAAGACATGCGCTCCAGGTGCGAGTATTCGAAACGCGCGCCGCGCAAACTCAGCGAAGAAGTTCCGCAGCGCGACTCGTTCCCGTTCATGCAGGACGGTAAAGCGTGGCAGAGGGCTTCGCTTACATCCGTCGAAAGACGGGGGAATGCGCCAGACACCGCCTCTTCCAGCACGCAGCTTGCCTTTCTCTTTTTCCGTGTACTCCTTTAGCCCATATGGAGGATCTGTGACGATTGCGTGAATCGAGTTTGGCTCACGCTTCTCCATCCAGGCAAAGCAATCCTCAAGGCAGGTCGTGTAGCGTCCACACCTCGCCTTCGAATTGCTAGCATCGTGCATTCCCAGTCCTCCAAAAACAGAAGTGGGTCAAAGTCTGGTTTTCATTTAGCCCTAATGCCGCGGTTCAGTAAATCTGTTTTTGGCCCGCGGACGTCCCGAACCTTTTGCGCGCCCGGCAACAATGTTCGTCAGCCTCAAATCAGTGAGCGGCCTTGGGCGCCGTCGACCGGCAGAGAGACGCCGGTGATCCAGCTCGCCCTCGGCGACGCCAGCATCGCGACCGCGTAGCCGACTTCCTCGGGACGGCCCAATCGGCCGGCGGGAAATTCGTGGCTGATGAAATCGCGCTCGAACGCCGGGTTCTCCTTGAAACGAAGCTCCCAGAGGCCGCCCGGGTAGAGGATCGAGCCCGGCGCTATCGAATTCACGCGTATGCCCTTGGGCGCCAGCTCGCGCGCCAGCATCTTGGTGAACGAAATCAGCGCCGCCTTGGATGCGTTGTAAGTCAGCGGACCGCCGGCCTCGCGCCCATAAATCGAGGTGATGTTGATGATCGAGCCGCCGCCCGCCTTCTCCATCTCGGCCGCACACAAGCGCGATAGCGCGACCGGTCCAAAGAAGTTGAGATTGAAGGCCTCGAGCCAGGCTGATTCCGTGAGTTGATCGAGCGCGCCCGGCTTGGCGCCGCCCGCGTTGTTGACCAGGATGTCGATCGCGCCGAAGCGTTCGCGCGTGCGTTCGACCCATCGCTCGACCTGCGCGGGGTCGGTCACGTCAATTGCTTCGGCCAGGACCTGATGGCCCGCCGCTTCGAGTTCTTTTGCTGCCTGGCGGAGTGCGTCGGCGCCGCGTGCACAGATGCTGAGGCGGACGCCTTCGCCTGCGAGCGTATCGGCGATCGCTCGCCCCAAGCCGCGGCTCGCCCCGGTGACTATCGCAACCTTGCCTTTGAGCCCGAGATCCATCGCTTCCTCCTAATGGCGTTTGGGTGGTGATTCAATCGAACATACGCCAGGAGCGGGCTGCCCGCGAAGAGCCACTACCAGGATTCCGGAGTGGCCTAGCGCCTTTGCGATTAGAACCGCGATTGGCGGCCGAAGGGTCGAATGTTGACAGGATTGGCCGCCGAGACTTAGACTCATGCGGTTATACGGCGGGCGAACGGAGGATTATGGAAATACGGGTAGAAGGCTCCCTCGATCAGGCGATGCGTGTGCTCAAACGCAAGCTGGCAAAGGAGGGGGTATTCAAGGAGATGAAGAAACGGGCTTTTTACGAGAAGCCCAGCGTCCGCCGCAAGCGCAAGCGATCGGAAGCCCAACGCCGCCGGCGCAAAGAGCAGCGCCGCCGTCGCGCCTCAGCGATGTAACGTCAAGGTCTGATGCGTTCTTCGATGGGACGCAGCCGCGGACTCGATCGAGTCCGCGGAACGCATTGATCGCTATTTGCCAACGCGCAACACGGGCCAATCGGCCGCTACTTGCTCAGATGCTGCCACGTGAAAATCACGTGGTCGTTCGCGACGTAGTAATCGAGACCGAAATGAGACAGGCCCGCCCTCTGGCGCGCCTGGCGGAACTCCTCGATTAGGGGATAAAGCCCTCGGCCCGTCATGATTCCGGCGCCATCGGGCGGAAATTGTTCTCGAGACTCCCGCCCCTCGCTTTTCAGGACGAGCGTGACGCATCCCTCTCTCTGATGCTCCGCGAGGGTGCCAGCGCTAAAGCGCTCGCATTCCAGACACAAGACGACGGCACTGTCCGGCCCGGGCTGACGGCCCAACTCGGCCTCCAACCGCGATCGCTGGATCGCATACTCGACCCAGTGCTCGTGCGCTCTGATATAGGAGAATCGCCGGATCGCTCGCGCCAACTCGCGCACGAACAGATCGCCCGCTCGAGGACGCAGGAAATAAACGACGTCGTCCTCGATTCGGAGCCCTCCGCCAAATTCCTTTAGCAGGAACTCGCGCAGATTGATCGGCAGGCAGTTCCCCAATCGTAGCGAACTGATATCCGGAGGCGGCGTTCCGACGGAAGTATCGTCAGGGGATTTGGCCAGCGCCGAATGACTGAGCAAGCCACGCAAGGGAGGGGGCGACCTGAGCGGTCGGGCGCCTCCCTGGCTCGGTCGTGCAACGCTGGAGCATCTGCGGACCACCGGCCCGTTTTTCAAAAGTATCAACCTCCCTCGGGCGCAACCGCGACCTGATTGCCCTGAACAATTACCGGCACCAACCGCTCGCCGCGAGTTAAACGAAGCAGCTCGGGGATGACCTCGGGCCGCTCGGTGACATTTATTTCCGTGAACCCGGCGCCTTTTTTCTGAAGCTCGTTGCGCTTGGCTGCGCAGTAGGGGCATCCGGTCTTGACGTACAGTGTAATCGGCTCAGCCATGACCCGATTCTTCACGGCTACCGCACCGTTTCCGCGCGGTTTCGATCGCCGGCCGCCGCGAGTCCGAGGGAGTTTATGCTTTGTTTTGCAATATCGGGAGGGACGCCAACCTTCTCACTGAGGGTGAGAAAGCAGCAAGTGATTTCGCTCCTGGCCGACGCTGGACCCGCGAGGGGGTACAGCACCGTCACTTCGCGCACACGCCACCTCCGATTCGGTGCTGGAAGTAATTTTTTAGCGCACTGTGATAACCCTAAGCAACGTTGAAGGGTGATCAGTTTTTTCGAACTGTGGCTTGACAACACCTTGTACTCGTGACTTTTTCGCGATCGTTCGGGTTTTTTCGTTATATTTCGAATGAGGTGACGCTAATGGAGCCAACTGCCGTGTTCGCAACCCCGCTCACCCGCCGTTTAGGCATCCGTTTTCCGATCTTCCAGGCCGGGATGGGCTTCGTAGCGCATGCCGAGCTTGCGGCGGCGGTCTCGAATGCCGGCGGACTCGGATGTATCGGCGCGGGCACGATGAACGATCGCGAATTGCGCGAGCAAATCCGGCGATGTCGCGCGATGACAGATCGGCCGTTTGCGGTCGATCTGCTTTTCGCCGAAATCAAAGCGGACAAGACCGAGAGCCACGTCGTCAAGTACGCCGGCAACGTCCAGCGTTTGATCGACGTCACCTTCGAGGAGCGGGTTCCGGTAATCGCCTCCGGGCTGGGCAATCCGGCCGGGATTATCGAGCGCGCCCATCGCGAGGGTGTGGTCGTGATGTCGCTGTGCGGCAACGTCAAGCAGGCGCGGCGGCTGGAGGCCTCCGGCATCGACGTGATTATCGCGCAGGGCCACGAAGCGGGCGGCCATACCGGGCGTATTGGAACGATGACTCTGGTGCCGCAGATCGTCGACGCGGTGCGAGTTCCGGTGCTCGCCGCGGGCGGAATCGCCGACGGACGCGGACTGCTGGCCGCGATAGCGCTGGGTGCGCAGGGAATCTGGATGGGGACGCGGTTTGTCGCCTCGGTCGAGTGCTATGCCCACGTCAACTACAAGAACAAGATCGTCGAGATCGATGAGGAAGGGACCACGATCACGCGATGCCATTCGGGCAAGCCGTGCCGCCTGGTGCGCAACAAGTTCACCGATTCGTGGGTCGGGCGCGAAGCCGAGATCGAGCCGTTCCCGATCCAATCGCTAAAGTACGGATTTCCGCTGGCGGAGAAGGCGCGCTACGAAGGCAAGATCGACGACGGCGGGCTCGCCTGCGGCCAGACCGCCGGCATGATCAACAGCATCAAGCCGGCTCGGCAGATAGTGCACGACGTGATGGAGGAAGCGTCGCGCGCGCTGCGCGAGCGCTTCCTCGGCGCCGCAGCGCCGCAAAGCGTCGTCGCGGCGGCATCTTAGTGGGCATCTACAAGGTCTGGTACCGCGAGGAAGGAGTCGGCCCGGATTGCGCAGCGTGCTAGACTAGCTGCGACAAAGGGGAAAAGTATGTCGCGCACTGCGCCAGCAGAGACCTCGCCGACCGCCAACAAAATGGGTGGTTATGTGCCGTATCAGCCGCGAACCACACTCGGCAAGCGGCTTTGGAAGCTGCGATCTCAGATCGTCGCCTCAGGAGTACAACTCCTGGATTGGGACCAGATCGAGCAAGAGGTTGCCGAGAGGCGGGAAAGCGCACGGACCGCGCTCAAGTGAAGTTGAAATTTTTTGTTGCCAGCGTATTATTCGCCGCCGCCGTGGGCACCGACGCGGCGGCGAGGCTAGCTAT
>JBEKLA010000018.1:0-32883 GCA_050010455.1 Binataceae bacterium (SeqCode) | reverse complement strand
TCGTCTTCTTCTTTCCAGAGGTTATGTCGCACTTGGCGAATGTGTTCGCATCGGGCAAATACCAGCAAGTCGTTTCGGCTGGAACGATCGACCTGTACGATATATCCAGGCGAAGCGCGGTAAAGGTGCCGGCCGGTACCGTAACCGTTTCCCATCCAACCGCCTTCCCGTTGGTCGTACCGTCACCAGTATAATCCTCTGACTTCCATTTCCAGTGATTAGTCCACTGCTTACCCTTGCGCAGCGGCCACGAAAATGTTCCCAAGTCAGGCGAATAAGACACATCCTGGCCGGCAACAATCGAAAACCCGGAGAGCTGATTCAGATCCGGATTGAGTATGGCCTCCTTGCCAGCGATGTTCAGCACCACCCGCCCGCCGGATATGCTCACTACTTTAGTGGTCTCGTCCTCGCCATTGATGCGATTCACCCAGACATCCCCCGGCTGGATCGTGGGCGGCTTTACCTCGCGCTCCTCGGGGGCACTTTCCGCCTGAGCTACCATCTCGCCCGGCCGCACCTTGTGCCTGCATAGTGGAGACGACGGACCGCATACGACTCCCGGCCCGGGCCGAATCCTGATAGCCATACCGGAAACCGTGACTTCGGTGCCGGTATCATTCACGTCGCGATGGACGTCTATTATTCCGTCGACATCCTCAGGATATCGATCCAGCGCCATCTTTCTAAGCTTGTCATCTTGCGTCGTTTCTTCGATTGAGTCGGCCGTCACTGGTTCTGTGTACTCAAGCTTGCCCAGGACGTCGTGCACCTCCGGCGTATCACCCGCCTGGATGAAGATATGGTTCAGATCCATCGAGACTTCGGCCGCCTTGATTTGTGCCTCTTTCTGCTGCTCCTGCTCCTCCATGGCAGCGCATGCTGAGATAGTGAGCGTCAGCACCACAGCAAGCACCTTCAGGTACCAGTTTTCCGCTAAGCGCATGCTTTTATTCTACCCGCGACGCGGCCTTTTTCGGAATAGCCCTCCGCCGTTGTCATTCTGCTTTGCCAGTGGATAAGATGCTCCGCGAAGTTTGCTCCTAATACCCCCAGCGTGGAAGCCGCAAAAGCCGCAGCATCGCCTACTCCCCATCGCGCCGATCCTCCCACACACAAGTGGCTGATCGCGATCGCGGTGATGCTCGGCACCACGCTCGAAGTGCTCGACGTCACCATCGTCAACGTTTCGCTGCCCCATATGCAGGGCACGTTCTCGGCCAGCGTCGACGAGATCGCGTGGGTCGTAACCAGCTATTTGGTTGCCAACGGCATCATGATTCCGATGACGGGATGGATCTCGTCGCGCTTCGGCCGCAAACGCTACTTTCTGTTTTCGATGATGATCTTCGTCGCGACCTCGGCGCTTTGTGGATGGGCCGGGTCACTGGAACAGATGGTCGTGTTTCGGTTGCTTCAAGGAGCCGCCGGCGCCGCGATGATCCCGTTATCGCAGGCGATTCTGATGGAGACGTTTCCTCCCGAGGAGCAGGCGCTGGCGATGGCGACCTGGGGCGTCGGCCTGATGCTGGCACCGATCACCGGTCCAACGCTCGGCGGATGGATTACCGATAACTGGTCGTGGCGCTGGAATTTCTACATCAACATTCCGGTTGGCCTGTTGGCCGCCTTGATGGTCTACATCTTCGTCCACGATCCTGCCTACCTGCGCGCGCACCGGGATCAGGGTGGCAAGGTCGATTACGCCGGCATCATCCTGCTGATCCTCGGGCTCGGTCTGTTGCAAATCGTGCTGGATCGCGGCCAGCGTTCCGATTGGTTCAATTCGAGTTGGGTGGTCTGGTGCTCACTGGGCGCGGGTGTGTCGCTTATCGCGCTTACCATTCACGAGTTGCGATTCTCAGCGCCGATTATCGACCTTCGCATCATGAAGAACCGCGTCTTCAGCCTGGCAGTCTTTCTCGTAGTCGCGATGAGCTCGGTGCTGTACGGTACCGGCCTGCTCAATCCTGTTTTCCTGCAGAACTTCATGGGTTATACGGCGTGGAAGGCCGGTCTGGTGATGTCGCCGCGAGGTCTCGGAGCGCTGGCGGCGATGATAACGGTTGGCCAGGTTGCGCGCTTCGGTTACGACACTCGCCGTCTGATCGGCGTCGGCTTCGCGATGATGGCGTACGGCCTGTGGATGATGTCCCATTGGGACCTGCAGGTCGGCATCTGGCAGGTGATCATGCCTACGATCGTGCTCGGTATCGGCTTGGGCCTGGTGTTCCCGACGCTGTCCGCTGCGACGCTCGCCTGCGTCGAGCGCGAGCGGATGGGTTACGCGGCGAGCCTGTACAACATGATGCGCAACACGGGCGCGGCAATCGGAATCTCGTTCATGACCACCAAGCTCATCAGCCACGAGCAAATCCATCAGTCGAACCTGGTTCAGCACTTCTCCGTATTCGAGGCCTGGAAGCTCAGCCAGACCGGTGTGATGCCTGGCGCGCCCCACTTCAACTACACGCAGCAGATCGTCACCGGGCAGCATCAATCGTTGGGGATGGTCTACGGGATGGTGCAGAGCCAGGCGGCGATGCTCTCGTTCAACGACATCTACCGCACGCTGGCCGTGCTCACTTTTGTGCTGATCCCGGGCTTCATGTTCTTGAAGGGAACGGGACGCCCTGCCCCGCCCGGCGCCCATTAACCAGAGCGATTCTCTATCAGATCGAGGCGCGCCGGATTGCGGCCGCGCCTAATGGTTTGACCGCCGCGCCCGAGCGATGTTAGTTTCGGCCGTCCTCTTGACGAAAACTGTTTAACCCAGGTGAGGTCTATGGAATTCGGAATTTGTTTCGACACTCACGTCGATAAGTGGGACCTGATCCGATATGTCGAGGAACTCGGCTATAACCGCGCCTGGGTGCCCGACTCGCAAATGATCTGGTCCGACTGCTACGCCACGATGGCGCTGGCCGCCGTCAACACCAAGCGCATCCAGATCGGCACCGGCGTCGCGATTCCCGGCACTCGGATCGCACCGGTCACCGCGCACTCGATCGCCAGCATCAACCAACTGGCGCCGGGCCGGGTATTTCTCGGTATCGGCACCGGCCACACCGCGATGCGCGTGATGGGGCAGCATCCGATGCCCGTCAAGGAGTTCCGCGAATATCTGCGCGTGGTGCGCGCGCTGCTCGACGGCGAGGCGGTCGATTACACCTATCGCGGCCGCACCCGCGAGATTAAGTTCCTCCATCGCGACCGCTACTTCGTCAACCTCGACAACCACATCCCGATCTACGTCGCCGCCAACGGACCCAAGGCCTGCCAGGCGACCGGCGCCTATGCCGACGGTTGGATCACGGTGGGTGGCCGCGAGGAAGTCGTCAAGCCGAAGCTCGCCGAAATCGAAGCCGGCGCCAAGGCAGTCGGCCGCACCCTGCCTAAGCCCTTCCACAACGCGGTGCTGACCGCGGGATGCGTGCTGCGTCCTGGCGAGAAGATTACCGACGAGCGCGTAATCGACGAGGCCGGCGCCTGGGCGATCGCCGAGCTGCACTTCTACTATGAAGTCTGGAAAGAGCTGGGCGAGAAGGACGAGATTATCCCGCGCCACGTCGCCAACGTATGGGACGCCTATCTCAAGCGGGTCAAGAACTTCAGCTTGCCGGAAAACGCCCGCTTCCGGCAGATCCACGACGGCCATTGCACGTTCGTGCAGCCCGAGGAGCGCAAATTCATCACCGCCGAGCTGCTGCGCGACTCATGCCTGGTGGGCACGCCGGACGAGATCATCGCGAGCATCCGCGCGATGGAGAAGGCCGGGATGCGCGAGGTATCGCTGCTGCCGAACGCCGATCGCGCGCGCAAAGTCGTCCGCGACTTCGCCGAGCTGATCATGCCGGCGTTCAGATAGATAGTATCGCTTGAGGCTTGGCAGCGCCGTCCCGTCGCGGAGAGCCGCGGCCGGACGGCGCTGACGTCTCGGCGCGTCGTAGACGTTGCGAGGTGCTGCTGGGCGGGCCGACGGAATGATATCAGCCTTTCTGGATGATGACCTCGGTCGCTTTGATCACGGCCGTCACTTTGTCGCCCTTCTTTAGGCCCATTTCCTCGGCGCTTCGTTTCGTGATCACTGACTCGACGATGTTGTCGCCAACCTTGACCGTTATCAGCGCGGTCACAGTGCCAAGCAGGACGTCGGTGATTTCGCCCTTGAGGTGATTTCGAGCGCTAAGAGCCATGGTAGTTCCCTCCTGTGACCGCAAGTGCGACCATCTCAACGCTACCAAGATTCCAGTGCATACGACAGCGTTAGCGGATGGCTGCGGCCAAGGTCACGGATGTTTTTGATCGATGCGCTCTGGCTGTACCGCGATGCCATCCTCGACGCCCTGGCCGACGTTTACCGCTACCAGGTCGTTGTTGCTGACGCCGCGCGTGATCTGCACCTCGCGCCCGTTGTCTTCACCCAGCGAAACTTCGGACAGATGCAGATGGTTGTCGCGAATTATCGGCGCGTAGACCTTGCCGTCGCGGAATACGAGCGCGTCATCCGGGATCATCGGTACCGAGTTATCCACCGGAATGGTGAGATCGAGCGTCGCGTACATGCCCGGATACAGCGACAAGTCGGAATTCGGCAAATCGACTTCGACCAGCATCGTGAGCGTATCCGCGGAAAGCGCCTGAGGATGGCGCGTAACCGTCCCTTCGAATACCCGCCCCGGATACTGGGTCGCGGTCACGGCCGCCGCCTGGCCGACCTTCACCAAGGACGCCATATTCTGCGGCACGTTGGCGTACACTCGCAGCGGCTGAAGCGTCGCCAGCGCGAGTATCGGCGTGCTGCCGGTGGAGGGCGAGGTCGCCTGCGGAACCAGCGCGCCGGGATCGACGTAGCGGGCGGTTATCATTCCATCGAGCGGCGCCTTGATAATTTCGTAAGCCTGGGTCGCGAGCAGTTGCTCATACGTGGCCTTTGACTGAAGCATCGCCGCGTGCGTCTGGTCGGCGTCCTGGCGCGCTATCACCGACGTCTGCAGCAGTATCTGATAGCGCTCGTCGGTGATTTTCGCGAGCTGGTAAGCAGCCAGCGCATTACGGACCTGCTGATCCAATTCCGGAGATTCCAGAATCGCGAGCACTTCGTCCTTGCGAACCCTGTCGCCCTTATCGACGCGTATCGACTTGAGATAGCCGGCGACCTTCGCGTAGATCGGCGTCTCGACGTAGCCGTGGATATTGGCGGGAAGCTGGATTTTGCGCTTGAGCGGCGACTGAAGTACCGGCGTCACCAGCACGAACGCCCCGCGCGCCGCCGTCTGTGCAAGCTCGGATTTCTGGCTCTGCAACCGATGCTCGTGCGCGAGCACCAGCATCCCACTCACACCGAACGCGATCAGCACGGCGAGCAGCCATCCGATGACGCCCAGGATGCCCCCGGGCCTGGTTGCACGCGTCGCATTCGTTTCGGAAGATTTCACCGCGTTCTCCTGTCCATCATCAGCCGAGCGGCTGAGTTACAGCCTCGATTTCGGCGTCGCGCTCGCGCTTGCCCTTAAGCTTCCTGCCGAAGATCGAATACACCGCCGGCACCACGAACAGTGTCATCAGGGTGGCCACGATCAGCCCGCCGATTACCGCACGGCCCAACGGAGCGTTCTGCTCCGAGCCGGCGCCGAGCGCCAGCGCCATCGGGAGCATCCCCAAAATCATCGCCAGCGCGGTCATGATGATCGGGCGGAACCGGATACGGCCAGCTTCGATCGCCGCCGCGACCGCGTCGAGATGTTCTTCCTCGCGCAGGTCGTTGGCAAACGTTATCAGCAGATTGCTATTGGCGACACCGACTCCGACCGCCATGATCGCGCCCATCAGCGATTCGACGTTGATCGTGCTGCCGGTCAGCACCAGCATCCACAACACGCCGGCCAGCGCGCCCGGCACCGCCATCATGATAATGAACGGTTCGAGCCACGACTGAAAATTCGCGACCATCAGCAGGTACACCAGGACGATGGCCAGAATGATTCCTTCGCCGAGCGTGGTAAACGACTCGCGCATCGCCTGGCTCTGGCCCCGGATCACGACCTTGGTGCCGACGGGCAGCTTGCCCAGAGCGCCGATCGCGCGCTGCACCTCCGCGGTCGTGCTGCCGAGATCGCGTCCCGCCACGGCACAGTTCACATCGATCACGCGCTGTACGCTGTAGTGCTCGACCACCGCTGGATCGACGCTATGCGTGATCGAGGCGAGGTTGCCGAGCAGTTGCGGAGTTCCAACCGAGCCGCTTTGCCCGGCGGCACTCCCCAGCGTCTGCGTCGGTGCGGAGATATCATTGGCGGCCGACACGTTTACCGTCATCGGCGGCGCAATACTCACCCCGCTTTGGGCGGGAGTGCTGAGCGGCAGGTTGGCAAGTGCGCTCACCGAATCGATGAAGTGTTCGGGCGCCTGCGAAATCACGTCGTAGTTGACGCCGCTCTTGGGGTCGAGCCAAAAGCTCGGCGCGATCAGCGTGTTGCCGCTAAGCGCCGTGAGCATCGCGGACGCGGCCTGCTGCTCGGTAATCCCCAGTTGGAGCGCCTTGGCGCGATCGACGTCAACCCTGAAGGCCGGATAATCGAGCGGCTCGGCGATACGAAGGTCGGCGACCCCTGGAATCAGCGCCATCGCTGACTCCAGACGCGACGCGATTCGGTAGTCGGATTGCAAATCGTTGCCCGAAACTTGCGCGTCGATCATTGCGGGCAAGCCGAAATTCAACACTTGGGCGATGATATCCGCCGCCTGAAAATAGGTCCCGACGTTTGGAAACCGGCGATGCAGCAACTCGCGGATTCGCGCCTCGTACATCGCGGTTGGCTCCCGATGTTCCGGCTTGAGCTGGATCAGGATGTCGGCGTCCTGCGGCCCGATCGTGTCGGTCTGGTAAAAGGCCAGATCGTAGTAGAGCGGCAGGCCGATATTGTCGCTGATGCTCTCGAGCTCATCGGGCGGAACGGCCTCGCGGAGCGCGCTCTCGATATTGGCGACCAGAAACTCGGTCTTCTCGATCCGTGTGCCGGTGGGCGAGCGCACATGAAGCCGCATCATCCCGGCGTCAACTCGCGGGAAGAAATCCTCGCCCACCATCAGCAGCAGTATGGTGGACGACGCGACGATCAGCGCCGCGCAACTGAGCGCGAGCTTGCGCCGCGCGATGAATCCGGTGAGCGCGCCATGATAGGCCTCGCGCAACCACTCGAACCCGCGCTCGAACCCGCGGATGAAGCGTCCCACGAAGCCGCGCTCCGGGACCTCCTCGTGCAACTCGGGGAGCAGATGATGGGCCATCGTGGTCACCAGCGTGCGCGACAGCAGATACGACGTCAGCATCGCGTACACCACCGCGAGCGCCAGCGGCGTGAACAGGAATCGCGACACTCCGGTCAGCAGCACTACCGGAAAGAACACGATGCAGATCGCGAGCGTGCCGACCAGCGTAGGCGTCGCGATCTGGGTGGCGCCGTCAAGGATCGCGGTCACCAGCGGCTTGCGCATCGCGTGATTGCGATGGATGTTTTCGATTTCGACGGTCGCGTCGTCGACCAGCATTCCGACCGCCAGCGCGATTCCCCCGAGCGTCATCGTATTGATGGTCTGGCCGGAAAGCTTGAGCGCGACGATCGCGGTTAGAATCGACAGTGGGATCGAAGCGATCACGATCAGCATGCTGCGCGCCGAGCCCAGGAATATCAGCACCATCAGCGCGACCAGCAGCGCCGCCGTGATCGCTTCCTGCACCACGTCCCACAGCGCCGCACGCACGAATTGGGATTGATCGAACGTCAGCGCGAGCTTAAGCCCCCTGGGAGCCGTCGCCAGGATGTCAGGAATCTTCGCCTTGACCGCATCGACCACGGCGATGGTCGAAGCCGCTGCGTGCTTGATTATCATCAAGTAAGTCGCGGGCTTGCCGTCGATATTGACCACGTTGGTTTGCGGCGGATGGGTGTCGGAAACCGGCGCCACGTCGCCCAGGAACACCGTGGTCCCCCTGCTGGCTTTGATCGGCAGGCGATTGAAGGCCGGCACCGTCGCGGGGCTCATGTTGATATCGACGTTGTATTGGTAGTCGCCCATCTTCGCCTGGCCCGACGGAATCACGACGTTCTGCGCCGCGACCGCGTTGCCGATGTCGGCGGCCGACAGGCCGTTGGCGTAAAGCTTTGCCGGATCGATATTGACCATCACCTGGCGCTGCACGCCGCCGAGCGGCGCCGGAGTCGAAAATCCGGGAATCGTAAAAAGCTGGATGCGGATGAAGTTGAGCCCGTAGTCGAAGAGCTGCCGTCCCGAGAGGGTGTCGCTGAAGATGTTGAGCTGCGCCACAGGAACATTGGCGGCGTTGTACGAAATGATATTCGGCGGCTCCGTGCCGCGCGGCAGAATCGTCAGAATCGTCTCGGATACCGCGTTGATCTGCGCGATCGCCGCGCCAATATCGGCGTCCGGATGGAAATAGACCTTGAGGATGCCGAGACCTTCCATCGACTCCGACTCGATATGCTCCATGTCGTTGACGGTGGTCGAGTAGGCCCGTTCGCTGATGATCACCATCCGGCGCTCTACGTCGATCGCCGACAGCCCCGGGTAGCTCCACACCACCATCACCACCGGAAGGTTGATCGCGGGAAAGATGTCGACGTTCATCATCGTGAACGACAGAACGCCCAGCACCAGCATCAGCAACGCCATCACCGCCACCGACAGTGGGCGACGCAGTGCTAATCGAACCAGCCACATCATAAGCCGCGAACTCCTTGGCAACCCGTTCGAACGCTGAATTGCTTATGTCTTGAAGCTACCAACGCCGCGTGCGAACTGCCACAATCAGTAGGCTGATAAGCCCGAAAGCTGTAGCACTGCCGCTGCCCGTTCGGGATTGCGCTCTCGCGATGTTTTAGCCACTGTTCAGGCCTGGTTGCGAGAGACGCTATAAAATGTAACAAAGGATGGTTCAGGCGGGGTCGTAGTTCAGCCCGGTTAGAACGCCGGCCTGTCACGTCGGAAGTCGTGGGTTCAAATCCCATCGGCCCCGCCAACAAGATTATGCATGTCGCCTGGAGCGCTCAGAGAAATTTGTCGGCGCCCCAGGAGAGGTTGCCACAGGTGCTGGGGAATTGAAGCTGACAGAACAAACCAAGAGTATCTCGCACGAGAACGCGCTTATGGGACGGCGATGGGTCCTCATCGACGCCAGCGAACGACCGCTGGGTCGGATAGCCTCGCGCGCCGCCAGTATCCTGCGCGGCAAGCACCGGCCCGATTTCACGCCCAATCAAGACGCGGGCGACTTCGTGGTGGTGATCAATGCCGCCAAGGTGCGTCTGACGGGCGCCAAGCTCGAAAAGAAAACTTACTATCGCCACACCGGTCATCCCGGCGGGATTCGTGCCACGACCGCAGCCAAGTTGATCGCGACCAAGCCCGAGCGGCTGCTCGAAGAGGCGGTGCGCGGGATGCTGCCCAAGAATCGCCTGGGCCGGCAATTGTTCACCAAGCTCAAGGTGTATCGCGACGCCGAGCATCCGCACGCGGCGCAGCAACCTGAACTGGTACAAGCCTGAACGAGGTTAGAACTCTAATGGTAGACAAGAGGCATCCAATTTGGGCGACCGGCAAGCGCAAGACCGCCGTGGCGCGGATTCGTCTTATCCCCGGCGAAGGCGCGATTAAGATCAACGAGCGCACCCTCGAGGACTACTTCCCGCGCCCGACCGCGCGGATGCGCGTCCTTGAACCGCTGGAAGTTACCGAATCCAAGACCCAGTACGACATCATCGCAAGCGTCCAGGGCGGTGGCATCTCGGCACAGGCCGACGCGGTCCGTCACGGCATCTCGCGCGCCTTGGCACTCGTCGCCGAGACCCTGCGGCCGACGCTGCGCAAGGGCGGGATGCTCACGCGCGACCCGCGCGAGGTCGAGCGCAAAAAGTACGGCCGTCACAAGGCGCGCAAGCGGCCTCAATACTCGAAGCGTTAAAGCGCAACTGGATCGCCGGCTTCAATCCGCGGCGAAAAGAGCGCAGGAAACCGTCGTTCGTGCTTGCCTGAATTGTCCGCCTTACAGCCCGGTTCGTCGGGCTGATGAGGCGGCTGGCTGGCACGGGAGGTGTGTTTCTGTTAGTTCACGTTATGCTGAGATTAGCTTTTTGATTGGGGATACAATTGCCAGATAAGATGCCCTCCAACAATAGGGTCAAGACCGCAGTTCTGGGAGCGACCGGCTACTCCGGTATCGAGGCTGTGCGCTTGCTCGCCGGCCACCCTTTCATCGAGCTCAGCGTGCTCACCTCGGAGCATTACGCCGGGCGCGAGGTCGCCCAGGTATACCGCCATCTCGCCGGTCTTGATTTGCCCCCTCTTGAGGAATTGCGCCCCGACCTGCTCAAGGATCGCGCCGAAGTAGTTATCTCATGCCTGCCCGAAGGCGTCGGCTCCAGCATCGTGCCCGAACTGATTGCTCACGGCGTCAAGGTTATCGATCTCTCGGCCGATTTTCGCCTGAAAGACCTCGAAGTGCATCGCGCGACTTACGGCTCGGAGCATCCGGCGCCGGCGTTACTTCAAAAGGCTGTCTATGGGCTTGCCGAGTTCCGCGGCCGCGAGATCCGCGAGGCGCGACTGGTTGCCAATCCCGGATGCTATCCGACGGGCGCGCTGCTCGGCCTGCTGCCGCTCATCCGCCGCGACCTGGTCGATCCTTCTTCGATCGTGATCGATGCCAAATCAGGAACCACGGGCGCGCGACGCGTGGCGTCGATCGATCAGCTCTTCGCCGAGGTCAACGAAAACTTCCGCGCCTATAAGGTCGGCAATCACCGGCACACGCCCGAGATGGAACAGGAAATTGCCTCCATCCTCGGCCGCGACATCGCGATCATGTTCGTGCCGCATCTGCTGCCCGTCAGCCGCGGCATCCTGACGTCGATCTTCCTGCGACCGCGCGCCGGCACCACCGCCGAGGACGTGCGCGCGGCGTTCGAGGCGAGCTTCGCCAAATCGCGCTTCATCCGGCTGCTGCCTTCTGGCGAGCTGCCTGAATTGAGGAACGTCCGCGCGACGAACTTCTGCGAGATCGCGTTCGTGCTGGAAAAGCGCTCGCAGACGCTATGCGTGCTGACGGCGATCGACAACCTCGGCAAAGGCGCTGCCGGCCAGGCCGTCCAGAATCTCAACCTGATGATGGGTTACGACGAGGCCGCAGGATTGCTTACCGCGGCGCCGGTTCCTTAACGCGGCATTTCCGGCAAATAAATCTACCATTCGGTTTTCCAGCCAGACGAGGACGCCGCCTCGTAAAATCCTCCGAGTTAAATTCCGGTTCTAAACTGTTGACTTTTAGGCCCGGCTGTTGGAATCTGTGGGCCGAGTTTAGCCCGATTTAGCCGCCGCGTGGGTGCGACGGCCAATGTTTGCTAAGAGGAGTCCATAATGGCTCGGTCCAGATTGCTGTCGTTGCTTATAGTCGTCCTGGCCATCTGCTCGATGGTCGGCACTAGTTTCGCGAAGTCGGCGAAATCGAAATGCGACTTCAAAGGAGACTATTCTTTCTATTTCTGGGATCCCGGTGCCTATATAGACGGCGTTGGTTATTTCTCGGTGGATTGCTCGGGGCAGGTGCTGCCGGGTGGCATTATCAATTGCAATGGGTTCTTTACTTCCCCGTACCTGATAGATGCGGGTTATGAGAGCTTCATCGAGGGCGGCAGCGTTTTTCTTGAGCGCGACGGCGAAGGGACCATGGAGATCGAGACTAACAGCTCCGGCGGCATTTGCGGCACCGGCAAGAATGCCTTGGAGCTGGATATCTCGGTAGTGCGGGGCGGCAATTCGGTGCTGTTCAACAGCGACGGCGAAACAAAGGCCGGCAGCGGCCTAATTCCTCAGGCTGGCTATGATTACGCGCTGACCGGCAGGGCCGACAAGTGTTTCGCTGGCCAAATCTCCGGATGCTACAACATAGGTCTTTTTGAACCTTTCTATTACATTGCCGGAAATTGTACGGTTTGTGTGAACGGCGCCGGCGGCGTGACCGGCGGAAGCTGCCGGTGCAACTTTGACGGCAGCGAATACCTTTCGGAAATCGAGACCGGCGGTTATACCCTCGGCGAGAACTGCCAAAGCAGCACCGGGTATATGTGGTTCACCACCAGCAGCGATGAGATCTGTGGTGTAGCGAGCTCGCTGGCTTTGGATTTTGCGGTAGCCGAAGGCGGCACCGAATTACTCGGCGTTTGCGATCCCGCCGAGTATGTCCTGGATAACACATCGCTGGTGAACTTTGGCTACTCCGAAGGCTGTGCTTTCGAAGGTAACCAGCAGTAGCGAAGACGGTCCAAGCCTGATTTTCAGCGCGGCGCGCTGATCAGAACGCGCCGCTACTCAACGCCGCTCCCCTGCCGTAACGGCATTCCATGCCGGCGCGACACTGCGCTCGCCCTGCTCGGGTCGGGCGCAAGACTCTCGCCGCATGGAAGAAAAATGCGGTATATATTGAACAAGCCCAGGCGAAAACGATCGGCGCTATTCGCCGGCAATTCAGAACGCCGCGGGCGCCGAGCCGGCCGGTTCGCACCGATTCTAGAAATCAAGCAACATGCCTAGAAAAACAGCTCGACAGACCACCCCAGAGTTCACCGAAATCAAAGGCTTTGATTCGGAGTCCGAGATTGATCGCGGGATAGAAAAGCTGACACGCTGCCAGACCCTTCTCCAAGAGCTCTGGGATTGTCGAGCCGCCTATGACGACCCACGTACCCAAACTCTCGTAGACAGGATACGCACAACAATACTTGAGATATTTGGACCCAACTCACCGGAATATGGGCGGCACCGCTACCATGAAATTTGGCATGGCGATCAGTTCGTGAACATGGCCGAACAGGAGATACAGGCCGGCTTTCGAGCTGGCTTCCCCCATACGGGGGTGATGTTGAAAAACCTTATCGATCGTCTTGAAGAGAGCCGAGCCGATCTTCACCGTGACACTGGAGCGCGTACCCGTTCGACGTTTGAGGGGCTCGATCTGCATCCGCGGATTTCCACTGTGTGCGTCGATCTTTACCGGGACGGTCACTATCGCCAAGCCGTCCTCGACGCATCCATAGCGCTGGTTAACTACGTGAAGGAGAAATCTCGCAAGCACGACTTGGATGGCGCAGCTCTGATGTCCACGGTGTTTTCCTCAAACAATCCGGTTCTCGCGTTCAACGGGCTGGCCGATCAGGCTGGCCGATCAGACGGACAAGGACGAGCAGCAAGGCATGATGCATCTGTTCATGGGCGCCGTCCTGGCGCTCAGGAATCCGCGGGCACATTCCGTCTTCGACGATTCTCCTGAGTTGGCGCTGGATGCTATTGCGCTCCTGAATATGCTCGCGAAACGGCTAGATACAGCCACGCGGCACTGAAAGACTTAGCCGGGGCCGGGGGTTAGGTCCTCCGCTTCGCGAGTCTTGCCGCCAGCCCGAGCAACGCGAGCGCAAGCAACCGCCGGCATGGAATGCCGCATGGAATGCCGCGCGCTAGGCGGTGCGGCGCATCAGCTCCAGGATGTCGTAGCCGGTGATCTCGCGGCTCTTCGCGGCCCAATCGGCCAGCTCCTTTTGATCGATCAGGCCCGCCTGCGCGCCCTTGGACAGATCCATCAGCGCCATTTTGATCGTCGCTTCGTCGATCATCTCGCCGGTGGTCGGATCGGCCATCGAGCCGCCGCCCTTGGCGTGATAGTGCTCGACCAGCCGGCGCGCCTCGTTAACTTGATCGGCGCTTGGCGTGTAGCAGGCGTTGGCGATTTCCGCCTGCTGCGGATGAATCACCCAGGTGCCGTCCATTCCTAGAGCGGCGGCGCCCATGTTCTTCTCGCGCAGGCCGCGCTGCAGCTCGGCGACCCGCTCGGGCGAATCGTCCTTGCGCCATAGACGCAGATAAACGTTGTCGATCGCGTGGAGGCCGGCTGCTTTGGCCGCGACCACGGTCTTCTGCTTGCTGTAATGGAAGTTCTGATTCTGGTTCTCGACGATCTCGCGAATCCCGAGGTTGGCGGCGAAATCGGCGATACCAAAAATCAGCCCGCACATCCGATGCGAGGCAGTCGCGATCGCGTAAGCGTTCATCAGCGCCTGCGGGGTCTCGATCAACGCCTCGATCTGGATCATCGTCTTCCAGCCGGCACGTTTTTCGAGGCCATCGAGCAGATTTGAAACCTCGACGATCTCCTGGGCCGTGCGCGTCTTGGGTAGCACGATACCGTGGAATCGGTTGGGCGCGCCCAGCACCACGGCCTCCATATCGCCCTTGAAGAAGCTGGTGTGGATGCTGTTGGGCCGGAAGGTGACCACCTTGCGGCCGAAATCGAGCTTGTTGAACGCCTCCACCATGACCTTGCGGCTCTTATCGCCCTTGAACTCGTAGGGACAGGCGTCCTCGAAATCCGCCATCACGTGATCGACCGGCGCCTTGACCGCGTCGGCGGCGGTTTCGTGAAGCTTCATGTTATGACCGGGATAGGTCATCTCGGTGCGAGGAATTACTATACGAGTGCCTTGATCGAGCACGTACATGGCTTTCTCCGCTAGCTATTTAGTTGCGATCGTTGGTCCAACGCCGAAGCGAGCGCTACTTGCCCTGCTCCATGATCCGGCGGCCGATAACTTCGTATTGGATTTCACTGGTGCCCTCGAAGATCGACAGCACGCGCGCGTCGCGCCAGTAGCGCTGGACGTTGAACTCCATCGAATAGCCGTAGCCGCCGTGGATCTGCATCGCCTCGCGAGTCACCCGCTCGGCCATCTCGGCGGCAAACACCTTGGCCATCCCGGCCTCGAAATCGCAGCGCTTGCCGGTATCCTTCTGCGAGGCGGCGTAATAGGCCAACTGTCGCGCGGCCTCGAGCTCGACCACCATATGCGCCAGCTTGTGGCGGATAACCTGGAAGTCGCCAATCGGCTGGCCGAACTGGGTGCGTTCGTGCGCGTATTTGACCGCGGCTTCGTAAGCAGCCTGCGCGACGCCGATGCCGCGCGCCGCGGTCTGAATCCGGGCCGATTCGTATGTAACCATCAACTGGTAGAAGCCCTGCCCTTCCTTTCCTCCCACCAGATTAGTGGCCGGCACATAGGCGTCGTCGAAGCTGAGGCCAAAGCTTCGCATGCCGTGGTAGCCGACGGTTGGAATCGCCTCACCGGTCAGTTGCGGCGGCATGAATTCGTCGCCGGGCTTCTTCTCGAGCAGGAGCAGAGAGAGCCCCTTATGCTTCTTTGACGGATCGGGATCGGTGCGCGCCATCACGGTCAGGATATCGGCGCGGTTGGCGAACGTGCTCCACATCTTCGAGCCCTTGAGCATGTAGCCGTCACCGTGCTTGACCGCCCGAGTCTTGAACGACGCGGTGTCCGATCCGGTATCGGGCTCGGTGAACGCCGCCGCCGTCATCAGTTCGCCGCGCGCAATCTTCGGCAACAGTTCCTTCTTCTGATAGGGCGTGCCGTGCGCCGCCAGCAGGCCGCCGGTTATCAGGTTACGGGTCATCACCGAACCCACCGATAGCCATCCCCGCGACAACTCTTCGGTTACGATCGCCATCGACACGTAGTCGAGTCCCAAGCCCCCGGACTCTACGGGAAAGGTCACTCCGAAGTAGCCCAGCTCCGCCATCTTGCGCAGGATATGCTCAGGAATCTCCTGATTCTTGCGATCCAGATCGTTGGCGATCGGCGCAACTTCCCGGTCGACGAAATCGCGCACCGAGCGTCGTATTTCTTCATGCTCCGCTGAGGTCATCGATTAACTCCCAAGGCTGTATGCCGCCACTTTCTATGTAATTCGCAGCGCTCGGTCAATCTAGCACATTCCAAAGTTGGTCGGCCGCAACTTAAAGCGTTGCTAAAATCGCTACCACAGGGTAGCTACCTAATTTTGGTCTATCAACAAAACTTCATCCACGGAGAAGATAAATGAAAGCGGTCGTTTTCAATCAGCATGGCGGCCCGGAAGTATTGCGCTACGTCGACACCCCGGAGCCGAAGCCCGGTCCAACCGAGGTGTTGATTAAGGTCAAGGCATCCTCCTGCAATTTCAACGATATCTGGGCACGACGCGGTCTGCCAGGCATGGAAATTATCCTGCCGCATATCTCGGGTTCGGACGTATCCGGCGTGGTCGCAGACGTAGGCAGCGCGGTCAAAACCGTCAAAGTCGGCGACGAGGTGGTGGTTCATTGCGGCATCTCTTGCCGCGAATGCTATTACTGCACGCACGGCGAGGAGTTCTTCTGCCGCGACTTCAAAATCTGGGGATTCCAAACCGGACCGCTCGACGGCGGGCATGCCGAGTACTGCAAGGTCCCGTCGCTTAACGTCATCCCCAAGCCCAAAAACCTGACCCATCCCGAAGCCGCGACTATCCCGCTGGTGCTGGTCACGGTGTGGCGGATGCTGGTGACGCGGGCCAGGATTCAGCCGGGGCAGTTCGTGTTGATCTGGGGCGCGGCTGGCGGCCTTGGCATCATGGCGATTCAGATCGCCAGGCTGTTCAACGCGCGCCCGATCGCGGTTACCTCGGGCGACGACAAACTCGAGCTGTGCAAGAAGCTGGGCGCGGAGTTCCTGCTCAATCGCACCAAACATGACGTTCTTCAGGAAGTACGCAAGATCACCAACGGCAGGCGCGCCGACATTGTCTTCGAGCATACCGGCGCCGAGACCTGGCCGATATCGATCCAATGCCTCAAGTGGGGCGGCACGATCGTCACTTGCGGTGCGACCTCGGGCTTCGACGCTCACCTCGATATCCGGCTGCTGTGGAACAAGCAGCAGAACTACCTTGGCTCCCATCTTGGCAACAAGGGTGAGCTGATCGACGCGATGCAATTCGTCGAAAGCGGCTTGATCAAGCCGGTGGTTGGCAAGATTCTTCCGTTGCGGGAGCTGGCGCATGGCCAGGATTTGATGGAACGCAACGCCGTGCTGGGCAAGATCGCGATCGTCCCCGAATAACGAGTCTCTGCACGCGTGCGGCGCGCGGGTTGCGACAAAGGATTGCAGCCCGTGCGCCGCTCGTCCCTATCCAAATCTAACACCCTGTTGGCGACGCATCGATTGAACTAAACTTTGCGGCGAGAACGTCGTGATGGACTCGCTCGCCGCCTTAGAAAATGAATTGCGCCGCTCGATCGACGGTGAAGTGCGCTTCGATCCGGCCTCGAGCGCGCTGTACGCGACCGACGCCTCGAATTATCGCTTGGTGCCGCTCGGCGTCGTGATACCACGCCACGCCGGCGATGTTATCGCGGCCGTGGCGCTCGCGCGCGAAAATCGCCTGCCGATCCTGCCGCGCGGCGCCGGCACCAGCCTCGCCGGCCAGTGCTGCAATGCTGCTCTCGTGCTGGACTTCTCGAAGTACATGGCAGCGATCGGCGAGATCGACGCCAAACGAAAGGTTGTGACGGTCGAGCCGGGAGTCGTGCAGTCACAGCTCAACGCCGCCCTACTCCGTCACGATCTGTTTTTCGCGCCCGATCCCGCCACCAGGGATCGATGCAATATCGGGGGCATGATCGGCAACAACTCTTGCGGTGCGCACTCGGTCGCGTACGGCAAGACCGTCGACAATGTCGAGGCGCTCGACGTCCTGCTCTACGACGGCGCGCGGCTGACGCTGGGCGCTCCGTCGGATGGAGAGGCGGCCATAGCCGCAAGCGGCCGCATCGGCGAATTGTATGGCCGCTTGCGCGATCTGCGCGATCGTTACGGCGATTTGATCCGCGAGCGCTATCCGCGTATCCCGCGCCGCGTCTCGGGATACAATCTCGACCAGTTGTTGCCGGAGAACGGCTTCAACCTCGCCCGCGCGATCGTCGGTTCCGAGGGCACGCTCGCGATAACGCTCGGCGCGACGTTGCGGCTGGTGCCGCGACCGAAGCGTCGCGCGCTCTGCGTGATCGGATTCCGCGACATCTTCGTTGCCGCCGACAACGCTCCCTGGATCCTTGAGCATCGCCCCGACGCGCTCGAAGCGTTTGACCATCGCCTGACCGAGTTTTGCAAAATCACCGGCTCGCACACCGATCTGCTGCGATTGCTGCCCGAGGGCCACAGCTACCTGCTGGTCGAGCTCGGCGGCGAAACCGAAGACGAGTCGCGCGCCCGCGCCGAGGCAGTGCGCGAGCGTGCCCGGCGCATTCCCGATTGTCTCGGTATCGCGGTCCTGACCAGCGAGAGCGAGCAGCGCGGGATTTGGACCTTGCGCGATTCGGGCCTCGGAGCCAGCGCCGCGATTCCAGGGTTTCCACGCACCTGGCCCGGCGCCGAAGACGTTGCGGTGGCGCCGGCCAAGCTCGGAGCATATCTGCGCCGGTTCGCGCGTCTGCTTTCGGCGCATCGGCTCGAAGCGGCGGTCTACTACGGACATTTCGGCGACGGATGCGTCCACTGCCGAATCAACTTCGACCTTGAGAGCGCCGCGGGAGTTACGCGCTTTCGCGCCGCGATGGAGGAAATCGCCGACCTGGTCGTCGAGTTCGGTGGTTCGCTATCGGGCGAGCACGGCGACGGCCGAGCGCGCTCGGAGTTCCTGCCCAAAACCTTCGGACCCGAGTTAATCGACGGCTTCGCCGAGTTCAAGCACGCGTTCGATCCCGACGGCATGCTGAATCCTGGCGTGATCGTTCGTCCCACCGCTATCGATTCGCACCTGAGGCTCAGCACCGGCCATCAACCGGCGTCGCCAACAACTCATTTCGATTTCAGTGACGACGGAGGACTGGCGGGCGCGGTGCTCCGATGCGTCGGTATAGGCAAGTGCCGCAAGCTCGACGCCGGCACGATGTGCCCGTCATACATGGCGACGCGCGAAGAGACGCATTCCACTCGCGGCCGGGCCCACATCCTGTTCGAAGCGTTGAGCGGGGATCTGCTCAAGGGCGGGATGGCCGACGAATCGGTGCGCGAGGCGCTCGATCTCTGCCTGTCGTGCAAAGGATGCAAGCGCGAGTGCCCGGCCGGAGTCGATCTCGCGGCGTACAAGGCCGAATTCCTCGCGCACTATTATCAGGCGAAGCGACGCCCGTTGCGCGATCGCGTGTTCGGCCGCATTCACGATTTCGCGCGGCTGGGCACGGCGGCGCCGCGTATCGTCAACGCGCTCGCCACCAGTACCGCGTCCTCAGGAATTCTCAAGCGGATACTCGGGGTCCATCGCGAACGCACCCTACCGCGTATAGCGCCACTTTCATTTCGTTCGTGGTTTATCCGCCGCGCCGGCGCGAATCCAGGCGCGCGCGAAGTGATGCTGTTTCCCGACACGTTCAACAATTTCTTCCAGCCCGAAGTCGCAGTGGCGGCGGTCGAAGTGCTCGAACGCGCGGGCTTCCGCGTCGTCATCCCGCCGGTCGATTTATGTTGCGGCCGTCCGCTCTTTGACCGAGGCATGCTCGATCTCGCCAAGCGCGGCCTGGCACGGATCGTCGATGTGCTCACGCCCTTCGTCGAACGCGAGGTCTTTGTCGTCGGCCTCGAACCGAGCTGCCTGTTGACGTTTCGCGACGAGTTGCCGCGCTTGATGCCGCGCGATTCGCGGGTGCGAGCGCTCTCGGATCGCGCGCTGATGCTGGACGAATTCCTGGTGCGTGAAGCCCCCGCCTTTATGCCCCAGCCGATAGCGGGACGCGCGATTATCCACGGCCACTGCCATCAGAAGGCGATTGCGGGCCTCGCCGGCGAGCTCAAGCTGCTTGGACAAATCCCCGGACTCGCGCTCACTGAACTGGACGCCGGATGCTGCGGGATGGCCGGAGCGTTCGGCTATGACGACGACCACTTCGAGGTGTCGCGCAAGATCGGCGAGCGCGTGCTGCTACCGGCGGTGCGCGCCAGCGATCCGGAGACGATGATAATCGCGGACGGCTTTTCCTGCCGCTCGCAGATCGCGCAATTCTGTTCCGGCCGCCGCCCGCTCCATCTGGCGCAGGTGCTGAATCTTCGCTGAGCGGCGCTGCCGCGATCTTTGCAAATGCTGTAATCGCGGACTTCGATGCGCTAGCGTGGCGCAATCGGAGGTGAGCCGATGCGTCTTGGGATTACGATTCCGCTTGAAGGATTTCAGAACCGCGGTGTTCTCGACCTGGTGCGGCGTGCCGAATCGCTGGGATACACAGACCTCTGGTCGATGGAGTCGTTTAGCAACGACGCGTTTGCTCCGTTGGCGGCAGCGGCGGCGGTAAGCGAGAAATTGCGGCTGGGCACGGCGATCGTCCCGGTATTCACGCGTCCGCCGGCGTTGATCGCGATGTCGGCGGCGACAGTCCAGCAGATCTCGAACGGCCGCCTGATCCTGGGACTCGGAACTTCAACGCCGATCATCGTCCAGCAGTGGATGGACGTTCCGTTCAAGAAGCCGGTCACTCGCGTTCGCGAAACGGTCGAAGCGTTACGCGCCATCTTCGCCAAGAACCGGGTGGTGATGGATGCCAAGACGTTCAAGATCAATGGCTTTCGGCTCGACTTCCAACTCGACGCGCCGCCGCCGATTTTCATTGGCGCTCAGGGCCCGCTGATGCTGCGCACGGCCGGAGAAATAGGCGACGGAGTCATCACAAACTACATCACCCCGGAGACGCTCTCGACGATGCTCGATCAGATCAAGCAGGGCGCGCTTGCCGCCGCTAAGGACCCTGCCAAGCTTGACCTTGTGTGCCGGATCGTCACCGTGGTCGATGAAGATGTCGACCAGGTGAGGGCCGAGCTGCGCCGCTCGTTGACCGCCTATGTCACGGTGCCGCAGTACAATCAGTTCTTCCGATGGATTGGATTCGAGAACGAAGCGGCCGAAGCGATCGCAGCTTGGAACGCCGGCGATCGCAAGAAAGCGCTGCAGTGCGTCTCGGACCAGATGGTCGAGTCGACCCACGTTTTCGGCGACGCGGACACCTGCCGCAAGCGGCTTCAGGCTTACGCCGCTGCTGGGGTAACCACGGCGACGTTGCTGTTAACCTCATTCGCGCGCGATCCGGAGCGCAGGCGCGCCAATGTCCTGCATGCACTCGAGGCTTTGGCGCCGCGCTAGCCGGCACGCGGGGACGCGCAATCGCGCTCGCTGCAGTGAGTCGGCGGCGACGGCGAAGTCAGAGCGATCTTCGGATTGACGTGACGCTCAGATAAGCACAACGCCGAGCCGGGCAGTCGCCCGGCCTCGGCGTTTAATAGCGAGAACGCGAGTTGCGAGTTTAGGCGCGCGCCTTGGCCAACGTTCGTCGGCCTCGGCTCTCACGCGATTCGTGCTTGGACTGGGTCGGCCTTTCCGTTCGATAGCTTTTTGCCGGCTGCGCGATGACTGTCGGCATCGCAGGCTCGGGAGCCGGAATCGCCGCCGCCCGCTGCGCCTCTTCCACGGCCGCCGTTAGCTTGCGCTCCTTCCAGACGCGCAGACCGCGGCGCAGATATTCAGGATTGATATCCAGCATCTCGCAAACGTTATCGAACGAGAATATCCACTTCTTGTCTTCGAGATTGATCCACTCTTCGGCATCTCGAAACAGCCGCTGTCCCTTATTAGTCGGGGAACTGATGCACTTCATGAAGCATTCGATAGCGTCTTCCAAAACGCTCAAAATCAGACGCTTCTCACCCTCAAGCAGGTGCTTGCGGCGCATCGCCTCGAAATATTGCACGGGCAAAAGGGTGTCGGGTTCGAACAACCCTGGCAGCCTCTCGTCCAATGTTTCTCGCTCTTGCATCTTTCCTTCCTTGTTGCCAGTCACATTCCCGTTAATGTCCACCACCGCCCCTCCTAATCCATAGACGCTTTCCTAGTATCAGACGTTGACACCAGGTTTTGTATTCAATTAGCCTTCGTTCTCATCCTGATAGATTTCGTGCCACGCCATCTGGATTGCCTCAAGCAAAGACTCATTTGAGGCCGCCGGATCATCTTCAAATTCATCGAGATCGTGTACCCATTGGCGCAAATCCGTAAACCGAACATCCAGCGGATCTACTCCCGGATGGTTTTCCGCTAATATTTCCGCGATTTCTTCCGCATCCTGCCACTTTAGGCCCATCTCGAATTGCTCCTGTTTCTCGACTTGCTATAAGGCCGATTTCACAGTTTGCACGCTTCCAAAGGGCCGCATCATGACAAATCCTGAACCGACTTCTTCTCTAACGCCTCCCCTATTGCTTCATCCATGATCCGCTGCGCGAAGGGCGTAGTCGCCTGATTCAATTCTTCAACCAACCGGGCAATAGCTTCGCGATCGCCGCCCGTACGGACGCTGTCCAGCCGCGACACTATTTCGTCGATCCCGGCGCGTTCAGCACTGTCGAGCAGACCGCCATATTCGCCCAATTGCTTGGCGATAGCGGCGAGCATCTGCTCGGCGTCGTTGCGCGCCTGTATCAGCATGCGCTGACTTAGATCCTCTTCGCCTAGATCGATCGCTTCTTCCAACATCCTTTCGATTTCTTCGTCGGTCAGGCCATAACTGGGCTTGACGTCCACCGAATGCTCGCGTCCGGTTCGCTGATCGCGCGCGGTAACGTTCAAGATACCGTTGGCGTCGATCAAGAACGTGACCTCGATTCGCGGCATCCCTGCCGGCTGCGGCTCGATCGGCCCGAGCTTGAAGCGCGCCAGGCTGCGACAGTCGCTCGCCAGCTCGCGCTCCCCCTGCACCACGTGAATATCGACGTGGGTCTGATTATCGACCGCCGTCGTGAACATCTCCCTGACGCTTGTGGGAATAGTGGTGTTGCGATGGATCAGCCGCTCCATCACACCGCCCATGGTCTCGATTCCCAGCGACAACGGCACCACGTCGAGCAGCAGCAGGTCGCGCCGCGCTCCGGTCAGGATTCCCGCTTGAACCGCGGCGCCCAGCGCCACCACTTGGTCCGGATCAAGGGAACACAGGGGGCTGCGGCCAAAAAACTCCTCTACGCGACGGCGCACCAATGGCACCCGCGTCGAGCCGCCTACCAGCACCACCGCGTCAATTGCGGAGGGCTTAAGCTCGGCGTCCTTGAGCGCCAAAGCGCATCTGTCAAGCGTGCGATTCACCAAGCCGTCGACCATGCGCTCGAACTCGGCACGAGTCAAACTCTTGCGCAGCGTCCGTCCAGGCAGTTCGACGACCAAATCCGTGCTTTCCATCGTACTCAAGCGCCTTTTGGCCGCTTCGGCCTCTCGGCGCGCACTGTTCCAAATATGGCGCTCGACTCGATCCGATTCGGAGAGATCGGCGAGGATAAACCCCACCAGCGCGCGATCCAAATCGTCGCCGCCGAGGTGAGTATCGCCGTTGGTCGCAAGGACCTCAAAAATCCCTTCCTTGATGCTCAGGATCGAAATATCGAACGTTCCGCCACCAAAATCGTAAACAGCCACCCGCCCGGTTGCCATGCCTTGCAAACCGTATGCCAACGAAGCAGCAGTGGGCTCATTCACCAGCCGGACGACGTCGAGGCCAGCCAGTCGACCGGCGTCTTTTGTCGCCTGGCGTTGGCCATCGTTAAAATAGGCCGGAACCGTTATGACCACTTTGTCGACGCTTTCCGAGCCGCTGGCTTCTGCCCAATTCTTAAGCGCCCGCAGGATTTCTGCCGAAATCTGAGGCGGGGTATAGCTCCGGCTGCCCACCTTAAATCGCACCACCGGCCCAGTCAGATCGGCAAATGCATAGCGCTGACGGTCTTCAGGCGCCACTTCTCCGCCTCCAAGGCCCATATAGCGCTTAACTGACCGAATCACGGCGCCGTAGTCGCCTCCGGCCATGCCGACCGCACATATCTGGCCGTCGCGTTCGACGTTGAAATGCGGTTCCAACTCGATAGCCTTCTGACCCACCGCTACACAGGCATCCGGCGCCAGCGCGACGACTGACGGCAACAGCGGATCGCCCGTCTTTGGATCGGCAATCACGCGTGGACGGTCCCCGTCCATCACCGCTATCAGGCTGTTCGTGGTACCGAGGTCTATACCAAAAATAGTGGTCATTGAAAGCTTCGCCTACACCAAATGGGTGTTTGGTCGAGACGATTTGGTTCGATTAAAGGGCCCTGTATTCCACTGGCGTTAGGGGCTGTAATTCGCGATCCACGTCCCGAATTAGGGTCCTTAAATAAGCAATTATCGAAAGTGTCGCTTTAAGATTTTGCGTTAAGCCGGCACTGTCAGCCGCCTGGCCGTCCCACTCGGCGAAGTTCTTTTCAAGCTGTTTCAGCTCTTCATCTAATGACGACTGTAAGGTTTGACGGCGTTCGCGTATAGCGGTTACAAGCTTTTCGCTTGCGCTGCGATTCGAGGCGATAGAGTCGCGCAGTTCGGCCAACTCCTCTTGCACCTCGAACACCAGCGCGGCGATATCAGTAGGAACGCGCTTGTTGTCCTCAGCGAGCTTCTCGCCCCTCAATTCCAGCCAATAACGGCCCCGGCTGACGGGATCGCGCAGCGTGCGATAGCTGCGCGTTAGCAGCGCCGTGCTCGCGAGGCTGGCCTCGCGAATCGCTTGTGACTCAACAGCGAAGCGATCAGGGTGGAGGAGGCGGCCGCGCTCATGGTAAGCGCGCTCCAGCTGGCTTGCCCCCAAAGTCAGCCGGCGAGGAAAGCCCAACGCCGCAAAATAATCGACTTCAAGCGCCAGGGGGGAGCCACAATCGCGACATATCAGTTGCGGTTCCTGTTGCCGCGCGCACGAGGGACACCGAATCATAACGTTGCCGATACCGCTCTCTCTTCGACCGTTTCATACGGTAAAAGATTCGCCACATCCACAGGAATGCTTGACGTTAGGATTATGGAGCCGGAAGCCTGCCGACATCAGCTCCTCCGCGTAGTCCAATTCAGTGCCGTTGAGATACAGGAAACTCTTCTTATCGACCAGCAACCGGGCTCCGTCGCGCTCGAAGACCTTGTCGCGCTCCTTGGCTTCGTCAATCTCCATCCGATACTGGAGCCCGGAGCATCCGCCGCCCACCACCTTGACCCGCAGTCCGGATCCGGGTGGCTTCCCGGCCATCAACTGCTTGATCTTGGCGACGGCGTTTTCAGAAAGCGAAATCATAAATTACGCGATTCGGCCTTGCCTTAGCTCTTGGCCGCGGTCTTTTTCGATTCATCGGTCGCGGCTGATTTGCGCTTCTGCCAGTCGCCGATCGCTGCCTTGATAGCGTCTTCGGCCAATACCGAGCAGTGAATCTTCACCGGCGGCAGGTTGAGTTCCTTCACGATACTGGTGTTCTTGATCGCCATCGCCTCTTCCAGGCGTTTGCCCTTGACCAGCTCCGTGACGTAGCTCGAACTCGCGATCGCGCTGCCGCATCCGAAGGTCTTGAAGCGGGCGTCTTCGATAACGCCCTCGTCGCTGATCTTGAGCTGCAGCTTCATCACGTCGCCGCACTCGGGCGCGCCCACGATCCCGGTGCCCACGTTGGGTTCGTCCTTCGCGAAGCTGCCCACGTTGCGAGGGTTTGAATAATGGTCGATAACTTTATTCGAATACGCCATCTCTCTCTCCGACGATCGAAGAACGCCTCAGTCGCGACGCCATTCCACTGACTTGAGGTCGATCCCTTCCTTTGCCATCTCGTAAAGCGGCGACATATCGCGCAGCCGCTTCACCTCTCTAACCACCCTATCCGCCACAAAGTCAACTTCTTCTTCGGTATTGAATCGTCCCAGCCCGAACCGGATCGAGCTGTGCGCCAGTTCCTCCTCGGTTCCCAGCGCGCGAATCACGTACGACGGCTCGAGCGTCGCCGACGTGCACGCAGAGCCCGAGCTCACGGCTACGTCGTTGATTCCCATCAGCAGCGACTCACCTTCAACGTACGCAAAGCTGACGTTGAGGTTACCCGGCAGCCGCTCGGTGGGATGGCCGTTGACATAAATCTCATCGAGGCGCTCGAACAATCCGGCCTGCAGCTTGTTGCGCAGGTCGATTAGCCGAGCCGATTCGCTCGCCATCTCATGGCCCGAGATCTCGCATGCCGCGCCGAGCCCGACAATTCCAGGCACGTTCAGGGTCCCCGAGCGCATGCCGCGCTCATGGCCGCCGCCATCGATCATCGGCGTTAGCCTCACTCGCGGCGCCTTGGAGCGAACATACAGGGCCCCAATCCCTTTGGGACCATAAATCTTGTGAGCCGACAGCGAGAGCAAGTCGATACCGCACGCTTCCACGTCGACCGGCACCTTGCCGACACCCTGGGTCGCGTCACTATGGAATAGAACGCCGGCTTCCTTCGCGATCTTGCCAATCGCAGCGATCGGATGGATCGTTCCGATCTCGTTGTTCGCGAACATCACCGAGATCAGCACAGTCTTGTCGGTGATCGCCCGGCGGATTTCGTCCGGATCGACCATGCCGTATTTGTCGACCCGCAAATAGGTGACAGTCGCTTTGCCGGCCCGTTCCAACGCCTTGCAACTGTCGAGGACCGCCTTATGCTCGGTCACGCACGTGATGACGTGATTGCCCTTGTCCTTGTAAAACTCAACGACACCCTTGATCGCGAGATTGTCAGACTCGGTCGCACCGCTGGTGAAGATTATTTCCTTCGATTTTGCGTTGATCAGCGCCGCGATCTGATTGCGCGCCTTATCCACGCCTTCCTCGGCCGCCCATCCGAACGAATGGTTGCGGCTCGCGGCATTGCCAAACTTCTCGCTGAAATACGGCATCATCGCGTCCAACACCCGCCGATCGAGCGGTGTCGTCGCGTGGTTGTCCATGTAAATCGGCAGCTTAACCATTACCTGTCCCGCCCAAATATCCTCGCGTCAAAATTAGTGGACTCGATAGGTATAGTATAGCCGCTCGCCGCCCGATGTCAACTTAAGCAGCCCACGTTTCAGCACCACGTTTTTGATTGTGCACTTGATGAGGTTCCTAAGGCTATTGGGCCTTTTTGTCAAGCCTAATTTGGGATTTTCAGTGCCCGAACCCGGCTAAAGCCGCCGCTTTTGTGGACAGTGCCGCTCATTAGGCGCCCTCAGTGCCGACCGTCACCAGAAAAAGAGCCTCTGATGCCTAATCGACCGCTTCCAAACCGCTAAAGGCTGATCATCGATTAGCAATCACGTCGGACATCGTGTCGACCTCGCGAAGATCTGGAAAAAGCCACGTCCAAAGGCCGACGACGACGATCGTGCCAATCCCTCCGATTACCACTGACGGCACCGTTCCGAACCATTGCGCCGTGATTCCGGACTCGAATTCGCCCAGTTGGTTCGACGCTCCAATAAATAGCGAGCTCACCGCGCTTACGCGTCCGCGCATCACATCCGGCGTAGCAAGCTGAACAATCATATGCCGCACGTTGATGCTGACCATGTCGGCTCCGCCCAGGATCGCCAGCAGCGCGAGCGACAGCGCGAAGCTGTGCGAAATTCCGAACACGATGGTGGCCAGGCCAAACAGGGCCACGCAGGCGAACATCGTAACCCCGATTTTTCTACGCAGTGGCGCGCGCCCCAGAAGAATACCGACCACCGTCCCGCCCAGCGCCGGCGCGCTGCGCAGCAATCCCAGGCCGGTCGGGCCGACGTAAAGGATGTCGCGGGCATAGATCGGCAACAAAGCCGTCGCCCCGCCCAGCAGCACCGCAAACAGATCGAGCGAGATAGAGCCGAGGATGATCTTCTTGGTGCGCACGAACCTGATGCCGGCAGTGAGACGCTCGAACGTAGTCGAATCGCTGTCTAAGGGCCGCGCTTTACTGCGCGTACGGATAGACACGGCCGCGGCGGCCACGCCGAGCAGCAGAACCATACACACGCAATAGGCCGCCGCCGGTCCGAGCAAATAGATGGCGCCACCGAGCGCCGGTCCAACGACGACCCCGATCTGACGAGCCGTCGTCGTCCAGGCCAATGCCTGCGGGAATTGTTCTTCGACCACTATGAGAGGCAGCAAGGATTGTCCCGTCGGCAGACTGAAGGCGCGCGCCGCTCCAAAAAGCGCGAGCACCCCGTAGAAGGGCCATATCGCGGCGGGGCCCACGATCGTGATCAGCAGAAAAAGCGCAGCGCCGACCGCCTGAACCGAGTATGCCGCCGCCAGGATCATCCGCCGGTCGAGACGGTCCGCTAGATCGCCCGCCGTGATAGCGAACGCCGCCATCGGTACGAACTGCGCCAGTCCGACGTAGCCCAGCGCGAGCGGGGAGCGCGCGATATCGTACACCTGCCAGGCGACTACGACGGCCAGCATTTCGTTGGCCAGCGTGCCGATCGAGAGCCCGCAAAAATACAGACGGAAGTCACGGCGACTGAAAACACCGCGCGCGGAACCAACCGGAGAGATCGCCGCGGTCATGTCGGGCAGTTCAGAAAGGACCAGCAGCGCTCTGGTCGAAACTGAGCTCGAATAGTCGTTTGTCGTTACGAATGGATTTGAGTGCCTGTTCGCGAACCTGCTCGAACTCTCGCTCGATCCGCGGCGCAAGCCACTCCAGCGCCGCCGCGGAATGCTCATCCGACGGTCTGTCCAGCAGGGCTCGCGCGATCCGGCATCGCAAGACTACCCGTTCGAGACCGCCCTGATGCTCGAGCTTGAGCGGCACGATAATAGCGTCTGCGGTCGCTTCAATGCCGCCGGCCAAATCGAGCAGATAGACTCCACGTCCGGTTCGAATCGTGATTGCCAACAGACGCCCCGATGAGCCGAACGACGTACTTGGGTTTAGTTCGTCAGGCCGCGCGCGATAGCGCACCAACCTTCACCCGCCGCTCCCAGAAAAGTACGACCGGGCTGGCGATGTAGATCGAGGAATAGGTTCCGGTGATGAATCCCACCAGCAGCGTAAACGCCGAAGGCCGCAATATTGGTCCGCCCAGCGCCAGCAGCGCGATCAGCACCACGATCGCCACTCCCGAGGTGAGGATGGTCCGTGACAGGGTCTCGTTGATCGCGCGATTCATGATCGAAGCCAGGCCCTCGCGCCGGCGTTTGAGCGCGTCCTCGCGGATTCGATCGGAGACGATGATCGTATCGTGGACCGAGTAGCCGATTACGGTGAGCAGTGCGGCCAGGGTGGTCAGATCGAACTGCAGCTGCGACAGCACCAGCGCCCCGGTCACCACCAGGATGTCGTGAATCAACGCGATTACCGCGCCGGCGCCAAAGCTCCAGCTAACCTTGCGAAAGCGCAGCGCGATGAACGCGCCCATGAAGAGCGTTGCTACCACCACCGCGCCGATAGCGTTGCGGCGAAGATCCTTGCCCACCTTGGCACCAACGCTCTCGACGCGCACCACCTGCGCCGCCTTCGCGCCGAAGCGATTGTCGAGCGCCCCCTCAAGCTTGGAGCCCAACCCCGCGATATTGGCAACCTTCTCAAAACGTATCAGATACTCTTGCCCTGACTTGCCGAAGTCCTGAACGGTAATTTCGCCCAAGTTCAGGGGGGCCAAGGCCCCGCGAATATTGTCGGCACTGGTCGCGCGATCGAAGCGCACCTGGACCACGCTGCCGCCGACGAAATCGACGCCGTAATTGAGGCCGACGAAGATCAACAAAAAAATCGCCGCAAGGTTGATCGCGGTTGAGAGCATGATGAAAAAATTCCGCTTGCCGACAAAGTCAATGTTGACGTCGGGCGGAATTAGTTGTAACGACATCGCGCTGTTCCACTCCTCGCCATCAGCAGCTTATTCGCCCCCTCGCTGGAGTGGGCCGGTCCGAACTCGGAGCGTTCTCAGATGCTGTGACGCCGCCGCTCGCACGGACATTCTTGAACCGCATGGCCAGCATGAGAATTACCGATTTGGCAGGCCAAAGGAAAGACGGCAGACGTTGGATTCTTGCGCCCGATCGCGATTGCCGGCGCACCTGGTCACAGGAGCGCACTTTAGCCGGGTGTGTTATTGATTGCTATTGCGGGCGCGCGCTTGCGCCTCGATAAAGTGGCTTAGGAACAAATGTTCGTTGCGAACGGAATCGAAGGGCCGCCCGCCACCCGAACCTCAATCTCCCTGATTAAGGGCGCTCAGGGCAAACTCGCCTATCGCGGCTATTCAATCGACGACCTGGCCGAAAATACCTGCTTCGAAGAGGTAATCTACCTGCTCTGGTTCGGCGACTTGCCAACGCGCAAAGCACTCGCCAATTTCTCCGATCAACTCAAGGCCAATCGCAATCCGCCGCAACCGCTTTTGGAAGTGATCCGTTCCGCGCTCTCCAGCGGCCATCCGATGGACGCGATGCGCACGGCGGTATCGATGTTAGCTTCGAGCGATCCTGACGCCGGCGACAACGGCGAGGACGCCGAACTCAGGAAAGCCGCGCGCATAACCGCCACGATGCCGACGCTCGCAGCGTTTTACTCGCGGATTCGCCGCGGCCTCGAGCCGATCGCGCCCAATCCCGAATTCGGCCACGCCGAGAATTTTCTTTTCATGGTGACAGGCGATCGGCCGGACGCGGCGCGAGCTAAGGCGATGAACGCAGCGATGACGCTGATGGCCGACCACGGGCTCGACGCCTCGGCCTTCGCGGCGCGGGTCGTCGCGGGCGCAGGTTCTGACCTGCATTCCGCCGTGACCTCCGCGATAGCCACGCTCAAGGGACCGCCCGACGGCGGCGCCGCGACGGACGTGATGGGAATGATTCTCGCGGTCAGCGACAAGTCGCGCGCCAACGAAGCGCTTGGCGAGATGCTGAAGACCAGGAGGAAGATTCCCGGCTTCGGCGATCGCGTTTATCGAGGTGCCGATCCGCGTGCGATCCAATTCAAGCGCATCTGCGAGCGGCTCGACGGCGATGCCGGGGACCGCGGATGGTTCGAGCTCACGAGCCATATCGAGGATATCGTCAATCGGCGCTGTGGACTCAGCCCGAACGTCGATTTCTACCGCGCGCCCGCCTATCACGCGCTGGGATTCCCGCACGACGATTTCGCGACGGTCTTAACCTGTTCGCGCGCGCCGGGATGGATCGCGCACGTAATCGAGCAGCGCGCCGACAATCGGCTGCTGCGTCCGGTCGAAGAATATATCGGCTGGCTGCCGCGCGCGTTCGTCCCGATCGACGAGCGCGTCTAGCCGCCGCCTAAGCGGCCGCGTTGCGGGACTTACCGCATTTGCCGCACTGATTATTCTGGTTGGCGGGGTCCTCGACAAAGCCGTCGTCGAGGGAATGGCACACTTTCAGGCAACTGGCGCAGATGTAGTAGATGCCTTCGATCGTCTTGTTGATGCGTTCTCGGTTCAGGACGCGGCCCTTGAGCTTTTCAATCCGGATTCCGAGCAACTCGTGATACTGCCGCTTGATCTTGCGTCGACCCATCTCGTCCTTTGGCAGGTCGGCATCCTCATCCGGCTCCTCCGGCGCGTCGCTGAAATGCGCGTACAACTCGCGCTTGGAGGCCTTGTTCTTGCGAGCCCTGGCCATACGAATCCCAATCTCCTCTAGCGCGTGCGGGCGCTGTACCCGCAATTCTTATCACAGACCCAGAAGAACCCTTTCTTGCCGAAGCCCGTGTAAAAGATCACCTTGCTCTCGGTGCCGCAGTTCGGGCAATTATGCTTGTGTCCCGCGTCCCCGCTGCTTTCAGCCGTCTTTGCTTTTTTCTCTGCCATTCGCGATGCCTTCTGTCGTGGCACCCAGCGTATAGAGCCGCGATGCCGCCATATTTGATTGCACTATTATAGATGACCGCGCTCCTCATACAAGTTCATCCATTACGCGGCGCAAGCCGAAAAAAGCCACTTCAATTACAGCGCAGCACTCGCTTCTCGATACCCGATCGTGTAGAGCCTCTTAAGCATCGAACTTGGAAGCTAAACTCAAAGCCAACGACGCCGTCCTGTTCATCGATCGCAAGGGACGACGCTATCTCAAGCGCTTGCAGCGCGGCCGCAAGCTCACTATCCGCGGCGATGTCCTCGCCGACGATCTGATCGGCCTCGACGAAGGCTCGCGCGTGCGCTTCAGCTCGGGCGAGATCTTCTTGATGTTGCGTCCCACTTACGCCGACCTGATTCCTCATCTGCCGCGCCGCGCCCAGGTCATCTATCCGAAGGACACCGGACCGCTGCTGATTTGGGGCGACGTCTTTCCCGGCGCGACAGTGATCGAAGGCGGCACCGGCGCCGGCGCGCTCACGATCGCGCTGCTGCGCGCCGTCGGTCCGAACGGACAAGTCATTTCCTACGAGGTGCGCGAAGACTTCGCCGCCGCCGCCCGCGACAACGTCGCGGCGTTTTTCGGCGACGCCCCCAACTGGACCGTCAAGCTTCGCGATCTCTATCAGGGCTTCGACGAAATCGGCGCCGATCGCATGTTCCTCGATCTTCCCGAACCCGGCCGCGCCGTCGAGCAGGCGGCTCGCGCGCTTCGCCCCGGCGGCGTTATCGTCTGCTACGTACCGACCGCGCTTCAGCTCAAGGACACCGTCGACGCGCTGCGCGCAAGCGCATATTTCGCCGAGGTCGAATGCTTCGAGACGCTGCTGCGCCCATGGCACGTGAAAGAGCTGAGCGTGCGCCCGGTGCATCGGATGATCGCGCACTCTGGCTTCATCATCGTCGGCCGCCGCTTGGCGGAAGCGACGCCCCCAACCGAAAAACCCGAGCCGGCATACCTTCCCGACGCCGAGGACTAGCGGGCCGTTTTCAAACGGCCTACCGCCCAATACCTGCCAGCGTGGCGAGTCTCAAGCTCGCTAAATCAAATTCTCCGTCGGCCATCGTCCTTTGGCCCCCTCTCTCATTCTGAGAGTTTGTGAATCTTTTGAAGAAGGACAACTAGCGATCTCCCCCTGGTTTCCACACCACCGCTAGATCTGTCATTTCGAGCGCAGCGAGAAATCTACGCGAAGCGGTTTTCTGCCTGTCTGCCAAGGGTTTCCAGAGATAATCGCTCCGCGTAGATCCCTCGACTCCGCT
>JBEKLA010000017.1:0-34806 GCA_050010455.1 Binataceae bacterium (SeqCode) | reverse complement strand
CACCACACCGCCGCGCTCGCCTCGGCGAGCGAAACCCGCCCAGCCCAGCGACTGACTCGCTTACCATCTCCACAATGCCGATAACACTGACTATTCAAACCCCTTCCTCAACAGCCTGCTAGAGCAAGGTTCTACGGCCTCGATCCCCTTGTGGCTGCCTATGCGTTCCGCGGGTTGGGGCTTTGGTTCTTGGGCTATCCAGACAGCGCTCGACGGAACTATCGAAAGGCATTGTCGCTGGCGGAGGGGGCGAAACTGCCCTTCACCGTCGCGGCTGCTCACGTTCATGCAGCGTTCGTCGAGCTGCTCTGCGGCGACGCCGCCGAAACGTTTCGCCTCGCCGAACGAGCCTTGGCACTTACTACTGAGCACGCATTCCCATTTTGGGGTAGCCTGGCCAAGTCGCTCAAGGGCTGGGCACAGATGCGCTTAGGTAAACCCGCCCTGGGATACGAAGAGGTGCGCGCCGGGATCGGTCTCCTCGAGTCCAACGGGGCAAAGTTGACGAAGCCAGTCCTGCTGGCCCTGTTGGCTGAGGGTAGCCTGCGTCTCGGAAATCTGCGTGAGGCGCTGGCGAACGTGACCGAGGGTCTACATCTGACGCAAACCACTCTCGATCGTTTTTATGAGCCGGAGCTGTGGCGTTTCAAGGGAGAGCTGTTGCTAGCGCCGTCCAAGCACAGAAGGAAGACCGCGCGATCGGCGAACCGCAATCCACAAGCGAAGGAAGCGGAACAGTGCTTTCAGCGCGGACTGAAGATCGCGCGCGAACGGAGCGCAAGATCTCTGGAGATGCGTGCGGTGATGAGCCTAGCGCGGCTGGAGCAGATTGAAAGGAAGAGAGGAGAAGCGCACGATCTTCTCGCCAGGGTGTACGGCTTGTTCACGGAGGGGCACGACACGCTGGACCTCCAAGACGCGAGGACCCTACTGGGACGATGATCAGCTACTTCAGGCTCCCGTACACTCCTTGGTCCATGCTCACGCTGCGCGCGCTCGTGGGAAGACCAGCAAGTCGATGAGCAGCCCGCTCGCCGGCAAGCTATTCGATGAATCTGGCGAAGGCCTCACTCCGAGCCATGCGGTCAGGGGCAAGCGCCGTTATCGCTACTACGTCGCACGCAGCCTGATAACAGGCACCGCGAATCAGACCGAAACTGGCTGGCGGATTTCGGCGGCAGAAATCGAGCGCAGCGTCGCCACTGCGGCCAGGGTGATTCTCGACGACCGTTGTGGTCCGCAAAAATATCACGACGTTCACGCTGCGCGCGCGGTGATCGCATATTCGTGGTGCAGTCCGTTCAGGATAGCATGAGCGAGAACGGAAGTTGGTCGGTCGAACCGATGCCGATGCAATTGTAAACGCGTCGGCAGTGTTGGATCCGGAATGCCGGGCCCCAACGAGGAGTGTGGTCGGCCTCGATTCGCCCACTCCATCAAGGTTTCGTTCAGGTGTCCTTCGCTCAGCGGGATGATCCAATCGAGACACTCCCGCCGCAACGTCCCGATTAGCCGTTCGCAAAGCGAGTTGGCCTGGGGACTGGGAACCGGCGCTCGGATCACCTTAAGGCCGAGCCGGGCGAGTGCGGCGTCGAGGTCTGTCGAAAAGATCGAGTCGCGGTCGTGGATCAGGAAACGATACTTATGGTCGGAAGGTATGGTCTCGCGCAGTCGCTGAAGCGTCCAGGCTGCAGTGGGACGAGCGGTCGCGCTGAGGTGAATCACCCGGCGCGAAGCATGCTCCAGAGCCACAAACACATAGAGGAATCGAAAACGGGCAGTCACCGCGACGACGAAGTCGCAAGCGACAATGGATCGAGCGTGGTTCCTGAGGAAAGTCGCCCAACGCTAATCGCCGCGAGGCCTGTCGGGCAGCCCCGGCCGGCAACTTCGGCAGATTGTCCTCCGCAAAAATTGTCGCGCTGGCTTGAAATGCACGAAATTAAGACCAGTCTTTCACGGCGGATTGTTCACGCCAACGTGACGGCCCATCCCACCGCAGCCTGGACCATGCAACAACTTCGCGAGGCGATTCCTTCAGACCACGTGACATACGGTCATCGGAAACGGCGCAACCAGATCAAGCAATACCACGAGCAGCGAGATTCAAGCGTTGCTAGTGATTGTCCTCGGTAGATAGTTGCGTCGTCGTCACAACCAGTGGCTCACGATGGCGGCGCCAAGTCGCGCGAATCAGTTGGCGGTTCATATTTCCGATAAACTCTATCGGTATTTCCTTGGGGCACACCGCTTCGCATTCGCCATGATTCGTGCAACTGCCGAAGCCCTCGCGGGACATCGCGGCTACCATGTTCAGAGTCCGCTGGTCCCGCTGGGGCTGCCCCTGGGGAAGAGCGTTGAGATGAGTAATTTTGGCGGACGTGAACAGCATCGCGGATGCGTTGGGACTAGCCGCCACGCAGGCGCCGCATCCGATGCACGCGGCGGCATCGAAGGAGGTATCCGCGGCTTCCTTGGGGACGAGAATCGCATTGGCATCGGGCGCGCTTCCCGTCGGCGCGCTGATAAACCCCCCGGCCTGGATGATCCGGTCAAACGCCGATCGGTCGACTATCAGGTCTCTGATCACCGGAAAGGCGCGAGCGCGCCACGGCTCGATTACCAGATGGTCGCCATCGTTGAAGAAGCGCATCGAGAGTTGGCATACGGTGGTGCCGCGCTGGGAGCCGTGGGCTATGCCGTTTATCAAGAACCCGCAAGAACCGCAGATACCCTCACGGCAATCATGCTCGAAAGCTACTGTCGGCTCGCCGCGCGCCGTCAAATCCTCGTTGAGCGCGTCGAGCATCTCGAGGAATGACATATCCGGGGCAATACCCTTGACCTGATAGTCCTTGAATTCGCCGGGGACGGCGGAAGAGACCTGCCGCCAGATTCTCAGATTTAGGTTCATGGCTACTTGTAGCTCCGTTGAGTCAGGTGCACGTACTCGAAGGTGAGCGGTTCCTTGTGGAGTGCGGGCGCCACGCCTTCACCCTTCCACTCCCACGCCGCGCAATAAGAGAAGTTCGCGTCGTCGCGCATCGCCTCGCCTTCGGGCGTCTGACTCTCGATGCGGAAATGGCCGCCGCAGGATTCGTTCCTGTGCAGCGCGTCGAGGCACAACAATTCGGCGAGCTCGAAGAAATCCGCGACCCGCCCCGCCTTCTCGAGCGATTGGTTGAGCTCTTCGCCCGAGCCGATCACGCGCAGGTCGTGCCAGAACTCCTCGCGCAGCTTCGGAATCTCGGCGAGCGCGTGGCGCAAGCTTGTTTCGGAACGCGCCATCCCGCAATCGTCCCAGACCAGCTTGCCGAGCTGGCGAAGGAACGACTCGACGCTCCGCTTGCCGTTGATACCCAGCAGCTTCGCGACGTGCTTGCCGACATCCGCCCTGACGGCCGCGAAAGCGGGATGCGAGGTGTCGACTTTCGGGAGCGGGTTCGACGCTATGTAGTTGGGCACGGTGGCCGGCAGGACGAAGTAGCCGTCCGCGAGACCTTGCATGAGGGCGCTTGCCCCGAGCCGATTCGCGCCGTGGTCGCTGAAGTTGGCCTCGCCACCAACGAACAGGCCCGGGATATTCGACATCAAGTGGTAATCGACCCACAACCCACCCATCGCGTAATGCGGTGCCGGGTAAATGCGCATCGGCACCTGGTACGCGTCTTCGCCTGTGATCTTTTCGTAGATCTCGAATAGGTTGCCATACCTCTCACGCACCACGTCCGGTCCCATGCGCTGGATCGCGTCGCGAAAGTCCAGATAAACGCCCTGCCTGGACGATCCCACTCCGCGACCCTCGTCGCAGATTTCCTTGGCGGCTCGCGATGCGATATCGCGAGGCACCAGGTTGCCGAAGTTCGGATAGCGCCGTTCGAGATAGTAGTCACGCTCGTCTTCGGGAATTTCGTTGGGAGGGCGATTATCGCCCTTCTGCTTTGGCACCCACACTCTGCCGTCATTGCGCAGCGATTCCGACATCAAGGTGAGCTTGGATTGGTGGTCGCTGGTCAGCGGGATGCAGGTCGGATGAATCTGCGTGAAACAGGGATTTGCGAACAGCGCCCCCCGCCGATGCGCCCGCCAAATGGCAGTGCAGTTCGATGCCTTGGCGTTGGTCGACAGATTGAAAACGTTCGTATACCCGCCGGTGGCGAGCACCACGACGTCAGCGACGTGACAGTCGATCGCGCCGGTCACAAGGTTCCGTGTCACGATGCCACGCGCCCTGCCGTCTACAACGATGAGGTCGAGCATTTCGTGGCGCGGGTGCATTTTCACGCTTCCCGCGGCGGTCTGCTCTTCGAGCGCCTGGTAGGCGCCGAGCAAAAGCTGCTGGCCGGTCTGTCCGCGCGCGTAAAACGTGCGCGACACCTGCACCCCGCCAAACGATCGGGTGTCCAGCAGGCCCCCATACTCGCGCGCGAACGGCACTCCTTGCGCCACGCACTGGTCGATGATGCTCACGCTGATCTGCGCGAGCCGATACACGTTTGCCTCCCGCGATCGAAAGTCGCCGCCCTTAACCGTGTCGTAGAACAGCCGGAAGATGCTATCGCCGTCGTTGCGGTAATTCTTGGCGGCGTTGATGCCGCCCTGGGCCGCGATGGAGTGCGCGCGGCGGGGACTGTCGTGATAGGAAAAGCAGTCCACGTGGTAGCCCTGCTGCCCAAGCGAGGCGGCAGCCGCCGCGCCGGCCAACCCCGAGCCGACGACTATAATGGTGTATTTGCGGCGGTTCGCGGGATTAACCAGCTTCATCTCGAAGCGGCAGTTGTCCCACTTCTGCTCAATCGGGCCTGATGGAATTCTCGCGTTAAGCATTTTCGTCTCCATCAGCGCACCAGCCCGGTCATCACCCCGAGCGGGACTGAAATGAAACCGGCAAAGATTACAATCGCGATGACCCGGGAAAGGATTTTCAGCGTCCGGGTGTTTCTGGCGGTGCTCCAGCCGAGCGTCTGCAGGAAGCTCCAGATGCCGTGATCGAGATGCAAGCACAGCACGGCCATCGCCACTATGTAGAATACCGCAACCGGCCAGACCGAGAATCCAGCGATCACGTTCTGGTAGACGTGCAGCTCCTGGTACTGGCCCGGCTCAAACCCGACCGCGCCCAGCGTGAAGTGAAGGATATGAAAGACGATGAAGATCGCGAGCAACACCCCGCCCCAACGCATGGACTGCGCGGCGAACGTGGTCTCGGCATTTTTTCGATGCTGATAGCCGATGGGCCGGGCCTTCCAGCTCATCCGCGTCAAGTGCACGGCTGCGATGATGTGAAGCGTCACCGAGGTCAGCAGAACGATTCGGACGATCCACAGCGCATCGCCATAGCCAAGCTCGGGCTCGCCGACCATGCGCAGAAATCGCGAGTAGGCGTTGATTTGATCGGCGCCGGCGAAAATCTTTAGATTTCCCAGCATGTGAAGAATCACAAACCCGACCATGATCACGCCGGTCACGGCCATGACGACCTTCTTGCCGATCACCGTAGCCCAGAATATCGCCAGCGGATTGGTAGCGAACGTTACGCGCCTCTCGGCTGTCTGATCGGTCCGCTTAACGGACCCACTTGTTACACTCGACGCTTCCATCTGAGGGTTCCTACTTTCTCCCGTCTGCAAGCTATCTCTCTACTAGTTTTGAAACAATCGCGAAACCGAACTGCATGACCGGCGCGCGGAGGGAAAAGGCCGCGCGACCTCGAACGACGCCCCTACTGGTTTCTCTCCGGTCCGGTCAGGTCGGCAAATGCGGGCCATTTCGCGCTGCGCTCCGGAGATGCCCCAATGACGCGACTGGCCGGCGGGCTGGGCCGTGCGGAGCGAGCTTGAGATCGACCGACTCTCCGCGCTCCGCCAGCGCCTCGACCTTCCAGGCGCGATTCTTGGCAAACGGGGTGGATCACACAACAATTTGGCGTTGGGTGCAACGTTACGGTCTCGAACTGGAACAGCGGCTGCACCGTCATCTTAAGCCGACCAACAAGTCCTGGCGTGTCGATGAGACGTATATTCGAGTGAGGGGCCGTTGGTGTTACCTTTACCGGGCCATCGATTCCACCGGTGCCACCATCGACTTCCTGCTGTCGGCGTTGCGCGATGCCGCGGCGGCCGAATGCCTGTTCCGCAAGGCGCTCAGCGAGCCATCACATCCCAAGCCCCGCGTCATCAACACCGATAAGGCTCGCCTCTACGACTCGGCGATTGCAGCAGTGAAAGCGGAAGGAACCCTGCGCCGCCGCTGCCGACATCGACCGGTCCAATATTTGAACAACATCCTGGAGCAGGATCGTCGAGCGATCAAACGACCAGTGAAGGCCAAGCAGAGCTTTCGTGAGCTCCAAGCGGCCCGGCGAACGATCGAGGGATACGAAGCGATGCACATGATCCGCAAGGGGCAGGCGCGGTGGGTCAGCGACGATGATGTTTGCCGACAGAATCACTTCATCGACCAGCTATTCGATCTGGCGGCCTGAGACCTGGCCGCCCAGTTCCGCTCGGGATCTTTTCCGTCACCGTTTTCAAAGTTGCAACACTTCCGACAGATACCACCCTCGGAGTTCTTGGTTCTTGGTAGGCGCAATGGCCTGCAGCCGAAAATCGCCAGCATTTTCAACGTTTCTTAATTTTTGGTAGCCACACCTTTTCGAGTTTTCCGAGCAGGCGCAGCAGTCCGTCTAGAATCGTGATTGGATGCGGAGGACACCCTGGAATGAAGAGATCTATCGGAAGAAAATCGCTTGCTCCATTGAGAACTTCCGCATGATCGCGAAATGGGCCGCCGCCTATAGCGCACGCCCCAACGGCGATCACGATTTTCGGATCAGGTGTGGCGTCGTAAGTTTTCTTCAGCGCCGCAAACATGTTGCGCGTTACCGGACCGGTGATAAGCAGTCCGTCCGCATGGCGCGGCGACGCCACGAACTGGACACCAAAGCGTCCGAGGTCAAACACGACCGTGTTCAGGACGTTGACGTCCGCTTCGCATGCGTTGCATCCGCCGGCGCTTACCTGGCGGAGCTTGAGAGACCGTCCGAGCACGCGGTGGATATCGTCGGCGAGGCGCCGCGCAAGCTTCAACGGCTCTCCGGCTCGTAGTACCAAGTCGTTTCGGTCGGCCGTCGCGAGGCGATATTGACGGCTGAAACCAATCGCATCGTGCGGGCAGGCGTTCGAGCATTCCGGGCAAAACAGACACAGCCCAAGATCGATCTGAAGAGTGCCGCTCTTGGCGATAGCGCCGGTTGGGCAAATGTCGACACAGGTTTGGCAAGCGGATGGACATCGCGACGGATCTAACACCGGCTGGCCGCGGAATCGCTCGGGCAGGGTTGGCTCGGTCTCGGGGAATGGGAGCGTGCGGTTGCCTTGTCGTATTCGAGAGATCAGTAAGCTCGGCATCGCCGGTCCTCAGAGATCGTGACCACAGTAGGAAAGATTGAAGCTCTTATTGCAGAGCGGGAAGTCGGATATCTGCTGATTGCGCATCGCGATCGCCAGGCCCATCCAGTTGCGAAACGACGGGTCGACTATCTTGTAGCTGGCGAAGCGCCCGTCGGAATCAGTGATCGCTACGTGGCAAATCTGGCCACGCCAGCCCTCGATTAGCGAAACAGCTACATGGCGGGGCGGCAGCGCTTTCGCGGCCGAACGAAGCGCGCTGTGAGGCAAGCAAGCAAGTTGTTCGCGAACGAAAGCGCCCGAACGCCGGATTTCGAGCCATCGCACCCAAGCGCGCGCGAATACGTCGCCCGTGTCCCACTTGGAGATGGGAATCTGGGCGAACCTGAACACGCCGCTTGGAAAATCTTGCCTGACGTCGCCCTCGATACCGCAGGCGCGAGCTGCGGGACCAACGAGCCCAAGCGTCGCAGAGTTCTGACGCGAGATCGCGCCGGTGTTCTCGAATCGGGCCTGAACCGATGGTGCGTTCCAAAGAAAACTGACCGCTTCAGTGAGATCCTTCAATGCCTGATCCAGACGCCGACAAAGCTCCGCGGCGAGCTGCGGCTCCAGATTGAACAAAACGCCCCCGGGCCTGAGCATCCCGCGACCAAAGCGGCTTCCGCAGATTGCTGCCGTCATGTTGAGGAAGTCGCCCCGAATCCGTCCGCAATACGCAGCGGTCGGCAGGTAGCCAACATCGCCCGCCAACGCTCCGAGATCTCCGGCATGGTTCGCGAGACGTTCCATTTCGAGAGCGATTCCGCGCAGCACTTGTGCTCGGGCCGGAACCACGATACCGCTCAGGCCCTCGACCGCTTCACAATACGCGGTGACGTGCCCGATCGATGTGTCTCCCGCCAGCGTCTCGATCAAATGGATCGTGCGTTTGCCGGGCCCGCCTATCAGGGCGCGTTCGACGCCACGATGCTGGTATCCGAGCGATATTTCGAGGTGGAAGACCTGCTCGCCATGGCACTGGAAGCGGAAATGTCCAGGTTCGATGATGCCCGCGTGCACCGGACCGACCGCGACCTCATGGACCTCCTCTCCGCTCACGGTAAAGAAGTCGGTTACGCCAGGGAGCGGTCGAGGAATGCCTTCGCTCGATCGATAGGGCGGATGGAACCTTATCGGTTTCAGCCAAGGATGGCCCTGCGGCTTAATCTTCCACTGTTCCGCGATCTCGCGTTCGAACCAATGCGCCTGCGGGCATTCGAGCGTCAAGCACTCGTATGCTTCGTCCGGCTCCGATGTAATTGAAGAAAGGTTACTGGTAGCAGGATTGGCGAGTACCGCCATCAGGCGGACGCGACCGTCCTCGTCCGGCGTGCCGAACAGAGCTGCCAGATTGGAACCAGCGTTGACGGAAGAAACGACCGCCGATCGGAATTCGCGCATCGGCACGCACGGGATGCTCGCGAGCGGTATCGGCTCGCCATTATGGAAAGATGGAAGAGTGACGGCCATGTCCAATTCAGCCGAGAAGCCGCGCGGCGGCGCGCAACGCGTCAGTTAAAACTGGCGGCAAATAGATTCCGAGCACGACCACCGCTGCACCCAGCGCGGCCGGAACAGCGGTCAGTACGAACTTTCTTGCAGCCGGCGCGCAAACGCTTTCGCTCGGCCTGCCCTGTGCCATCGCGAGCGCAGGGCCAACCATCGCCGCCAGGATGATCGCCAGCAGGCCAAGATAAACAACCGCCACGAATGCATGGCCCTGATCCAAGGCGGCCTTCAGAATTGTGAACTCGCTTAGAAAAGGGCCGAAGGGCGGGGAACCGGTAATCGCGAACAAGCCCAATACCCACAAAGCGCCCGAGGCCGGCAACACGCTCAACGCGCCGCCAACCTCGCCGATATTCTTGGTTCGATAAACAGCCAGCAGATTTCCCGCCACCATGAAAAGCATCGCCTTGGTCAGCGAATGATTAATCACGTGGAGCATCGCACCGAATATCGCGGTGCCGCCAAGTCCGATTCCCACGGCGAGAATCCCCATGTGCTCAACACTCGAGTACGCGAGCATGCGCTTATAGTCAGTTTGACCGGTGATGAACACGGCAGCCACCGCCATCGATAGTAAGCCGAATATCAGCAGCAGCCTGGCGCTGAAAGCCGCCAAGCCGCCCGCAACGCAGATTTGCTCGGTCCTTAGTATTCCCAGAAATGCGCAGTTAAGCAGCGCACCCGAGAGCAGCGCGGAGGCGACCGAAGGGGCTTCGCTGTGAGCGTCGGGCAGCCAGGTGTGGAACGGCGCGAGCCCCATCTTCGTACCATAGCCAACCAGCAGCATCACAAATGCCGCCTTCAACCACGTCCTATCGAGGCGATTGGCGCGAGCGCACAGGTCGCGCACCGTAAGCGGTATCGTGGCGCCATCGGGAGTCGTGGCGGCGACCGCGAGGAACAGGATACCCAGTAGCGCAAGCGCGATCCCGACCGAACAAATCAGCAAGTACTTCCAGGTCGCCTCGAGCGAGCGATGGTGCCGATGAAAATAAATCAGCGGAGCGCTGGCGAGAGTTGTAGCCTCGACCGCTACCCAGAGCAATGCGAGTTGCTGACTGACTATAACCAAAGTCATCGCGGCCAAGAACAGAAGCAGACAGCCGGTGAAGCGCGCCTCGCGGACATTCGAGAAAAGAAAGCCCTCCTCGAAATCGGCATGGGTTTGGCCTGGCTCCTCACCCAGGTACCCAACCGCGTAAAAACTGGCCGCCAGGAACAGAAGACTGGTGAGTGTCCCGAAGAGCTTTCCCAGCGCGTCCTCCGCGAGCCATCCGCCCAGCGCTGCTGCCGGCGGGACGATCCAGCCCGCCAGGCTGAGCGCGGTGTGCGCGATCGCGGCAGACACCAGGAGCAGCCGGCGGTACCGATCGGACGTGACGACGAACGCCGCAATCCCGGCGCACGCCGGAATCAGCACGAGCAATGTAACTATCATAGCCGATCGGTAAGGGTAACCAGTTTATCGGTATCAATATGATCGAACTCGCGACTGATATGAAATATCGCTATGCCCATTACGAATACTCCTACAAAAACGTCGAGTAGAATACCCAGTTCGACCACGATAGGAAGTTGCAGCGCAACCGCCGCGCCGAATGCATAAACACCATTCTCGAGGGCCAGATAGCCCAGCACCTGAGTTAAAGCTTTGCGCCTGCTGACTATCACGAGCAGTCCCGCCAGGCTGCTGAAAAACGCCACGGGCACGAGCAGTGACGAGGGAGGATGGGTCGGAAGCTTCAACCGTTCTCCCAACCAGAGTGCCACCGCGAAAGCGATAGCGCCCGCCATAATCGAAAAGTTATAGCTGATCAGGGGCTCGACCTCACGCCTCGTCTCGGTTTCGCGCATCGCGCGAAACAGCAGCCACGGCAGAAGCAAGCCCTTGACGACCGCGGCGACGAGAGGCAGCAGCACGCCGGCGACGGACAACTGCCCATCCTGCATCGCGATCGCGAGAATCCCGAGCAGCGCCCCCTGTATTGCCACGGCACGTATGCAAGTAGCCAGGCGGCTTGAACTGAGCAGCAGGAAGCTCATAAGCACCAGGAGCACGAGTATCGTGTTGACCAGATGCTCCATGATTTCAGCCCGTCGCGAGCGCTAACGCCAGCGCGGATAGCACGATCGCGCCGAGCATCAGTTGCGGGATGCGCAGCAACCGCAGCCGCGCCATCGTTGACTCGACCGCGCCGGTCGCGATCGCCAGAGCCATCATGCCGATTAATCCGGCTGCAGCGTCGATCCAGGGATTACCGCGATGGCAGGGGATCGCCACGCCGACGATCATGGTGCCGAAGAGCCACAGCTTCAGTGCGGCTCCGTACTCGATCATCGCCAAATCGGGACCGCTGTGATCGAGCACCATAACTTCATGAATCATGGTCAATTCCAGATGAGTGGTCGGATCGTCGACCGGAATCCGAGCGTTCTCGGCCACAAAAACGACGGCGAGCGCCGCGAGCGTCAGGCTAAGCATCGGAGCCGCGCCCATCCAGGTGCCAGGAGCAATCGCCATCAGCAAGGAGCCGAGCGACAGATGTCCGGTCTGCTTGGCGAGAGCGGCCAGGGCGAGAAAGAAGGCGGGCTCGGCGAGCGCGGAGAACGTCACCTCGCGGCTGGCGCCCATGCCTTCAAAACTTGAACCGGTGTCGAGTGCCGCCAAGACCGTGACGAAGCGGCCTAAGGCCATCAAGTACGCGACCATCACGAAGTCGCCCGAGAACGACGTGAGTGCCGGGAACCCTCCGAACGGCAGCAGCGCGACGGCACACATTAGCGCGGCGAGCCCCACCACCGGCCCCATCTGGAAGATCCACGTCGTGGTGTCGCTATAAACCGCACCTTTGCGCGCAAGCTTCAACAGGTCGCGATACGGCTGTAGGAGCGGCTGGCCCGTGCGCCCCGCGAGCACGGACTTCGTGCGAGTGATCACCGCAGGCACCAATGGAGCGAGCAGCACGGCCAAAAGCGTTGGAATTAGGGACTGCAATATCATTATTCAAGCGATCTGCCAGAGCAGGAGTATGAGCAGCGTTATCGCGATATACAGCACATAGAGCTGGACCTTGCCCTGCTGAAGAGGCCGCAACGAAGATAGCCCTCGGCCGATCGCGTGGAACAACGGCCGAAAGATATACGCCTCATAGGGATCGTCGGTTTGCGTCATGAAGTCGGCTTGCTGAGGAAACAGCCCTCGCGGAGCCGAAAGCCGACGGCGCGTTTGCAGCAGTAGGCTGAAAGTTTCCGTAATCGGTTGCGCGAACGACGACGCGGTGTACTGCATCCGGGGCGACGGCTGCAAATAGCCGCAATCCCAGGTCGGAGCAGTGCTGACGCGCCGCCGCGCGAGCGCCCACGCCCTTGCGGCGGCAAGCAGTATCGCCACGCCGATCAGCGCGCCGCCCGCATATCCCACCGAGGCTACCGAGTGAGCCGCATCGGCCAGACTTTGACTCGTCGCGGCCAGTGGCAGCCCCGTGAGCTGGGAGATCAACGGACCCATCGATCGCACGACGCTCGCGCCGAACAGACCGATCCCGATGCATCCGGCAGCCAGGACAAACCCAGGCAGCAGCATCGCCGGGCCGGCCTCATGCGCATCTTGTGCATCGCGGCTTCGCGGATGACCGAGAAACACAATCCCGAATGCTTTGGTAAAGCAGGCGGCAGCAAGTCCACCGATCAGTGCGAGGCCGGGAATCGTTGCCAGCATCGGAATGCTCGTCGAACCGTCGAGTGAGACGGCTCCTCTGAAACTCGCCAGATAAATCAGGAACTCGCTGACGAAGCCGTTCAGCGGAGGCAGACCCGATATTGCCGCCGCGCCGATCAGGAAAGTGACGCCGGTTGCTGGCATGCGCCGAAGCAGGCCGCCAAGATGATCGATTTCGCGGGTATGCGTGCCGTGCACTACGTTCCCGGCACCAAAGAAGAGCAGTCCCTTGAAGAGCGCATGGTTAAGAACATGAAGCAGCGCTCCGGCAAGACCGGCAGCGGCTATCGAAGGCGCGCCGACACTCAACCCCACGATCCCGACGCCGAGACCCAGAGCGATAATCCCTATGTTCTCGACGCTGTGATAGGCGAGCAGGCGTTTGAGATCGTGCTGCGCGAGCGCGAGCAGCACGCCCAAGATTCCCGAGGTGAGTCCGATCGCGCATAGCACCCATCCCCACCAAGCGTGCGGAGGACCTAAGAAGGTCAGGATGCGGAGAAGGCCGTAAATGCCGGTCTTGATCATGACTGCCGACATCACTGCCGAGACGTGACTGGGCGCGGCAGGATGCGCTTCGGGGAGCCAGACGTGCAGTGGCACGAAGCCGGCCTTGGTGCCGAATCCAACCACCGCGAGCACAAACAGGAGTCCAGCGCCCGACGACGCGGTGAAGCGATCGAAATCCAACGATCCGGTTGCTTTGCCCAGTAATATAAACATCACGAGCAGGAAAGCGGTGCCGATATGGCTCGCCACGAGGTATATCCATCCGGCGCGGCGCGTATCTTCTTTCTCGCTTTCGAAAGTGACCAGGAAAAAAGAAGATAGCGCCATCGTTTCCCAGGCCATCAGGAACAGGACGCCATTGCGGGCCAGCACGATTACAACCATGCTCGCAACCAGCAGATTCAGGAAGAACCACGGCATGGCGAGAACTTTCTTGCCCTGATAACTCTCCAGGTATTCGCTGCCGTAAAGTGCAGAGAGAGCGCAGAGAAGAAAGATCGGCAATAGAAAAAATGCCGAGAGCGCATCGAGTTGAAGAAACAGGCTGCCGTACGGAACGTCCCATCCAAGCCGCAGGGTCGGCGCCAACGCCCCGAGCGTCACCCGCGCGGCAGGAACGAAGCCACATACGCAGCCCAGGATAATTCCACCGGCGCCGACAAGCGTTGCCCGTCGTCCGCAAGCGGCGGATATAAGCGACCCACAAGCGCCCGCTGCAAAACAGAGCAGGCAAACAATTGTCAGCGGCATCACTAGGGGTTGGCTTTCGAAGTCCGTTCGGATTGCGGCTGCATCGCTCGTTCTATGCGTTCAAATTCAGCAAGAATCTTCGACGGCGCGGCGCGCTCGGCGAGCGCTGCCTTGAGTTGCGAGTCATGCAGGAAGAACGACAGACGCGACAACATCTGCAAATGGGTGCGAGCGGTTGGAGCAATCAGCAAGAAAATCGCAAATACCGGTTGGCCGTCAGAGGCTCCAAAGTCGACCGGCTGATCCAAAAGGCACAGCGAGAGCGCCAAGCGCGAGCCGCCAAGCAGAATCGGGCGGCGCACGTGAGGTATGGCGATTCCATCGCCGATAGCGGTCGAACCCAAAGCTTCGCGGGCGAGCAAAAGCTGCGCTATGGATTCGCGATCGACAGTCGGCGGCAAAACCAGCCTATCGACAATCCCGCGCAGGATTTCCGTCTTGTCGGCGCCACGCGTACCGTAAAAGATACCGCCGGCGCGCAAAGCGTTGACCAGATAAAGCACGGGCTCTTCAGCCGCCTCTGGAGCAGCGAAAATCTCCGCGCGGACGTCGATTACACGCGACGAAGTTCGCTCTAGCAAGTCGCTGCGATGAAGCAGGTACTGATCATTTACGCGCTCGGCGCGCAGGATTCCGCGTCTTATCCATTCATTTACTTTTCTTTCCGAAACTTTGAGAAGTTTGGATACTTCCCGAATGCTCAATTGCATAAAGACTGCTCTTTGCGATGGGGACGCGCTAATCGCGCGTGCCCACTTCCGAGCGACAATATCAGCCTGGATCAGCTCTGACTCCGCTTAGCAACCAATGCCGAAATACGGCGAAACGTCACGGAAGGTTAGGGCTGCGGCCGAAACTGGATTTATCGTAACGCCACGTTAACGCCCCCCCGAGACCCCACCACGCGAGACATCACGACAACCGCAGCAAGCCGCCACTCTGGTGTATTTGCTAGCCGATGTCGGAAGACCATTCGTATCAATCAGGCAACTTTCATCGAAGCGTGTGCAGCCGCGTCACCACATTGGCGCGACTTATCCGAATCTTTGTTTCTTCGGTATTGTCGGCCATTATTTGTCATTTTGTGTATTTTTTCGTAAAATGGGAGCCATGTCAAACATCTGGCGTAAAACTCCGTCGAACTCAGTCGAACTAAGTGATCGACTGATGACGGCTCGCCAAGTCGGCGCCTACCTCAATGTCAACGAGCGGACGGTCTTGAAGCTTGTATCCGAGGGCGCCTTGCCAGGGGTGAAGATTGGAAATCAATGGCGCTTTCGCAAAGCGATGCTCGATGCTTGGCTCGACGATCAGATGCTGGGGGTGGCCCCCCAGCACGTTAACTTGGACGATCGGAGCCGCGCACCGCGCAGAATGCTCGATCTCGCGAGTTGCTTCGAACCAAGCCACATCGTCCCCGAGCTGGAAGCGACCACCAAGATAGGAGTGATCGATGAGCTTGCCGCCTTGGCTGGTCGGCTCGGTCTGGTCCGGGACAAGAATTGGTTTGTCGGCGCGCTAATCGAACGCGAGAACATCATGCCTAGCGCGGTGGGGAATGGGGTTGCCTTCCTGCACACGATGAACCGCCATCCCGATCAGGTAGTTCGACCCTTCATGGTGCTTGGACGCTCGCTCGCAGGCGTCGATTTCGACGCTCTCGACGGCGGCCCGACCTATCTGTTCTTTGTGCTGGGTCTGAAGTTCGACGAGTTACACCTTCCCTGGCTTACGAAGCTCGCCCAGTTGTTCGCACGACCCGAAGCAACCGCAGCCTTGATGGCGGCGCCAAACGCGGAAGTAATTTTCCAATCTCTGTGCCAGGCGGAGAAGACGCTGTTTCACCTACAAAAGTGAATACGTGAAAATAGATCTTCTCCTGATTCTCAAGAGGAGCAATGCGAATTTCGCGAGCTTCTCCGAAGAATGCCGAAGATCGCAGACTGCTTGGCGGAGAGGGAGGGATTCGAACCCTCGATCCCAGTTACCCAGGATGCCAGATTAGCAATCTGGTGCCTTCGACCACTCGGCCACCTCTCCGCTCAATAAAATCAAGGACTTATGCGCTTTCTAGCCTCCTGCTAGCACCTGAAGTCTCCAAAAAGTCTCCAACATCTCCAGCCAGGACATCAGCCACGCGGTCAACGCTACCCGTTTCTACATCCTTGAACCAGTGGCTGTAAATCTTCAAGGTGGTGCCTGGATTTGAATGTCCCAGCAGCGCCTGGACTTCGGTCACGGGCGCACGGCTCGCGATAAGCACGGACGCGAAAAAGTGGCGCAGGGCGTGCATACTCATCTGTCGCAATCCTGCTCGTCGGAGCGCGGGCCACAAGCCGTAGCGAAGCGCATCACTTCGGCGCGTCGGCTGCCCATCAACGGTTGGAAAAACCAGATCAAGATCGGATGGCGGACAGGCCAGCTTCCAGGCCCGCAATGTCGCTACCAGCGCGGCCGGAATCGGAATGGTGCGGATTCCGGCCTTAGTCTTCGGCGGATAGAACTTAGCCCGTGGCGATCCCTTCTCTCCGTGCTCACGCGCCCAGGTTAGTGTCTGGCGCACGAAAACCTTTCCGCGTTCCTGGGTCGGAAGTTCAATCGCGGTCCAGCGGAGCGCAAAGAGTTCGCCGCTTCTCATTCCGGTCATGGCCGCAGTTGAAAAAAGGGTGCGATAAAAACCAGCCTTCGCCTCCGCCAACATTCGCCGAACCTCATCAGGGGAGGGTACCTCATCGGGCCTAATTGCCCGAACGTCATCACCGCGATCATCTTTGGTATCATCGCTGGTAATTTCACGCGAGCCAATAAATGGTCGCTCCGCATCGGCAACCGGATTAACGCGGCAACGCTTGTGCTTCATCGCCAGCTTGAAGATCGCAGAAGCGGTTACAAGCAACGCGCTAACGCTGCGCGGTTGCAGGGGCTTCCTGGCTTTGTCGCCTTCCGTGGCAGCGCGGCCTGCGATCCACTCATCCCTGGCGTTCTCAATCATAGATACATCGATCTGATCTAAATGGAACCGGCCAAAGCGCGGCTTCAAATACCGATCTATTTGGGCGCGCCAGTTGGCTATGGTGCCAGGTCTACGTCCGGCCTTGCCCTTAAACCAGATTTCGGCAGCTTCCGCGAAGGTCGGGATCTTCGCCGGAGTGACATATTCGCCTCGATGGAGAGCGCCCTTGATTGCGATTAGCTCGCGGTCTGCGTCTTTGCGGGTGTCAAAAGTCTTTTCGTGGCGATGCCCTTCGGAATCGCGATAGTCGATCCGCCAGCGGTCGCCAATCTTCTTAATCATCGCCGCTTCTCCTTGACGATCATCTTGACCAGCCGCGCAATCGATTCGCCGATCGCTCTTTCGCCACGCTCCCAACGCGCTACGGTGTTTGGAGCCACGCCGATAGCTTTTGCCATCTGGGCCTGAGTCCATTTCAATCTGCGCCGTAACGCCCGAAGTTGTTTGCCGGTCATAGATCCAAGACTATACCAACGGTATAGGAGAGTCAACGCGACTATGCGGCTATGGCATCAACCTCTTTGCCCCAGCCGCGCCAGCCTTCGCGAGGTCGGCGCTGAAAAAGTTCCAATTTCGGCAGGCCAGGATACATAGCCTCGATAATCTCGTAGACCACGTCGGGCTTAACGCTGTGGCCTGCGCGTGGCGCCCTAATAACCGACGATACGCGACATGCTGGTAACGGCGCCGGTATATTGCCCTTCGCTGCGACCAACAACGTCTCATGCTGCTGCCTGAACCAGACACCAAGGCCGATGCTTCCCTTGTCCCAGATGGCGTGGCTTCGATAGGCGAAGCCCCAGCGGTCGATCACGCTAATCGCCTGGGCCAGTATTGCGCTCGGTGTCCACAGGAAGAGAACGCAATCGGGCAGGGCCAAGTCAGTGACCGGCAGAGCGCAGATTTCTTCTAATGGCATCGTCGGATAGTGGTTTTCGATGGCGTTGCGCTCATCAATGATGGTCTCATACCGCCACGGTGGATCGGCATAGATCACCGCGAACTGGCGAAAGCCGTTCATCGTTGGGGTTGAGGCTCGGGCTAATTCGCCAAGACGCTCCTCGCGATTCGCCTCGCGAACTAGGTGGTTTACGGCTAATAACTCTGCGAGCAATCCAGCAGTAGTTGGTTTCCCCTTGCCGAGCGCTGCCTCGAATTTATCGTCGGCCAGGGCACCGAGTTTCTGCCATCGTGAAGATTGGTTTTTGCTGATACCGATGTCTGAGAGTTTCACGGTGTCGGCCTGGGACCGTGATTTTCTATCGCCACCTTCGCCCGCATCGCGCTCGCCCGTCCGCTTCATCTCGGCAAGTAGTTGGCCAGCTTTCCGCTCGGCGCGCAGCCGGATCTCAGCGGCCCGCCATTCGGCCTCAGTGTTGCGTGCCTGTTGTGCGTAAGCCTCTAAGGCGAGCGCCTTATCGCGGATATCCTTAACTTCATCAACTTGATGCGCAGCCTCTATGGCGCGGCACATGGCATCGTATTTGGCCAGCTCGTAGCCCATGTTAGTGCCGCACCTTCCGGTCCTCTATCGCGCGAAGGACATCGGCGGCTCGAAACCGGACGTATTTACCGGCGCGTACCGATGGAAGCTTACCGGCACGCTCCTGGTCGCGAATCCAGGTTTCAGGAACATCTAGACGCTCCGCCATCTCTTTGGCGTCGATCAGCCTGTCGTTTTTCGTTGGTTTTTCTGCCGGAGACTCGGCCAACTTCGCCGCGATTGCCGCTAATTCCGCTGCGCATTTCGCGAGCGCCGTCGCCGTTTCAGAGAACACTTCGCCACCCATAGCTGCACACCTTTCGTAAATGTGAATTTGACCCCGGCTCTTTTAGCTCGGGCGGAACCCCACAAAAGGGGCAGACAAGAGGTGCGCGGGGCCGCCTACAGGGAAAGGCTGGACAACCGGCTATGGTGCAAGTGACGCAACTCTTCTAGCACGATTCATTTTTCAAAATCAAGTGCGATTATAACAACACGGCAGCGTTGTCAAGAGATCGGAACTGAAAACATTGCCTCACGGAGCGTCCGTGGGAAGTACGAAGTGGTCAAGGAATTCGTCCTCCTCGTCATCGTCCTCGTCCACCCACGTGCTGCGTTGCTGGCGCGGCTTTTCCTCGCGGATTCCGGGCGCTGAAGGATGTTGCAGACAGCCCCAACCTGAAGTTACGCTCCGTAGTTGATCATGCGATCGCGCGGATCGCCATCGCCCACTATGCCAGAATCGGACCTCAAATATCCCTCACTCAGCGCGATGGCGCCGTCCACGTCGCGAACGGCGCTCCACAACTTTTCAAGGTCGGCAATCTCAGCGTCCGTTTTCAAAGCCATGTTGATAGCCTTGCGTTCGACATCTGTTACCAGGTTGTGAAACGGATTGGCGTTACACGCTGCGCTAAGCAGCTCGACATTCTTATCGGTGATCGCTTGGCGGTATACAGCCGAGCGAGCTGCACGATCCATGTGGAGCAGCATTTCCACAAGTTGCGCCTCGCGCGCGATCATGCGAGCATCGCCCTTCGGAGGCGTTTCAAGCGAGAGGTTTTCGACTTCCTTCGCCTTTATCGCAGTTTTGAGCGCTTCGAAGCGTTCCTTCATTGTCGCATATGGCTGCAGCTTTTCATTAGCTAGAGCCTTGAGCTTGGCATTTTGCCCGGTCACCGACAGGCTCGCATCCGCGAAAATCTGCGCTCTGCCAAGCGCATAACTAGACACGGCGACGTAGCATGTCGCGTAAAAGTTAGCGAGAGTACGCAACTCTGGCGGCTGCGCTGGAATGTTGAAATCGGAAGGTTTGACCACGCCCATAAAACTTCCGATGCTTCGCGGCAGCTCCGGATTGGAAAGGTGATACGGACGCATCATCGCAGCGTCCGCTTTTGGATCGTCAATTAATACAGTCATAACAATAACCTCCTACAGTTTCAGTAACAGTTTAGTGATCTACGTACTTAGTATAATCATGCATTAGTCATTGCGCCATCGTCCATTTTCTCTTCCTTCTTCTTTCGCTTGCGCTTGTTCCGCATCCATTTCCTGATACGCGCTTCGCGTTCCTCCATGTCTGTATCCTCGCCTGGAGGACGTGAGCGGTCGATAGGTGCTAGCGGTTTAAGTAGAATATACGGACCAATCAACATGCTAGCCTCTGACCATGATACTTCCGTTGACCGGACTTACCGCGTTGCCGCTGCGCCGCGCTTGTCCGCGCCATGCTGCTAGCCGCGCTTGGTCAGCAGGATCGCTTAGTACAAACCCGACATCTTCATGTCCGTAAGGATTATCGCTGCCGTCATCGCCTGAGGTTAGGTACTCGGCGCGCTCCTCTGGTGAAAACTCCGTTCCCCAATTTCCGCGATAGACTCTGCGTCCGCCCATTTTTTCAGCTTCGGAAATCGGTATTTCGTCGCGTTTATATTTTTCGCGAAAGACCTCGGCTTTTTTGCTCATGTTAGTCGCAGGCTGGGCCACGCCAGGTTCGCTTGTGTCATCTGGATATGCCCACGGGGCCGGAACTACTTCCCAGCGCTGGCTTTTGCCATTGGCTGCTAGGCAGGCCCATACCGCCCAGCTCAAGGCTACTGCTGCGTCGATCTTAAATTTCGCCTTGCTTTTTGCGATTCGGAAGCTGCCAGTCGTCGGATTAGTTATCGCGGAAGACTGCAACAGCGCGTTTCTAATATCGCTATTGGCGTATAAGACGATGAGACGATCGCGAATCACTTCATACAAAGAGGCGCTCGCGGTTTGAAGATTGGCGGATGTCTGCAAGAATTCCGAAACGGGGACGCCAGCACGGGCCAGGCGCTGGAGACAGTAAAACATTTGCGTCGGGTCCGCCAATAGGCCTTGGACGTTGTAGATCGCGGCCCATTCTAATACCGCCCGTTCCACGGCAGCGAAGTCAGTGGGGTTTTCTGGCGACGGTTGGAAGATCCGATGAGCTATCAGCCGCAGACGGCCATCGGGCATCATCGTGACTGCAACCATCGCGGTCGCGTCGTGCTTGACCGAAGCGTCTAGGCCGATCCACACCTTTAAGCTTTTATTGCCGAGCACTGGAAGCGCCCGCTCGTCTATTACCGCATCAACTTGTTCAACAGTAAGAAAAGATTCGCTTGCCGAGACCCACTGGTTGAGGATGATTCTGCGGAAAGCTTCAGGCCGCATCGACACGCGCTGTTGCTCGATCCATTCGGGCGTGATCCAAGGGGCAGGGTTTTGGTGCCACGCCATCAATAGGCCGGGCTGCTTATACAGCCCAGGTGCGATCTGCTCACCCTTTAGTCCCCGCTCATAAAAACTTTCAAGTAATTTTGATTCAGAAGAAAAACCCGAATATGACGTTTGCAGCCTGGCCCGCACGCGGCGCGTCGGTGAGGGCAAATTTTCGTCCCAAAGCCGCAAAGATCGCTCGGTCGTGAAATAGGCGGTTTCGTCCGCAGCTACAAAATTTGGCGAAGATCCTGCCGCCGCTTTTTCGTTCGAGCTAATGGCCCGTATGGTGGAACCAGTGGCCGTGAACTCGATACAATTCTGTCTGATCCTTGCGCCAGCTTTTAGTTGTGGCGATGCTTCCACGATGCGGCAACAGGCCTGGAAGATTCTGTCGCTGGCCTGCATTTCCGTATTGGCTATGATCAGCCCTTCGCCAAAGCGCTCGCCAAGTCCAACGATAACGAACAGCGTCGCAAGGGCGGCCGTCGTGCTCTTGCCATTCTTCTTTCCGGTCGAAAACACGCCATCCGGGAAGGGAAGGGCACCGTCATCGGTAAGCGTCAGGAATTCGCGAAGGAAAGTTTCTTGCTCAGGGTAAAGATTGAATGGCCGCTCCGGGTGCTCAGGGTCGCGGCAATAGCTTTTAATCCAGTTGATCGGATCTTTGCGTTTCAGCATGTCTTTTCTCCTGTGCTCGTTCGGCTAGCCATCGTTTGCGGCCCTCAACATCGGTTGGACTTGGCCCAAACTCCCGTTCATTTTCTTCCAGGCATAACGCGGCCAGATCATACGCCACGTTCTGCGACGCGGCTTTGAGCGCTTGCCGACCCACAGGCGAGAGTCCCAGCTCGCGGCTTAGCGCCAAGAACGTACTCAGCAGCATGCGATGCTCACTCACGATCCTTTTAGGATTTTGCTCAGGCGTCGTCAGAGCGCCGTGCTCTAAAATGTGGTGTTCCAAGCGCGCCATAACGATGCGGAGGATGCACCAGCGTTCGAGTAGCGCACGATCCCGTTGTCGGTCGATCCAAGGGCAGGCCACATAGATGCGCTCCATCGTTCGGTAGGCTCTCGATGCGATAATGCGCATGGGCGTTTTGCGCCGATGTTTAGGCGCGGCGGAATCGGTTTTGGCGGCAACCATAGCGTCAACCGTTAAAAGCCCGTCTTGCGGCGTCTGTGGCGTCAATTCGGCTATGTTCCAGCCGTTGCTCTTGTCATTTTCCATTTAGGTCTCTCCCATAAACCGCGCCCGTAGGACCGGCCAAAGACGCGTGCCCATTCGCTGGCGCAAAAGGGCAAACGCTCAGGAGGCGACGGCTTGATCCGGTCCCATTGCGTAAGTGCGGCGCAATAAACGGGCGATATCTAATTAGTATAACACACAGTAGTCATAGCCCGCAAGTGTGATAGCTAATGGGTGGTTGGCAAACTACGCGCTTTTGAAGTGCAGGAGTTTGGCGGTGGCAAACGTGGAGACTGGTGGAGACTTGAGCTTGTAAGTCCGCGAAAAGCTTATAGTTTTTAACCAGCGCAAGATCGGTTATATGGTGCTATGGCGCAAAGTTGAACTTGCGCCCCGGCCAAACGCGAGAGCAAAGGTGCGGTTTGCTTTTCGGCATTATCTCATCTCGCGGGCTCCGAGGACTATATTATAGCCGTCCATTACGAGGCCACACTTAAAGTCTGCGATCACTACTTGCAGCGTCTCCGATATATCACGAGGATCATTAATCGTTGGCTCGGGATGAGGGACGGAGCCGCTCAGAAAAAACGGCGGCTTCGGAGTAATGATTACCGCACCTCTCATTGAAGCCTTAAGAACGCGGGCTCGAGCAGGATCAGCCGATATTTCAATAATGATTGAGCCTGGCTTCGGCAGTAAAAAGAAGAGAGCCTGATTCTGTTCAAGCTCCCAGGATTCTTGTTCTCGTTCAAAGATCGCTTTGGTGACTTTCTTTACTTTGACGATCGTCGCACGCGCTCCATAAGAGTTGCTTCCTATGTATTTACCTGTTGGCACTTCCTTTCTCGACACGACCAAATCAAGATTGACGCTACGATGACCAAACAAAAGACTATAGTCAGTATTTACGTTCCTCAACGCGAAAGATTGCACCTCAAATTTCTGAGCGTCCGCATTATAGACAGCATAGGCAGGGTCGAAAGGCACAGAAATAATATACGTTTTTGCCAATGACGCTTGCGCAGCTCGAAGGCGGGCGGTGTAGGCCTGCGTGGATTCAAATTCATCCTTGTTGTGAGGTAGCTTCGATAGCTTTGCGATCACCGTATCGATCGGTAGCGGGGCAACTCTAGTCCCTATCATCGTACTGCACGAATCCCCCGCGCCTGCCAGCACCATTCGGGACGATAAAATTAAACTGCAGATGATTGTGACGTACAAACGCTTCATCTCTCGCAAGTGGCACCACCTTGGCCGTCGCGTCAAACAACTTGGAAGCGTTCGTTTCTTAATCGTTCTTTTTCTGCTGATCATTGCTAGCCGACGTTCAACTGCTTATCTCGCGTCGCCTGTGTCATAATCGGTCCACGCGCTTACCTTCTCTCCGCCTTTGGGTTTCCACTCGCCGTGGTCCTCAAAAAAGCTGAACCACCACAAGCATCTAATTGCAATTTGGTGTGGGTTTCAACCTTTGGTGCGCTAAATAGACTGAGCTTGAACTAGCTAAAGCCTAGAAAATTGCTTTTCCCCCTTGTTGGCTGCTTGAAATGGCGCTGCTTCTAAACTTGATATGCGAATCTTGGGATAGGTCGATAGGCTCGTCAGCGTCGGCTTAGCCGCTGACGCCGCTGCCTAAACCGCTTCACGTTTCCCGCTAGGCTTTGGCGCTAGCCTCACGTAAACCTTTCAGGCATAGCTGCGATCGGTCGTTCATTGGCGATTCTGGCGTCTTCGCATTCCTCCTCGCTACACTCCCATGCCCGCATACGCCAGCGTCGGCGTTTTGGCTTAGCCGGTGGCGGCGGCGTAGGCGTCGGCTCGGGAAGGTCTACCCAAGGCTGCCGCGCTATCCACCAATAAGCTTCCAATATCGGATCTTTCCGCTGCTCGATGGCTCGATCCCATAGCCGGTTGAAATCCTCCACCGTGAGCGGTTTTTTTACCCGTCGCTTCTTCGTCGGCGTCGGCGTCGGCGCGAATTTCAAATAAGCTAACTCTCCCATAAATTTTCCCTTCCGGCTCATCATAAAGTAGCTTCAACGGCGGCTCGCCGCGTATCGCTTGCCGTTGTAATAACCATTCGTTTTGACGCTCGCGATCAACCGCATGACGTTGTTGTCTAATCTTACTATAGTTTGGAATACCGAGTTTGACCGCTACCGCCTTAGCTTGGACCGGATCACTTAGATCTATTAAGGTGGTGCTATATAGCCGCACTTTGCGATTACCGGCTTTGGTTGGATATGGTTCAACGCCCGGAACCTTCCAAGCCCAAACCGCATCAACACTAATCAAGCCCGCCCGTTTAAGTTTCGCGAGCGGACGTGATAAGTTGCACGGCTTCGTACCCATCGCGGCGGCTAGCATTGATGAGGTAAGCGGCCTCTTTTCAAGCAACTCATAGATTCGCGCGGCGACAAACCCTAATGCCTTGCTATGCCATCCGTCCCAAGAATAAAAACCGTAGCGCGTCTCTTGCTCATTTGTGAGTTGCATAGTGGAACACTTAGATCTTAAGACACCATGAGACTGTTCCGTTACGACAATTATTTTGCTCGGCACGCTCAAGCGGTATACGGCCGCCTTGCCGCGTCGCGCAGACTCGCATAGTTCAAGCCACCCTTCGGTTTTTAGACGTTGGAAAGATCTCGATACGGCACCAAGTCCTAGGTGATTCCTCTCGGATATCTCTCTAACGGAGGCGTGAAACTCCATCTTGCCCGCGTGAGCCATAATATCGAGACATGCTTGCATAACTCTTAGATCGCTCCGCCCCGTGCGACCCGACCAACGGCTAGTCGCACTTTCTATGGCTCGGCGTATACGACGTATACGCCGCGATATGGTGTCTCCGGGCACGGTCAAGTGATTGGCGTACAAACCGCGCCTCACTAGCGCGAGCCGAATGTCTTCTTGTGAACAACCGGCGTGACAATGCCATAATAGTTTATTGGTTTTAGGATCGAGCGCGAGCGTAAACGACGGCTTGCGATCCGGCTCGTGAGAAGGGCAGCGGCACGACCATCCATCGCCGCATCTTCTAGCACCGCCTAGTGTGTTCGCGATATACTCAATATCGAGGTCATTGTTACGATCGGTCCTTGATTCCTCATAGTCATTTGTGCTAGTATTGATTCTAGAGTTAGTCACTCTTGTCCTCCTTTTACGCGAGAACGGAAAACCCCCTCCGCTCTCAGGTTTTAGAAACGCATCGGGTTTGCCGCCTGGTGCGTTTCGTCGTTTTGGTGTTACGCGGTCGCGACTTCGGTTTCGGACGCGCGTTGCTCTAACCACGCCTCGATCATTGCTCGACGGTATAGCTTGCGGTTGCCGATTCTGATGGATGGCTTTGGAAACTTGCCTTTAGCCTGCCAAATAGCCAACGTATGCCGGTTGACGCCCATCAATCCAAGCACATCCTTGTCTTCTAGCCAGGTGGTCGTTATTGATTCGAAACCCGTGTTTCCCATTTGTTTTCTCCCTTATTCGCGAAAATAAAAAAGCCGCTAACGGTTATTCGCTGCGGCTCTTGGTTGCTACTCTTGCCTAGTTAGTGTTCGCCTATATACTACTCATACCAAAATATGCCGATAGGGCGCAAGTCCATTAAATAGTCAATAGGTTAGGCGAAACGGCAGACGCTATATGTAGTGGTTGTACGGTTGGTGGACGGATACCAGGGCAATGATTGCGGTAGTATCCGGCAGCCCAGGCGCAGGCGTTGCGCGTGTGCGTGCGCGAAGCGAGAGCTTTGTGCAAGACGGCAACCTTGCCGGTTCGCACAAAGCTCATTTAATCCACTTTGTCTTTCCCGCTAGTCGCTACTACGGGCGGGGCGATAGTCGCCCTTAGCGTCGCAAAACTATCTTCGAACGTTCGGAGAAGTTTTACAGGGTGTACGGCACTGGGCGGTTCGGGGCTCAGCGGCGTTACCTCGAACAGTGTCATCAGATACGTGAGCTTGTCCTCGATAGACTTGAGAGTATCCTCGATAAGCTGAAAGTTCGCCTTGGGCGTCTGGTTTCCGTAACTTTTCCTATTCCTAAAGTTTATGAACATCACGTGTAGGTCTGTGAGGGTGCTCGCAAGCTTCTCAGGACTCACGGGGCGGTGCTGGGGTCGTGGAACAGCGTCGGTATACGGCAGCGCAAGCGACAGCCCGAGGTGGGCGAGCAAGGATTCGATGTCCGAGAGCGTTAGTTGGATATCTTGTTGTTTCGAACGGTCATTTTGCAAAGCGTCAAGGTTGATCATAAAAGTAGCTGCTCCCCAAAGAGAAAGATCCGCTGTGCGAACGGCGCCAGCCTATCGCAGTCATGGCACCAGTGCCGAAAAAGTCTCCACAAGTCTCCAACACGTGCCAACGCGTGCCGATCCCAGGCGATGTCGATTCCGAAAAAGTCTTGAAAAACTTAGCGTTTACGATCTGGCACGATCTGTGGTAAACGGCAAAACGCTATTAGCAATCTGGTGCCTTCGACCACTCGGCCACCTCTCCGCATCTCGCGGATTATCATAAATACCCGCTTTTGGCGCGCAGGTCACGCCCCGCGAGCCTATCCGCGCCCGAGTGGTCAACCGCCCGGTCCCTCACCGCACAACTCGATTGAAAACGATTTAAGCTCTTCGAGGCGAATCGCATGCCTCGGCGGCGCCGAGAATCAACCCGGATGAACCCCCAGGCGCCGCGCTTGCGAATCTTATCACCCAGATGCACCGCGCATCGTTTTGGACGCGAGGCATAGCGGCGCAGCTTTCGCAGCAGTCGGATTGACTGCTTGTGTCCTCGTGCCTAGTGCGCGATAGCTTCAGCGGCTGTCTTGTCCGCTTTCAGGATGTGGTTGGTCAGCCAGTCGCGCAAAAAATTCATCACGTCTAGCGTCAGCAGGACATCTCCCTTGTCATGCTTGCCCTTGAACTCGGTCACCGTGTGGAGGAGATCGATATGAGCCTGTTTATGCTTGTCGAACTCGGCATAGCGGCCCGCTTTCCATATGATCTCCTCGCGCTGGAAATGTTCCTGAGTATACTTCACCAGCTTGGCCAGGATGTTTCCGAGAATGTCCTTGCCTTTTCCAGCTCCCATCGCAGCATACATCTCGTTCACATACTGGATGAGCAATCTGTGATCCCGATCAATCGTCGGGTTCTTGACCGACATATCGTCATTCCACTCAATGAAGGTTTTCATGATCCCCCCCTTGCCGATTTTCCAGGCGACTCCTTCTGGTTTAGTTGCGCGCCCTTTTCGTGGCGATTTCCGCGCCCGACCTCGAAATATACCGGCCCATCGATTTGCTTTTCTCTGCGGCGTTGACAGTCTCGACGGATTGGCGTGCTAGAAAACAACCGGCCAGCGCTCAACCAGATTCGATTGCTGACGTCGTCGAAACAAGTCGGGCAACACGCGACACTGCACCACGGCCGACGCCTCAATCGAATGGCAACGTGGTTCGACACAGTTTCAGGCTATTGTCGCGTTGACATCGATGGGGGTCGTTCGATAGGTGTTAGCAGGCCGTTATAGAGTAGTTAAAGTCGCATCGGCGACCTATTCGGGGGATCGTGTGAGGGACTCTCCTGATTAAAACTTGGCGCGGGTAACGGCGTGTTTTTGCTCGCAAAGATTCTGGAACTCTTGGGATGCGCGGATGTCGGCTTCGCGCTGTACGTGGGCATACGCCACGAAAAGGCTATGGCCGAGGAATTCCAAATAGCCTTCGTCGGAATACTGGTCTTTGCGGTGGGCTATTTGCTGGAGATTTGGTACGGATAGGTTCTGATCGAGGCGCTTTCTCGACTAGAGCCTGGCCCGAATGAAGCTGAACGCTTGCCGCTGAAGAATGCCGGGCGCGCGTAGCCAACTTCACGTTCAGCCGCAATCAGGCGGCGGCGACCACCGCTTCTCGGTTCCGCGGTTCGAAAACAGAAACCGCCGAAATAACCGGGCAAGCGTCCTGAGCCACACCTCTCCTCAGGCAGGACGCCAATCATCTCGGGATGTCCTCCGGGGGGACTCGTACTATTACGGCGCGCCTCTAACATTGGTCTCCGCGTCGGGTTAGTATAAGGACAGCTTTGATGGTTATGATCAAACGATTAGATCGACTGGAAGTGGCGTCAACTGATCTCGGCGACGCCACGAGCCTGTATCAGCGCAATTTCGGCTTCAACTTGCGCCAAGCTCCGGACGGCGAAACCGCGGTTCTCGCGATCGGTGATGCGGAGATTCACCTGGTATCCGGTTCGCAGCCATCGGCAAAGCTTGCTCCGGGCGGCGAGGGGATGGCGGCGTTGTGGCTGGAGGCCGACGATGTGGCGGTGGTCGCGCAGGCGCTCGAGAAAGCCAGCTTGAAATCCGAGCCGGTTCGCAAGCAAGGCGGCCGCCGAATCCTCGCGGTTGATCCGCAGGCCTCGAATCAGGTGCCGCTCTTCATATTTGATCGCAAAGGCTGAACAAAGAGCAAAACTTTAGACATGGTAAGTTTCGAACTCAGCGAAGAACAGCGCATGATCCGCGATATGGTTGCGGCTTTTGCGCGCGACGAAATCCGTCCGGCGGCTCGCCCCGCCGACGAAACCGGCTCGATCCCCGAAGCACTGATAGCCAAGTCGTGGGATCTTGGATTGGTCAGCGGCCCGATTCCATCCGAGCTCGGCGGCCTCGAAATTCAGCGCTCGGCGGTGACGGGCGCGGTCGTCGCCGAAGAGCTCGCCTTCGGCGACCTGGCTATCGCCCTTCACGTGCTGGCGCCGCGCCTGATCGCCTACCCGGTCCTCGAGATGGGCGGGGGGGAGCAGCACAAGCGCTACCTGCCGACGTTTGCCGGCGAGCGCTTTGCTCCGGCGGCCGCCGCGATAATGGAGCCCCTGTTCGATTTCGATCTCGGTGACATGTCCACGAAAGCGCGCCGCGACGGAAGTGGCTACGTGCTCAATGGGCGCAAGTGCTGCGTTCCTTTGGCCCGCGAGTCGCGGGACATCCTGGTCTACGCCGCGGCTGAGGGAGCGTCGGGGTTGGGCGGCGTCGATGGCTTCATGATCGCGCGCGACACGCCGGGCGCAACGCTATCCGAGCGCGAGAAGAACATGGGAATCAAAGCGCTCGCAACCTACGAACTGGAACTGAAGGACTGCCGGGTCGGCGCCGAGGCGCGGCTGGGCGGTTCGTCAGGCAAGAAGCTGAATTTCTCCCGCCTGATGAGCGAGGCGAGAGTAGCGATCGCCGCGATGGGCGTCGGGGTCGCACGCGCGGCCTACGAGTACGCTCGCGACTACGCCAAGGAACGCAAGGCCTTTGGTACGCCGATCGCAACGCGCCAGGCGATCGCGTTTATTCTGGCCGAGATGGCGATCGAGGTCGACGCTTCGCGCCTGATGGTATGGCAGGCGGCTGCGGCGCTGGACAAGGGCGATGACGCGCTCAAGCAGAGTTATCTGGCCAAGAACTATGTCGCGGCGGCGGCGCTCAAGATAACCGATAACGCGGTCCAGGTGCTCGGCGGCCACGGTTACATCCGCGAGCATCCGGTCGAGATGTGGCTGCGCAACGCGCGCGGCTTGAGCAGCTTCGAAGGGATCGCGACGGTTTAGTAACTTCGATCAACAGACTGGTGAAATATCTTCTGGAAACGAAATACCGATGATTGATTTTGAATTGAGTCCGGATCTTGTTCAGCGGCGTGACGCCTTTCGCGCGGTTGCGCGCGAAGTCATACGGCCGATTTCACGCGAGTACGACGAACGCGAACACGAGCGTCCCACCCAGTTTTGGGAGCTGATGTGGGCGGCGTCGCGCCAGGTCGAAGTGCGGGTCGGAACCACGCGCGGCGGCGACAAGGACGAGGCGGCGAAAGCGCCCGAACTGCGCAACCTCGCCACGCTCGTACTGACCGAGGAATTGTGCTGGGGAGACGCCGGGCTCTACCTCTCGATTCCGAATCCGGGATTGGGCGGCGCGGCGGTCGCGGCCGCGGGAACGCCCGAGCAGAAGGAACGCTTCCTCAAGCGCTTCAAGGACGGCGCGCCCAAGTGGGGCGCGATGGCTATCACCGAGCCCGGATGCGGTTCGGATTCGGCCGCGATCACCACCACCGCCGTGCGTGACGGCGATCAGTGGGTGCTCAACGGCACCAAGATCTTTTGCACCGCCGGCGAAATGGCGCTCGAAAAATCCGAGGGCTTCGTAGTGGTCTGGGCAACCCTCGACCGCAGCGCCGGCCGCCCCGGGATGAAGCCGTTCATCGTCGAGCATCACACTCCGGGCGCGAGCGTCGTCCGGCTCGAGAACAAGCTCGGCATCCGCGCCTCCGACACCGCCGCGCTCGTCTTCGACGATTGCCGCGTGCCGCTCGACAATCTGCTCGGCAGCCCCGAGATCCGGCGCGAGGGCGGATTCAAGGACGTGATGGCGACGTTCGACGCCACGCGGCCGATCGTGGCGGCGATGGCGATCGGGGTCGGACGCGCCGCAATCGATTTCGTGCGCGAGTTCCTCGCCAATCAAAACGTCGAGATCCGCTATGGGCTCTCGCCGCGACGGTTGCGCGCGATCGAGCGCGACTTCATGGAGATGGAGGCGCAGCTCGAAGCAGCGCGCCTGCTGGCATGGCGCGCCGCATGGATGATGGACGTCGGCCAGCGCAACAGCCTCGAAGCTTCGATGGCCAAGGCCAAGGCCGGCCTCGCGGTCACGCAGATAACCCAGAAGGCGGTTGAGATCCTGGGGCCGCTGGGCTACTCGCGGAAATTCCTGATCGAGAAATGGATGCGCGACGCGAAGATCAACGACATCTTCGAGGGCACCCAGCAAATTAACCTGCTGATCATCGCGCGCCGCATCCTGGGCTACAGCAGCAAGGAGCTGACCTGACGCGGCGTCACGTCACGGCTGTCCGACAAGGACAGCAAAGGGTCAAAGGACCACGGCATGCATGATTGGGTTCAGGGTTTCACCTGGTGGAACTGGGCTCTGCTGGTATTGGCGGTCGCGATCTGGTGGGGCGGCAGGCGCCTTGCCACCAACGCGGCGCGGCGGGCCGCCGAGCGGCGCAAGGCTCTAAAGGAAAGCCGCGAAGCGTCCCGCGATCAGAAAAAGGCGCCCGGCGAACATAAATAGACGCCGTCGATTCATTGGTCCGTGTCCGGCTCGCTCGCGCTCGGAGAAGTCCCTAGCGATCGGAGCGCCTTCCATGATCTGGAAGTGCTTAGGTTATGAAGAGGGAAAGCGCCCTTCATGTTTTTCCACAGAGATTGCTGATTCGGGTCAATCTTCTTCCACGGCGAGGGCACATTCCTGCGAATCAGCGCGGTGCCGACTTTGACCACAGCCGGCGCCGCATCAGCCGGCGGCGTCCCAGCGTCCGCGGGCGGCACGGAGTCCGCGGCATATGACGGAGCGCTGATAGCCGGCACCTCGTCAGAGATCGCGAGTGACATTACCTGGCCCCGATGGTTTATCAGAACCCGTTTCCTTTGCACCGCTATCAGCGTTCCCGCGTCGGGGATCTCGTCGTCGAGCCGGTATAGCGCCTGCTGATGATTGCTGGTGTCCTCCAATATCGCGAAGGGCTTGGCCGCAGTGCTTTCCGAGGTGCCGAGCAACTTGACGTGCAGGTTGACCGCCGACGCTTCGACCGCCGCAGCCGGCGCGGCTTTGACTGAATTGAACACGTCGCGCTCGACGATCGCGGAGTACGCGTCGCGCGAGAGATTACCGGCACGCACGCGCCGTGACGCGTGCGTCGGCGCTTCGAGGCTTGCGCCCGCGCTCAGGTCTCGCGATATCAGGTCGTCGGCGGATAGCGCAGCGAAATAAGCGACCGCCGCAATCAAGACGAGGTTCAGCGCCGTGACGTAACGGCCAGACAGACGAGTCCGCATCAGCGCTGCTCTTCAGCCTCGAAGGACGGCATGCACTGATCGTCGCAGGCTGAAGCGAGCGTCGCAAGCGGAAGTCCCATCATCAGTAGCTTTTCGATAGGGCTGCCGCTGTCAGATTTTGACTCGGCGCAGCCTGAGCGCATTGCTGACCACGCAAACCGAACTCAGCGCCATCGCTGCGCTGGCAATAATCGGACTGAGCAGGATTCCGAACCACGGGTAGAGCACACCCGCCGCGATCGGCACGCCGAGCGCGTTGTAAACGAATGCGAAGAACAGATTCTGGCGGATGTTGCGCATCGTCGCGTGACTCAGGATGCGGGCCTTTGCGACACCGCGCAGGTCGCCCTTGACCAGCGTGATACCAGCGCTCTGCATCGCGACGTCGGTGCCCGTCCCCATCGCGATTCCAACCTGTGCCTGCGCCAACGCGGGCGCGTCATTGATTCCGTCGCCCGCCATCGCGACGATTCGCCCGAGCGCCTGAAGCCGCTTGATCTCGCCGGCCTTGTTTTGGGGAAGTACTTCGGCGCGAACTTCGTCGATCCCGAGCTTGCGCGCAACCGCCGCGGCCGTAGTGGCGCTGTCGCCGGTCAGCATAACGATCGCGACGTTGCTGCGCTTGAGCAGCCGCACCGCCTCCGCACTCGACGCTTTGATCGGATCGGCGACGCCGATCGCGCCGGCCGGCGCGCCATCGACGGCGATCAGCATCGCGGTCTCGCCCGCGGCGCGCATCTGCTCGGCCTTGGCGGCGATTTCCGCGGACGGAATTTTCAAATCTTCGAACAAACGCACGTTGCCTAGAACGACTTCGTGCCCATCGACGATACCAATCACGCCTTTGCCGGAGATCGCCTTAAAGCCCCGCGTCTCGGCAAGTTTGATCCCGCGATTCTCGGCACCCGCGACGATCGCCGACGCCAGCGGATGCTCGCTGCCGCGCTCCAATGTCGCCGCCATCCGAACCAGCGCCGTTTCGTCCCACGGCGCGACGGCCGCAACCGACGCCAGCCGCGGCTTGCCTTCGGTCAGAGTCCCGGTCTTGTCGGCGACAAGCGTGTCAACCCTCTCCATGATCTCGAGCGCTTCCGCGTTCCTGATCAGCACGCCCTCGATAGCGCCGCGGCCGGTCCCGACCATAATCGCCATCGGAGTCGCAAGTCCGAGCGCGCACGGGCACGCGATAATCAGCACCGAGACCGCATTAACCACCGCTTCGCCCAGGCCAGGTCCAACAATCATCCACACCACGAACGTCACCGCGGCGGCCGCGACAACCGCCGGCACAAACCATCCCGCGACGACGTCGGCCACGCGCTGGATCGGCGCGCGGCTGCGCTGCGCCTCGCTCACCATGTGCACGATCTGCGCGAGCATCGAATCGGCGCCGACCCTCTCGGCCCGCATCGTGAAGCTGCCCGCGCCGTTGACGGTCGCGCCGATCACCTTGTCTCCGGCATTCTTCTCGACCGGGATCGATTCGCCCGTAATCATCGATTCGTCGACGCCGCTGCTTCCTTCGAGCACCACGCCGTCGACCGGCACCTTCTCGCCCGGCCTCACGCGAATCCGGTCGCCCGGCTTCACCTGATCGAGCGCAACGTCGCGATCCGAGCCGTCGGGCATGATCAGACGAGCGGTGCGCGGTGCGAGGTCGAGCAACGCCCGAAGCGCGAGGCTGGTCCGGCCGCGCGCGCGAAGCTCGAGCACCTGCCCCAACAGGACCAGCACCGTGATCGCCGCGGCGGCCTCGAAATAGGTCGGCACGCGTCCGTCTGCGCCGCGCGCCGAGGCCGGGAAAATTCCCGGTACGAAGAGCGCAATCAAGCTGTAGCCGTAAGCGACTCCGACGCCGATCGAGATCAGCGTAAACATGTTGAGATGGCGGCTTTGGATCGAACGCAAGCCGCGCTCGAAGAATGGCCATCCCGCCCACAGCACGACGGGAGTCGCGAGGATGAATTCGGCCCAGGACGCGGCGTCGCCGGAAACCAGCGCCGGCCACATGCTTTGCGGAACCATCGCCAGCGCAACAACCGGACTCGTCAGCGCGGCAGCGATCCAGAACCGGCGCGTCATGTCGCGCAACTCCGCGTTTTCCTGATCCGATACGGGCGTGCGCGGCTCGAGCGCCATCCCGCAAATCGGGCAGCTTCCCGGCGCGCTACGCACGATCTGCGGATCCATCGGACAGAAGTATTCCGCGCCCGCGGATGGCGCCTTGGTTTCTATTGCGGCAGGCTTCGCAGCCGGCGCTCCTGGTTTGGCTGCATATGTGGCGGGTTCCTGCTGGAATTTCGCGAGGCATCCCGGGCAGCAGAAATAGTAGCGACGGCCCTCGTGTTCCGCCGACGGCACTGCCGGCCCGATCCGCACTTTCATCCCGCATATCGGGTCGGTAGCGGTCGCTACCAGCGGCTTAATCTGGACGAGATCAGGCTCCGCCATCTTGAACCTCTCTACCAACGCGGGATCGTATAGGTCGAGCCGATAGAAACCAACCTGAGCCGCGATCGTGCGATCGATTTCTCTGTGATTGACGAACGCTATCGGACGGACTGCGAG
>JBEKLA010000016.1:0-34093 GCA_050010455.1 Binataceae bacterium (SeqCode) | reverse complement strand
TAACGCTCAGAATCGAGATACTCGACCTATCGAACCTCGAACCTGCACCGCTACAATCCACGCCGACACTATGAAAACAGCATAGAGCGCTGCCGATCACTCGTTTTTCCGTACCCTGCTAAGGTCGCCGCGACAAACTCAAGGGGGGGACAAGTTCTCGCTAGCTCGCGTTTCGCTTAATTAGCATCGGGCTGAGCCACTTCCGGCATCGGGCCGATATAATCGAACGCCAGCAAGCCACGAAGGGGGTCTACTCGGGCGATACGGACGAGGATGGGGGACTCGCCGATACCGCTTGGCGCACCGCGAAGGGTTCCGCGTACTGCATACGCGATCAGTTCTGCGCTGGAACCCTCGCGGAGTGCGACCGCTTCGAGACTGCAATCCCGTTGCGATTGCCGCAGATAACGCAGCGTCCAGTAGCGCTTGGCGCGGCGTTCGAGTTCTTTGGCCTCGGTATCGGCGCTCTCGGCGTTGGCTAGTACCGTCAACAACTCGTCGCTGCGATAGGCTGGCGCACCTTCGGGCGCGAGCGCCCCGATCAACTGCCGCTGAAGCACCAGGTCGGCGTAGCGCCGGATCGGCGAACTGAGCTGCGCGTAATAGTCCAGGCCCACACCGCCGTGGAACTCGGGGTACAGCGACAGGCGCGGACGCTGCATCAGGAAATCGCCGCCGGGCTGCACGCGATAGATTATCGGCACGTTGCTATCGGCGGCGAAGCGCGCCGCGACATAGTTGCTCAACACCATGAACTCAGCCACCAACAGCCGGCTCGGTGACGACTGTCGGAACAACTGGATCTCGATCGTGTCGCCGCGCACTTTGACTTTGGTTTCGCGCCGCTGAAACGTCGCCGCGCCTTTCCTGCGCCGCCGCTCGCGCAGCTGCGACGCCATATCCTGAAGCCGCTTCAGCATGGCGGACGGCCACTGCTCGCCGCTGTCGCCCTCCGCGAGCATCTGGTCAACTTCGTCGTAGGTCAGGCGTCGCGCAACCTTGACGCTGGCCGGATATATCCGGCTTTCGAGGATTTCACCCTCCGCGCTAAGCCGCACCTCGGTGACCAGCGCCGATCGCGCGACCCCGGCGAGCAGGCTCGCGCGATCGCACGACAACGCGTCGGGCAACATCCGCACCGTCACCTCGGGCAAATACGCCGTCGACGCGCGCGCGGACGCTTCCTGATCGAGCGCGCTACCCTTGGCCACCAGGTCCGCTACCAGCGCGATGTAAATTCGCACCCGCATCCCGCCGTCCGCAAGCGGCTCGCCGCTTAGCGCGTCGTCGATATCGAGGGTCTCTTCGTCGTCGATACTGACGGCGAAGGCGTCGTCGGCCACCGGGCGCTGAGGTCCGTTCGCGCGCGCCGCCTCCTCCAGCGCCGCGGCGCTGAACTGCATGCGCAGGCCTCCGATCAGCGCAAAGCGCGGCGCGTCGGGCGCCGCGTTGAGGCGGTCGAGAATCTCAAACGCGCTCTCCGCGGGCGCGATATCGGGCGCGGCCTGCGTCAGCAGCGCGGTCAGATCGCTGCTGCGGCTGAACGGATTCTCCAGGTATCGCTTCAGCTCGGCGATTAACGGAGCGCCTTGTTCAGCGGCTGGAATCGAGTTGTTGACGATAATCTGGCGGATCAGGCTTTGCGTCCGGCGATAGGCTTCGCTGCGCAGCCGCGTCCGCTCATACTGGACGCGCAGGCGCTCGACCTGCTCGGCGCTTTGCGCGATAAACTCAAAATGGCGCCGGCTGAAATACAATCGGTCATTGAGCAGCGCTTCGAGCACCACGGCCGTCGCGACCGTCGAGCGATGGCCGAAGAACAGTTCCGCGAGTTCGCTCGCGCTGAAGCTGCGGCCCTGTTCGCGCACCACTTCCCATAGCAGATTCAGATCGAGTTCCGCGGCGAGTTTCTCGCGTTCGTCATTGAGCGCGGCCAGCGCCTCGCCCATCTGCGACGGCTCGAGCTTGCGCCCCTGATGGCGCAGCAGCACCAGATCCCGATTGACGATTTTTTCATGACCGCCGTCAACCAGCAGCGTCACGCGATTGCCGTGCTCGCGGACCACGAGCGCGGGACGCAGCTTGCCCTCATCCAGGAACTCGACCAGGCTGCCGGTATATTTTTCGGCGTCAATTGCCACGACGCTCCATTGTGACGGTCAAGTTGTCCGAACACCATATCGAGGCGGCCGAGTCCGCCCGCATCCACAAGACGGCATCTTCCTTGACCGGGCGATGTCTCCCGTGAATGGATTAGGCAGGGGTGTTATGAGTCGTAAACGAACGCGCACGACAGCGATGCTGGCGGCTGTGATACTCGTCGTCAGCGGTACGAGTGTTCTCTCCGCGCTGATAGGGTACGACCGGATTGATAGTCGCGGGCGTCCTGAAGCGTGCCTTTTTCAATCTTCCGCTCGCGGCCATTTAAATTGCGCGATACAGTCTGCTAGGGTGTTGGGATCGGGTCGCGTAGCGAGGGCGGCGTACCCAAGTGGTTAAGGGAGAGGTCTGCAAAACCTCCATTCAGCGGTTCGAATCCGCTCGCCGCCTCCAACGAAAAGCGCAATCGCGAAAGAATGAAAGATCGACAGGCCGATCAACCTCGGCCTGTTTTCATTTTGACGCCTTATCTTTGTTGCCCATCCACGCCGATTTGGTTTGCCCTCGGGCGGGTTTTTATGTTCTTAGAACAGTAATCGAACGCTCGCCTATGTGAGCACTCAAGCGGGCAGGTCTCGGGAGGACTCACATGGCGCTGTTCGACGGAATCGGGTCGCGAGTCGGTTGGCCTCTCAGCGCATCCAGGGCGGTCGCGCGACCGTCGCTTCTGGTTGCGCTTCTCGTCATTCTCGTACCGGTCAGCATCGTCACGATCCAACTCGCGCCGCTGGGCTCGGCTGCCGCCCAGATGATTGACCTCGGTACCTTGCCAGGAGACACCCTCAGCCAAGCCACTGCGGTCAGCAACAGCCAAGTGGTCGGCGTTTCAGAGAGCGACCTTCTTGGTGATGAACACGCCTTCATCTGGACTGCAGCCGGCGGCATGGTCGGCCTCGGCACCTTGGGAGGGTCAGATAGCGCCCCCAATGCAGTCAGCGGCGGCCATGTGGTCGGTTGGGCAGACACAGCTTCTGGTGATGAGCACGCCTTCATCTGGACTGCCGCTGGCGGCATGATCGATCTCGGCACTTTGCCGGGGGGCTCTGATAGCGAAGCCTTGGCGGTCAGCAACGGCCATGTGGTCGGTTGGGCAGACACAGCTTCTGGTGATGAACACGCCTTCATCTGGACTGCCGCTGGCGGCATGGTCGACCTCGGCACCCTCGGGGGCTCATTTAGTTGGGCCAATGGAGTTAGTGACGGCGAGGTAGTCGGCATTGCAAAAACCGCCTCTGGTGACGAGCACGCCTTCGTCTGGACTGCCGCCATCGGCATGCTCGATCTCGGTACCTTTGGAGGCAATAACAGCTATGCCGTTGCTATCAGCAACGGCCAGGTTGTCGGCTTCGCCGACACCGCTGATGGTTACTATCACGCCTTCAGCTGGACTGCCGCGGGCGGCATGATAGATCTCGGCACCTTGCCGGGCGGCTCAAATAGCTTGGCCTGGGCAGTAAGCAACGGCCAAGTGGTCGGCGGGGCAGACACCTCTGTTACTGGTTATGGCCACGCCTTCATCTGGACTGCGACCGGCGGCATGGTCGACCTCGGTACCTTGCCGGGCGGCTCATGGAGTTCAGCCAATGCCGTCAGCAACGGCCAGGTGGCCGGCCTGGCAGAAACCGCTGCTGGTGGTTCCGATGCCTTCAGCTGGACTGCCGTCGGCGGCATGGTTGACCTCGGCACCTTTGGGGGCACAGGTAGCAACGCCGTTGCAGTCAGCAACGGCCAGGTGGTTGGCTGGGCAAACACCGCTTCTGGCTTCCACGCCTTCAGCTGGACTGCGCCCGTGACGTCGCCGGAACTGGTTTGGCAAAACACTGCGACCGGTGACCGCGCGGTGTGGTTCATGAATGGCACCAGCATCGTCAGCAGCCAGGTGTTTGCCACCATACCGACGCAATGGCAGATCGCCGCTGTCGGAGACTTCAATGGCGACGGTTATCCCGACCTGATCTGGCAAGACACCGCGACCGGCGACCGCGCGGTGTGGTTCATGAACAGCGATTTCACCGTCAACAGCAGCGAGGTGTTCACCAACATCCCGACCCAATGGCAGATCGTCGGAGCCGCAGGCTTCCACCAAGGACAGTTTGTTCTCATCTGGCAGAATAGCGAGACCGGCGAGCGCGCGGCGTGGTTCATGAATGGCAGCGGCAGCACCCTAACCATGGTCATCGGCGTGATCTTCGCTAACGTGCCGACACAGTGGCAGATCGCCGGAGCGGGAGACTTCAGCGGCGAGATCGACCTCATCTGGCAGAACAGCGCGACCGGCGACCGCGCGGTGTGGTTCATGGACAGTTATTTCAACTTCGTGAGCTCCACGGTGTTCGCGAACATACCGACCCAATGGCAGATCACCGGAGTCACGGACCTCTTCGGTCTCGGCTCCCCCGACCTGCTATGGCAGAACAGCGCGACCGGTGAAATCGCAGTGTGGTCGATGGACAACAGCTTCAACCTCGTTAGCGGCGAGGTCTTTGCCACCATCCCGACGCAGTGGCAGCTCGTGAATTAGTATTTGATATTGAGACCGAAACCACTTGCCACGTGACGCCAAGCGTCGAAGCGGCAGACTTCAGCCCAGCAGTTCGAGGCCGTGCTCGAACATCGCCGGCGCGGTGCGCGCCAGGACCTCCCATTCCGGGTCGTGACGCTTGCCGCGCCGATGCAGCATCACGTTGAAGCACGCCAGCGCGCCGATCCGATAACCGGCAAAAGCGGAAAACCAGTTCACCTCGTGCTTGGAAACCGCGAATTTTCCGCTCTCCGAATAGATCGCGACGATCTCTTCGCTATCGAGAGGCGTTATTCCCCTCATCCGCCCAAGGTCGACGCCGCTTCCGGAATCGGCAAAGAAACACATCCATCCGAGATCCAGCAGCGCAGGCCCCAGCAGCGCCATCTCCCAGTCGATTACCGCCGCCACGCCCCGGTCGTTGTACAAGAGATTGCCGAAGTGAAAATCGCCGTGGACGCATCCCGTCCTGGTCTCGGGCATGCTCGCGCGAAGCCTCTCGAACAGAATCGGCGCTCGCGCCGACTCGCGCGGGTCGACCGTCGGCCGATCAAACAGATGATAGAGCCGACGCATCTCGTCGAGCACCGGCTGCGGATCACCCCAGGCGTCGCGGCGGCTTCGCCAATCGACGCGATGGAGCGCCGCGAGCGTGCGCACGCCCATCCGCGCAAACCTTTTTATCTCGTCGGAAGAAAAATCGGTCCTCTCGCCAAGTTTGAAACTGTCGACGAACCCGGCGACGAAATACGGGCGTCCGAAAAACTCGGGCTCCTCGCCATACCATAGAATCGGCGGCACCGGCACTTCGGTATCGGCAATCGATTCCATCCGCTTCGCCTGAAGCACAACGTCGGCCGGCCCCGCGATCCGCACGCCTTCCGGGGCGAGCCGCAAAACCATCTTGCCCGACGGCGTCGCGCCAGCGTCGCTGCGCTCCACCACGAAGCTGCATCCGAAGGCGGCGTGGCCGGGGAGCGTTTCCACGCGCGAGACTCGCGCGCCGCTATCGCCGGTCTTCGCGCGCACCATCGGCGTGAGCTGCTCGGCTATCTGCTCGAGGTTCGTCATAAGGTGGTGGACAGTTCGCTAAGCTATCCTGCTCCTTTAAACACCTGCGGAAGAAGCGGGCAAGCAGTCGGGAGCTATCGGCGTGACCGGAATGCTATCTCAGAGGCTGCGTTTGCGTTTTCGATGCTTTTGAAATAAACCTCGCGTAGATTTCGGCTAGCGGTTGGTTTTGCGAAAGCCACAACACGAAGCGGGGGGACTGCTAGCAGCGCCGCCGAGGCACAGGAGCACGGAATGTGGGCCCTGTAGGCTTGGGCGCCGCCGGGATGCGAGTCCGCTGGCACAGCCTACCTCGGAATATACGGTCCTGACGCGCGTCGCACGCGCGTCGTTGAACCTCAAATAATAGGAGACTTTATGGCACAGCGTGTTTTCGTGGTCGGCGTTGGGATGACGAAGTTCGAGAAGCCCGGCAGCCGCGAGTGGGATTACGCGGACATGGGCGCCGAGGCCGGCCAGAAGGCGCTCGCCGACGCGGGTATCGAGTACTCCGCCGTCGAACAGGGCGTGGCGGGCTACGTCTATGGCGACTCGACTTGCGGCCAGATCGCGTTCTATCGGCTCGGCATGACCGGCATCCCGATCCTCAACGTGAATAACAACTGCTCTACCGGCTCGTCAGCGCTGTTCATCGCGCGCAAGTTCGTCCAGGGCGGCTTGTACGACTGCGTGCTCGCGCTCGGCTTCGAGAAGATGGAACGAGGCAGCCTGACGGCGCACTGGCCGGATCGGATGCCGCCGCTCAAGCCTCAGATCAAGGCGATGTGGACGCGGCGCGGACGCAGCGGCGCGCCGACCGCGCCTGAGATGTTCGGCAACGCCGCGCGTGAGTATATGGAACGCTACGGCGTGACCGCCGAGACCTTCGCGAAGATCGCCCAGAAAAATCACCGGCACTCGGTGAACAATCCGAACGCGCAGTTTCGCGACGAATACTCGCTCGAGCAGATCCTTGCCGCACCGATGGTCCACGCACCGCTCACGAAGTTGCAGTGCTGCCCCACGTCCGACGGCGGCGGGGCGGCCGTGATAGCCAGCGAGCGCTTCGTCCGCGAACATAACCTGTGGGATCGCGCGGTCGAGATCCTCGGCCAGGCGATGACCACCGATACCGCCAACACTTTCGACGGCAGCGACATGGGTCTGGTCGGCTATTACTACACAAAGGCCGCCGCGCAGAAGGCATACGAGGAGTCCGGGCTCGGACCGGAGAATGTGCAGGTGATCGAGCTGCACGACTGTTTCAGCGCCAACGAGTTAATCACCTATGACGCGCTCGGTCTTAGCCAGCCAGGCAAGGCCGGGAAGCTGGTGGACGAAGGGGCCACCACCTACGGCGGCAAGTGGGTGGTTAACCCTTCGGGCGGGCTGATTTCGAAGGGGCATCCGCTCGGCGCCACCGGACTCGCGCAATGTACGGAACTCACCTGGCAACTGCGTGGCACGGCGGGCAAGCGCCAGGTCCAAGGGGCAAAAGCCGCGTTGCAGCACAATATCGGTCTCGGCGGCGCCGCCGTCGTCACCGTGTACAGGAAGGCGGCCGCGTGATCGACACGCCGGACGGAAGCGTTACGATCGCACCCGCGGCGCTTGTTCACGACTGAATATAAGGCCCGCGACATTTCAACCGCCGCTCGGCGAACAGCCAGTTCGTCGAGCGGCGGTTGCAGTTTGCTGGCGCGGCGATCGCCGTCGAAGATCGCCGATCAGCGGGCGCCCGTGTGCTGTCCCGCAAATAACTTTACCCAGTTGCCCGTTATCCTGAGCGCCAGCGAAGATTTCGGCTTGATCGCGGAGCCGCGAGTTTGGTAATGCCGGGATGGTTATGAAGCCTGGCCCGATCGGGTCGGGCTCCGATGTTTTAGGGGGAACGATCCTGCGCGATTATACGGCGAAAGTGGCGTATATAATCCTTAGAGATCAACGGATTTTTGAAAAACGAGTGGAAAGTTTTTTCGCCGCTCAGCAGCCGTGGATAAGAAGACGCCCCGCACGTCACCGGGCGCGCGGGGGACCGCGCGGGATCCTTCGCTGCGCTCAGAGTTTGTGAATTTTTCGACAGCAGGCACTCAAGCACTCCGCGGCCTCCATACAGCACAGCAGAGTTGTCATGTAGATCCCTCGGCTGCGCTGCGCTCCGCTCTCGGGATGACAAGCGTAAACAAGGTGCGGGCTAAGCAGGCGTTCACAAGCCAATTTTTTCACAGACTCTCAGGAGGACATGCATGCATTGTGTAACTTATTTATGGGACACCACACTAGACTAGTAACGCTGGAGAAGATCGAAGAGACGAAAGGCAGCGGGGTTGCGCGCGGCGTCGTCGCGGGCAACCCCGCTATCGATCAGGCGCTCAGCAGTTCGCGCAGCACGTAGGGCAGGATGCCGCCGTGCTTCAGGTACTCGACGTCGTCGGGCGTATCGATCCGCGCGACCGTCGTGAACTCGCGCACGCGGCCGCCTTCCTCGGCGCGCACCTTCAGCCGCTGGCCGGGTTTGACGCCGGCGCTCAGGCCTTCGATCGTGTAGACCTCGCGGCCGGTGAGTTCGAGCGTCTGGCGATTTTCGCCGGGGATGAATTCGAGCGGCAGCACGCCCATCCCGACCAGGTTGCTGCGATGGATGCGCTCGTAGCTTTCCGCGATCACTACGCGAACCCCGAGCAGCATCGTGCCCTTGGCGGCCCAATCGCGCGACGAGCCCGAGCCGTACTCCTTGCCGGCGATCACGACTAGCGGGACGCCATCCTTGCGGTAGCGCTCCGAGGCGTCGAAAATCGTGGTGCGTTCGCCGTCGGGGAGATGAATCGTCACGCCGCCTTCGACTCCCGGCACCAGTTGATTCTTGAGCCGGATATTGGCGAACGTGCCGCGCATCATGACCTCGTGATTTCCGCGGCGCGCGCCGTAGGAATTGAAATCGCGCGGCTGCACTCCGCGTGCGATCAGATATTTGCCCGCGGGGCTATCGGCCGGAATATTGCCGGCGGGCGAGATGTGATCGGTGGTAATACTGTCGCCGAGCACCGCGAGAGCGCGCGCGCCGCGGATATCGTCAAGCGGCGGCGGCGTACGCGTCATCCCGTCGAAGAACGGCGGCGCCTTGACGTAAGTGGAGTCTTCCTCCCATCGGAACAGGTTGCCCTCCGGGATGACGAGGCCGCGCCACATCTCGTCGCCCTCGAACACTTGCCCGTATTCGCTAAGGAACATCTCGGAGGTGACGGCGCTCCGCATCGCGGTGCTGACTTCGGCCTGGCTCGGCCAGATGTCTTTCAAATAGACGGGATGGCCGTCGCGGCCTTTGCCGATCGGTTGAGTGGCGAAATCGATATCGAGCGTGCCGGCCAGCGCGTAGGCAACCACGAGCGGCGGCGAGGCGAGATAGTTGAAGCGCACCACCGGATTGATTCGGCCCTCGAAGTTGCGATTACCGCTGAGCACCGCGCACGCAACCAGATTGCCGCTCTTGACCGCTGCCGCGATTCCTTCCGCAATCGGCCCGCTGTTGCCGATACACGTGGTGCATCCGTAGCCGACCAGATTGAAGCGCAGGCGGTCGAGATACTCCGTCAATCCGGCGCGCTTGAGATATTGCGTGACCACCTTCGATCCCGGCGCGAGGCTGGTCTTGACCCACGGCTTCACTTCAAGCCCGCGCTCGACCGCCTTCTTGGCCAGCAGCCCGGCGCCGATCAACACCGACGGATTCGAAGTGTTGGTGCAGCTTGTGATCGCCGCGATCAGCACCGAGCCATGAGTCAGCGCGGCTCGTCCGGCTTCGGTATGGATCTCGACCTTATGCGCCAGATGGCCAAGTTCGGATACCGGCACCGGTCCGAGCGGCGCGCCACTCGCGGTACCACCTTCCGCGATCCAGCTGTCGATCACGGTCTTGTCGAGTCCGTCTCCCGGCTTGAGCACCTCCTTGGCGAGCTGCTGGCGGAAATCCCGCTTCACGCCGCGCAACGCGATCCGGTCCTGTGGCCGGCGCGGACCCGCCAGGCTCGGTTCGACCGAGCCGAGATCGAGTTCGAGCGTATCGGTGAAGATTGGTTCGGGAGCGTCGGCGGTGCGGAACAATCCCTGGGCCTTGGTGTACGCTTCGACCAGCTTGATCTGTTCCTCGCGCCGGCTGGTCAGGCGCAGATACGCGAGCGTTTGATCGTCGACCGGGAAGAAGCCGATCGTGGCGCCGTATTCGGGCGACATATTGCCCAGCGTCGCGCGGTCGGCGACGCCCAATCCCGCAAGCCCAGGGCCGAAGTACTCGACGAACTTGTTCACCACGCCCTTGGCGCGCAGCATCTGGGTGACGGTCAGCACGAGATCGGTCGCGGTGGCGCCGGGAGGCAGCTCGCCGCTTAGGCGGAAGCCGATCACTTCCGGAATCAGCATCGAGGTGGAACGCCCCAGCATCGCGGCCTCGGCCTCGATTCCGCCCACACCCCATCCGACCACGCCCAGGCCGTTGATCATCGTGGTGTGCGAATCGGTGCCGATCACGGTATCGGGATAGGCTTCGCCGTCGGGCGAGGTGAACACCACCGGCGCCAGGTATTCGAGATTCACCTGATGGACGATTCCGGTATCGGGCGGCACCACGCGGAAGTTGTTGAACGAACGCTGGCCCCATCGCAGGAACAGGTAGCGCTCCTTGTTGCGCTCGAACTCGAGGCGCGCGTTCTGCGCGAACGCGTCGGCGGTGCCGAACGCGTCGACCTGCACCGAGTGGTCGATCACGAGATCGGCGGGCTGCAGCGGATTAATCCTGGCGGGGTCGCCGCCGAGCCGCTTGATAGCGTCGCGCATCACGGCCAGGTCAGCCACCACCGGTACTCCGGTAAAGTCCTGGAGCAGCACGCGCGCGGGCATGAAGGCGAATTCGCCCTCGACCTTGCGCGCATTCCATCGCGCCAGCGCTTCGACCTGATCGGCGGTGACGATACGGCCGTCCTCGCGCCGCAGCACGTTTTCGAGCATCACCCGGATCGAGTAGGGCAGCCGATTGAGTGAGAAGCCGCGCTTTTCCAGCGCTTCGAGCTTGTAAATCGTGTAGTTGGAGCCGCCGACCCCGAGCGTCGCGCGTCCGCCGAAACTGTTGTTAGCCATCTTTCGCTCTCGCCTTTTCCGCTATTAAGTTATGTGCCCGCGCCCTCGGAGTCCGGCTTCGCGCCGATTCCGCGCTCGCGGGTTATCGTTCCCACGATAGCGCTTGTTGCCGCTATGCAAAAACGGTCGGGGCAAGTTTCACGGAAGTGCGCAGGCCTGCGAAGCGGCGCGATTGCGGCGGCTTTTTGATGGAAGTGTTATCTGCTAACAACTTGGCGCGAGCGCGTTCGTAACTCGAAGGGGTGACTCTGGTGGCGAATCCTGAACATCTGGCGAAGCTCAAAGAGGGCGTCGAAGCGTGGAATAAGTGGCGGAAAGAGAATCCCGAAATTGACCCAGAGCTCGACGACGCCGACCTCCAAGGCGCCGACCTCTCGGTCGCCAACCTCCAAGGCGCCAACCTGGCGGACGCCTACGTTTCTAGCGTCAGGTACTTAGGGCCGCAATTCCGGCTTCGGGCCGCGTTTGCTCGCGCGTGGAATTGGCTGCGGAACGATCCGATACCCTATCGCCGGCGACTAAAGCACATCCGTTTGTGGTTCCGCGCCGCAAACGCTCGGTGCTGGAATTGGCTGCGGTCGCGGAATTGGCTGCGGCGCAATCCGATACCCTATCGCAGACGAGTCATGGTCGGGCGCTATCAGGGCATACGCGGACTCTCCTCGTGTTATGGAAACAGGATTTTCGTGCGGGATGCGGCGGATCAGGACTATCTCGACACGCTGGAGGAGTCGCTGGAATCCCGGTTGGGGAAATTCTTCTTTTGGGTCTGGGGGCTGTTCGACTATGGACGCAGCCTCATGAGCGTCGTGGCGTTCGCTTCGACGCTGATATTCGGCTTCGGATGGATCTATTCGCATTGGCCCGAAATGCTCAGTTCCGGCGGCCGTCCTCGTACTCCTTTCACGCCATACTATTTTTCGATCGTGACCTACACGACGCTCGGGTTCGGAGACGTGCGGCCAACCACGCTCGGCGGCGAGATCCTGACTTCGATCGAAGTGATCCTGGGTTACGTCACGCTGGGGCTGATGCTGGCGGTGCTGGGAGACAGAATCGCCCGCCGCAGCTAGTGTCTCGCCAATAAACGTACAGGGCTTACGTCATCCTGAGCGCCAGCGAAGGATCGCGCCTTGTCCACGCTTGTTATCCCGAGAGCGGAGCGAAGCGCAGCCGAGGGATCAACGCGGAGCGATTATGTCTGAAAAGCATTGGCAGAGAGGCGGAAAATCGCTTCGCGTAGATTTCTCGCTGCGCTCGAAATGACAAGCGCGTGAGGCTATGTGCCTAATTCACGTGGGACCAGGCGTGGTAGGAGCTGCGCACGAGCGGGCCCGATTCGACGTGGCGGAAGCCGAGCGCCGTCGCGCGCTCGCGCAAGTCGGCGAACTCCGCCGGATCGAGGTAGCGGAACACCGGCAGGTGATCGCGCGACGGTTGCAGATACTGCCCCAGCGTCAGGATATCGCATTCGATCGTGCGCAAGTCGCGCAGCACCGCCATCAGCTCGTCGACCTCTTCGCCCAAACCCACCATCAGGCCGGCCTTGGTCAGGATTTCGCGGCCGAGGCCGCGCGCCGTATCCTTGGCGTGCTTGAGCACGTCCAGCGAACGATCGTAGCGGCCGCCGGGGCGGGACGTCTTGTAGAGGCGCGGCACGGTTTCGAGATTGTGGTTGTAGATGTCGACCGGTGAGTGAACGACCGTCTCGACGCTCGCGTGATTGCCCTTGAAGTCGGGCACCAGCACCTCGACGCAGGCCGCGGGCGCGGATTGCTTGATCGCGCGCGCGGTCGCGGCGAAGTGGGCCGCGCCGCCGTCGCGCAAATCGTCACGATCGACGGACGTCACCACAACGTGCGACAGGCCCAGACGCGCGACCGCGTCGGCCACGCGGCGCGGCTCGTCGGCGTCAAGCGGCGTGGCCTTGCCATGAGCGACCGCGCAGTAGGGGCAGTTGCGCGTGCATACGTCGCCCATCAGCATGAAGGTCGCGGTGCGATGGCTGAAGCATTCGCCGATATTGGGGCAGCACGCTTCCTGACACACGGTATGGAGGCGCAGCTCGCCGAGCATCGCCTTGGTGCGGAAGAACTCCTGCGAGACCGGAGCGCGCACCTTGATCCAATCGGGATGTTTTCTGACTGCCATCGTTAGCCAAGATTTTGGCAAATCACGGGGCGCCGCTCGATAGCTTCCCAGATTTCGGCGGCCTCGATCATCTTCAGTTTATCGTAACCGAACGTCGCCGCGAATCGCTCCTGCAAGATATCGGCGAACGTGATGACGGAAATCTCGGGGCGGCCTTCGGCGGCAACTGATGTCATCACGCATCCCTCGATACCGCACGGCACGATCGCGTCGAAGCGGCTGAGATCGGTCGTGACGTTAACAGCGAGCCCGTGAAGCGTCGTCCACCGCCGGATGCCGACTCCCAGTGACGCGATCTTGCGGTTGGCGACCCACACTCCGGTCAATCCGCCGCGGCGCCCGGCCGTGATACCGCATCGCGCGAGCGCGTCGATCACGGCTTGTTCGAGCGCGCGAAGGTATCCGTGAACGTCGCGGGCGGCTCCTTCGAGCTTGAGGATCGGATAGCCGACCAACTGCCCCGGTCCGTGATAGGTGACCTGGCCGCCGCGCGAGACGCGGTAAATCGGCGCGTCGGGCGGCGGCGCAACGACGAAGCGCTCGCTCGCGCCACGCCCGAGCGTATAGACGTGCGGATGCTCGAGCATCAGAATCAGGTCGCCGATCCGATCATTCTGGCGAAGCGCGACGAGCGCGTCCTGGAGTTCGAGCGCGGCGCGATACTCGACCGTTCCCATCCACGCCACGCTCAGAATTTCGCGTCCCGCCATCGCGTTTAGATATTGATCGCCTCGCCCTCGGCCATCAGCGCCGCCTCCATGATCGCCTCGGCGAGCGTCGGATGCGGATGGACGGTGTGGCCGAGTTCGGTGGTGGTCGCTTCGAGCGTCCGGCCCAGCACGACTTCCGAGATCATGTCGGTCGCGCCGTGTCCGACAATCTGGCATCCGAGGACTTCGCCATACTGCTTGCTCGCGACAATCTTGACGAAGCCCTCGACGTGATTGATCGCGACCGCTTTGCCCAGCGCGCGGAACGGGAACTTGCCGACCTTGACGTCGATGCCGCGCGCCTTGGCGTCGGCTTCGCTGAGTCCGATCGTCGCGACTTCGGGCTGGCAATAGATACAGGCCGCGATCGTCGAGAGGTCGAATCCGGGCTCGCGCGCTCCGGCCATGATTTCGACCGCCGCGACGCCTTCGGCCGAGGCCTTATGGGCGAGCAGGGGAGGGCGCGCAACGTCGCCGATCGCGTAGATACTCGGGCATGAGGTTCGGAACGAATCGTCGATCTTGATAAAGCCGCCGCGCATGAGTTCTACGCCGACTTTTTCCACCCCGAGTCCGGCGCTTAGCGGCCCACGCCCGACCGCCACCAGCACCGCGTCGGCTTCGACCGTAACGTCGGTGCCGGCCTTGTCGAGCACGACGGCCCATCGTTCGCCCTTGCGCGCCATCGATTTGTAGCCATGACCCAGCATCACGGCGACCTTGCGCTTGACGAACGCGCGGCGCAATTCTTCGGCGACTTCCGCGTCGAAACCGGGCAGCATCTGCTTTTCGAGTTCGGCGACCGTCACCTTCACGCCGAAGGCCTGATAGAAATACGCGAACTCAAGCCCGATCGCGCCCGCGCCGATTACCAGCAGCTCGCGCGGCAATTGGTCGTTGACCAGCGCCTCCTTGCTGGTGAGCACGCCGTCGCCGGTCGTCATGCCGGGCAGTAATCGTTCGGTCGAGCCGGCCGCGATCAGGATACGCTCGGCTTCGATTGTTTCGGCGGGCGGCGCGTTCCCGTCGCTACGGCTTAGCGCGATCGTATGGGGGCCGGTGATCGTGGCGTTGGCTTCGATCAGATCGATATTGTTCTTCTTGAGCAGGAAGCGGACGCCTTTCGACAGCTTCTCAGCCGCCTCGCGGCTGCGCGCGATCACGCGCTTGAAGTCGACGTGCACCTCGCCGACGTCGATTCCGTGCTCCTTGTTGGCGCCGCGAATCGCTTCCATCGTTTCGGCCGAATTCAGCAGCGCCTTGGACGGGATACATCCCCAGTTCAGGCATACGCCGCCGGGGCGATCGCGCTCGATCACCACGGTCTTCATCTTGAGCTGGCTGGCACGAATCGCCGCCACGTATCCGCCAGGGCCGGAACCGATCACCGCCAGGTCGTATTTCGGATTTGCCAACGGACTCTCCTCAGGTTGGTCTCGGTTGATTATAGCTTTTTAGCCTACCACGATCCGTGTATCGCTCAGAGCTTGAGGCGCAACTGCGCGGCCATCGCGACCGGCGCGAACGACGTGCGATGAATCGGCGAAGGGCCGAAGCGCTCGATCGCGGCGACGTGGTCGGCCGTGCAATAGCCCTTGTGGCGCGCGAAGCCGTAGTCGGGATAGGTGGCGTCGTATTCGCGCATCAGGCGATCGCGCGTCACTTTGGCGATAATCGAGGCGGCGGCGATACAGAAGCTCTTGCGATCGCCGCCCACGATTGGCGTCTGCGGAATCGCGAGGCCCGCGATACGCCGGCCGTCGACCAGCACGTGCTGCGGCGCAACGGCGAGTGCCTGGATGGCGCGAATCAGCGCCGCCGCCGTCGCGTGATAGATGTTGAGGCGATCGATCTCATCGACCTCGGCTGCGCCGACTCCGATGCTCAGCGCGCGTTCCTGAATGATCGGGAACAGTTCTTCGCGCTTCTCGGCCCTGAGCTGCTTGGAATCGTGAACGCCCTTGATGAAAACGTCGGGCGCGAAGATTACCGCGGCGGCCACCACCGGCCCCGCCATCGGACCGACTCCGGCTTCGTCGACACCGGCCACGGCTTCGAGGCCTTCGAGCCAGAGCTTGCGTTCGTAACGCCGATCCGGAGCCTTGGTCACGTCATCCTCCTTCCCATACACGCGCGCCGCCGGGCATCATTATGCGGAGCTTCGGCGCGGAGCGTCAAACCGGCGGTCGTTTGGCTTTGACGTTTGGATGCGAGTCGTCGTATGTGAAGGGCGGGGAGCGCGAGGATTAGCCACGATGGATTTTGAATACACCGCGGAACAGGAAGAATTTCGCGCCGGGTTGCGCGCCTGGCTTAAGGCAAACGTGCCGCCGGAACTGTGCGTCGATGACGCGTGGGACGAGCGGGTCGCGCCGACTCGGGAATTATTCGAGCGGCGGCGGCAATGGCAGGCGAAAGCGCACGCGGCGGGATGGGTCGGTATCTCGTGGCCGCGCGAGTACGGCGGGCGCTCCGCCACCCTGATCGAGCAGATTATCTATGACGAGGAGTATGCGCGATCGCGCGCTCCCGTGATGCCGGGCTATTCCGGACTCTCGCTGTGCGGTCCCACCGTGATGCACTGGGGAACCGAGGCCCAGAAGCAACGCTTCCTGCCGCGTATCCTGAGCGGCGCCGACGTCTGGTGTCAGGGCTACTCGGAACCGGGCGCGGGATCGGATCTCGCGGCGCTGGCGACCCGCGCCGTCGATGAAGGCGATTACTTCGTCGTCAACGGACAGAAGGTATGGACCACCGGCGCGCATTTCGCCGATTGGATCTTTCTGCTCGCGCGCACCGATCCCGACGCGCCCAAGCACAAGGGTATCAGCTACCTGCTGATCGACATGAAGAGCAAAGGGATCGAGGTGCGGCCGCTGGTGACGATGAACGGCCATCGCCACTTCAACGAAGTGTTCTTCGAGGACGTGCGCGTTCCCAAGGAGAATCTGGTCGGCCCCAAGAACGAGGGCTGGAAGGTCGCGATGACCACGCTGATGCATGAACGCGGAATCGCGGGCGGCAGCGGCCATAGCTCGCAGGTGAAGAGGCTGGCGGCGCTGGCCAAGACCGTCGAGATCGACGGGCGGCCGGCGTGGGAGCAGAGCTGGGTGCGCCAACGACTCGCGCAGCTCGCGATCGACTGCAAGGCCGTCGACTATACGCGTTTGCGCGGCCTCACCCGGATACTCAAGGGACTGCCGCCTGGGCCGGAGGGTTCGATCCTTAAGGTGTTCGCGTCGGAGCTGGGGATGCGGGTCGCGTTCTTCGCGACCGAACTGCTCGGCGGTTACGGGACGATGGCGGAGCCGACCGGAATCGTGCCCGACGCGCCGCGATGGCTCAACCGGATGCTGAGTTCGCGGCAGTATACGATCGCGGGCGGCACCAGCGAGATCCAGCGCAACATTATCGGCGATCGCGTGCTGAATCTGCCGCGCGGCTGACGAGCGCCGATTTGAATTGCACGCGGCTTGTTCGGGTCGCGTGCACTGTTATTCCGAGCGGAGCCAGGAATCCCGGATTCCGGGGGGCATCGCCGGTGAACAAGAGAATAATTCTTTCGCTAGTTTCCGCGCTCGCGATGTGCTGCGGAGTCCTTGGTCTGATTACCGTGTCCGATCACGTCGGATTCGGCGCATCTGCCGCGTATGCGGGTGAAGCGGATGCGCCCGCAGCCGAGAGCACCGCACAGGGTGGATTCACCAGTCCGGGAACCATAAAGGCCGGTGCTCTCGGAGATCCGTGTTCCCATTATGTTCCTCGGAATCCATCGCATCCCTTGATTATTGATTGGTGGGGCGGCCCCACGCGGGTGCCCCATGACAGCGACCGATGCGCCTTTGCCCTCGAATGCGCTCTGATGAATGGCAAGGAATTTCCAGCCCCCGACGATGAGTGCCGGGCGGCGATGGCTCACATACTTGAGGTCTTGCATACAAGGGTCCCACCTGCTCCTGCTCCACCCAAGGTTCAAATTCCGGGCGATTTAATTGATCTTCCGGTCCAGCGTCTTCCTCTGGAGCTGAATGTCGGCCAACAGACCCTACGAATGCCAAACAGGAAGTGTGCCGCATTGGTCCTAGAGGCACTTGAGCAGAATGCGACGGTTCCGGCGCCCGACGATCAATGCCGAGCCTTAATGCTGCGAGCGCTCGAAATCCAGCGCAATGCTCCGCCGCAGTCCAAGAGCCAGGCAAAGCTTTTGCGGTCGCGACCGCCGGTGAACGCGGTTGTGCATGTTGCTGGCACATACATGACGGTGCCGACACAATGTGAGGCGGCGGTCAGGCAGACGCGGGTTAGGCGGCGAGTTTTTGCTTCAAGATGTCGTTGATGATCTTCGGGTTGGCCTTGCCGCCCATCGCTTTCATCACCGCTCCGACGAAGAAGCCGAACAGCTTGTCGCGGCCGGCGCGATACTCGGCGACCTTGTCCGCGTTGGCGGCGATCACCGTATCGCAGGCCGCGGCGATCGCGTCCTGATCCGAGACCTGCGCCAATCCTAGTTCGGCGACGGTCGCCGATGCGCCCTTGCCCGACTTGCACATCGCGGCGAACGCGGTCTTGCCCGCATTGAGGCTGATGGCCGCCTTTTCGACCATCGCGAGCAGCGCGCCGACCTCGGCCGCTCGCGGCGCGGCCTCGGCGATCGGCTTGGCGCTGTCGCGCACCACGCGCAGCACTTCGGTCATCACCCAGTTCGCGGCGGCCTTGCGGTTGGAGAGCCCCGGCGCCTTGATGACTTCCTCGAAATAATCCGAGAGGTCGCGCTCCTGAGTGAGGACGTCGGTTTCGTAATGATTCAGGCCGAAGTCGCGGAGGTAGCGGGCGCGGCGCGCGGCCGGCAGCTCAGGAATCGCGGCGCGGATTTCCTCGACCATCTCGTGCGATACCTTGAGCGGCGGCAGGTCGGGCTCGGGGAAGTAGCGATAGTCGTGCGCGTACTCCTTCGAGCGCATCGGGCGCGTCTCTTCGCGATCGGGGTCCCATAGATGGGTCTCCTGGACCACGCGTCCGCCGCTTTCGAGAACCTCGATCTGGCGTTCGATCTCGTGCGCGATCGCCTTCTCGACGTTCTTGAACGAGTTCATGTTCTTGACTTCGGTCTTGACGCCGAGTTCGGTCGCGCCGCGTATCCGCACCGAGACGTTGGCGTCGCATCGGAAGCTGCCTTCCTCCATGTTGGCGTTGGAGACGTCGAGATAACGCAGCATCAGACGCAGCTCGCGCAGATAGGCGCCCGCTTCTTCGGGCGAGCGGATATCGGGCTCGCTTACGATCTCCAACAGCGGCACGCCCGAGCGGTTGAAATCGACCAGGCTCGAATCGATGCCGTGGATATTTTTTCCGGCGTCCTCTTCGAGGTGGATGCGCACCAGATTGACGCGCCGTGGTGTCTCGCCGTCAGTTGCCGGCAATTCGACGTATCCGCCCTTGCATAGCGGCAGCTCGTACTGGCTGATCTGATAGCCTTTGGGCAGATCGGGATAGAAGTAGTTTTTGCGTGCGAAGATCGAGTGCGCGGCGATCTCGCAGTGCGCGGCCAATCCGGCGCGAATCGCGAGATCGAGCACGTGGCGATTGAACACCGGCAGCACTCCCGGCATCCCCATGCATACCGGGCAGACGTGATGATTGGGCGGCGCGCCGAAAGCGGTCGAGCATCCGCAGAAAATCTTCGAGCGGGTCAGCAGATGGGTGTGAACTTCGAGCCCGATTACCGCTTCGTATTTTTCCGACGTTGTCATCGCGATACTTGCCTGTCCTCGACGATCATACCAGCGGCGGGCGGCGGGTGAACGCGCCCGAGCGTTCGTAGGCGTCGCCGGCGCGCAGGATCGCCTCTTCGCCAAACGGCGCTCCGATAAGCTGCAAGCCGATCGGCAGGTTGAGGCTGTCGTAGCCGCACGGCACCACCAATCCCGGCAATCCGGCGAGGTTGACCGAAATCGTGAAGATGTCGGAAAGGTACATCTGGAGCGGGTCGGCGGTTTTCTCGCCGAGCTTGAACGCGGTGGTCGGCGCGGTCGGCGTGACGATGACGTCGCACTGTTCGAAGGCCCGCTCGAAATCGCGGCGGATCAACGTGCGGACCTTCTGCGCCTTGAGATAATAAGCGTCGTAGTAGCCGGTCGAGAGCGCGAAGGTGCCGAGCATGATGCGCCGTTTGACCTCGGCGCCGAATCCCTGCGCGCGGCTGAGATTATAAACGTCGCTGAGCGTCGCGGCCTCGGCGCGCAAGCCGTAGCGGATACCGTCGTAACGGGCCAGGTTGGCGCTGGCTTCGGCGGTTGCGATCAAGTAGTAGGCGCCGATCGCGTATTCGGTGTGGGGCAGCGAGATTTCGACCGCCCGCGCGCCCATCGCTTCGAGTTGTTTGAGCGCGGCGCGGATTGCGTCTTCGACCTCGCGCTCCATCCCTTCGACGAAAAATTCCTTGGGCACGCCCAGGCGCATCCCTTTGACCTCGCCGGTCAGCGATTGTTCGTAATCGGGCACGGGACGGGCGGAGCAGGTCGAATCGTGCGGGTCGACGCCGGCGAGCGCGCGCAGCATGATCGCGGCGTCGCGCGCGGTCTTCGCGAACGGGCCGACCTGATCGAGCGACGAGGCGTAGGCGACGACGCCATAGCGGCTGACGCGGCTGTAAGTCGGCTTGATTCCGACCACTCCGCAGAACGACGCCGGTTCGCGAATCGAGCCGCCGGTATCGGTGCCGAGCGCGGCTAGGCATTCGTCGGCCGCGACCGCAGCGGCGGAACCGCCCGACGATCCGCCGGCGACGCGGCCGAGGTCATAGGGATTCGCGGTCGGGCCGAAGGCGGAGTTCTCGGTCGACGACCCCATCGCGAATTCGTCCATGTTGGTCTTGCCGAGAAAGACGGCGCCGTCGGCGCGCAGCTTGGCGATCACGGTGGCGTCGAACGGCGGGACGAAGTTCTCCAGGATACGCGAGGCGCAGGTGGTGCGCACGCCGCGCGTGGCGAAGATGTCCTTGATCGCGAGCGGGATTCCGCACAGCGCGGGCGCTTCTCCCGCGCCGAGGCGGCGATCGGCGTCGGCGGCCTGCGCCATCGCCTCGGGCTCGCACAGCGTGAGATAGGCATGAAGCTTCGGATCGACCGCGGCGATGCGGTCGAAGCAGGCGCGGGTGAGTTCGGCTGAGGAGACGTCGCGCGCGCGAAGCCTGGCGCGGGCCTCGGCGATCGTGAGCTTGTGGAGATCGGAGGTCATAGGTTGCGATCCAAGAGCGTAGCTGCTGGGACGGCGCTTTGCACGCGAGGAGCCGATCCGGACTGACCTAATAGGGGAATTTCGCTATTGACAAAGTCCGCCCCGCTTCGTCCGCTATCCACGGGAGTGTGACGCCCTCCGTTGCGAACTAAATCGCGTCCCAGGAGAGTTCGGTGATAAACGCCATCGCGAGGCGCCCGTGTGCGGACTCAAAAGAGCTGAGGCTCACGTCGATCGGGAACTCGGTTCCGTCTTTGCGCCGTCCGATCAGATCGCCCGCAAGCCCGAGGCCCATCGGACGAGCACGCGGCGACTTGAAGTAGTCGTCGCGATGGGAAACGTGGGCACCGCGCAGCCGTTCCGGAACCAGCATCTCGATGCTTTGACCAACAAGCTCCGCAGGGCCGTAACCAAAAATCTGCGCGAGCTTGGGGTTCGCTTTCTCGATAAGCCCGCACTGATCGACGATCGCGATACCCTGAGCGTCCGATTCGAATAGTGCCAGTGCGATAGCGGCGCTGTCTTCCAGCTCCGCGCGGGTCGCGGCATTGGAGGGTTTCTTTCCGGTTTTGCCGGTTTGTTTCTTCATCGGTTAACTCTCCACCCGGAATTTCCTTTTCGATTTTTCAAGCCGAATTTTCGTTTTGACTCTCCGATTTCAGATCGCCTTTTAGACCAACAGCTTCCGTCCCACAAGGTTAAACCCGGTTTCGGTCCTTTGCGGCATACCGCCAAACCGCTTCCGCGCCATACGACTGTGCGCACCGCTAGCAATCGAGAAAGGAAGGCCGATATCCGGGCAAATTTATTATTTTTGCAGCGACTTGATATATTCCACGATCGGTTGAATGCGCGCCTTGATCTCTTCGTCAGTCAGGGGCGGAGCGCCACCTCCAGCAAGACTGCCCTGGCGCAATCGGAAAACCTGCCCCCACACCGGCATCTCGCGAGTGCCGTGGCTGGGCACCCGATCGCGCCCGTCGATGGTCCGGTAGACGCGCTGGGAGGGGAATTTGCCGCCGTGCTTCTTGCGCAATTGGGTCAGATCGCCCGGCGACCTGGTCAACGCCGCGGCAACCGGGCCGTCGCCCTTTCCGGACAAGCCGTGGCAACTCGCGCAATAGTCGTGATACTCGAACTGCCCGCTGGTCACTTCGCCATTCGGCAACAAGATGGGCGTGGTGCCTTGCGGGAGCGCGAGCGCGCTCGAGACGGGGATTATCCAGGCCGCGAAGATCGACGCGAGGGTCAGTTTCAGGCGGACGCGATATTTTTGTGTCATCGGAATTTATATACCGGTCCGGCGACGCGGGCGCGAGCCACAGCCGGGGCAGCTATACCGCCCGCCTCGCATCATCAGAACGTCACCACCGTCCGGATCGATTCGCCGGCGTGCATCAGGTCGAACGCCTGATTGATCCGATCGAGCGGCATCACGTGCGTAATCAGGTCGTCGATATTGATCCTGCCTTCCATATACCAGTTGACGATTTTCGGCACGTCGCGGCGGCTCTTCGCGCCACCGAAGGCGGTGCCTTTCCAGGTGCGGCCGGTGACCAACTGAAAAGGGCGCGTGGCGATTTCCTGGCCCGCCCCGGCGACGCCGATTATGACGCTGGTGCCCCATCCCTTGTGACAGCATTCGAGCGCCTCGCGCATCAGCTTGACGTTGCCGACACATTCGAACGAGAAATCCGCGCCGCCACCGGTCAGATCGATAAGATAGGGCACCAACTCGCCGCGCACCTCCCTGGGATTGACGAAGTGCGTCATGCCGAACTTCCCGGCGATCGCGCGCCGGGCGGGATTCACGTCGATACCGACGATCATGCGCGCGCCGGCCAATCTCGCGCCCTGCACCACGTTAAGTCCGATCCCGCCCAACCCGAAGACCACGACCGAATCGCCGACCTGGACCTTCGCGGTGTTGATGACGGCGCCGACGCCGGTCGTGACCCCGCATCCCACGTAACAAATCTTGTCGAACGGGGCGTCCTCACGCACCTTGGCTGCGGCGATTTCCGGTACCACGGTGTAGTTCGCGAAGGTCGAAGTGCCCATGTAGTGATGGAGCATCGCATCGCCGAGCGAGAAACGGCTGGTGCCGTCGGGCATCACGCCCCGGCCCTGAGTCTCGCGAATCGCCTGGCATAGATTGGTCTTGCCGGAGAGGCAGAATTTGCACTGGCGGCATTCCGGCACGTAGAGCGGGATCACGTGATCGCCGGGCTTCAGCGAGGTTACCGCGGCGCCGGCTTCGACCACCACGCCCGCGCCCTCGTGACCGAGGATCGTAGGGAACAGGCCCTCGGGGTCGGCGCCGGAGAGCGTGTAGGCGTCGGTGTGGCATACGCCGGTGGCTTTGATCTCGATCAGGACTTCGTCTTTTTTCGGTCCTTCGAGGTCGACAGTTTCTATTTCTAATGGCGCCGCGGCTTTGTGCGCGACTGCTGCCTTTACTTTCATCGTTATCCCTCCGGTGGGCTTATTTCTGTGATGCCGGCCGGCAACTGGTCACCGGCCATCTGTAGCATTTTATTGTCACGGCGTCGGCTGTCTGATAGCAAAAGATGCGCTACTACTAGCGCACTGCTCTTGTAATCGACACGCGCCGAAAATCCGGCAAGGAGACAGTAGATGAAGACTGCGAAACCAGCAGAGGTTGGCCTCGATGCGGCCAGACTCGGACGACTCAGTGCGGCGATCAAAGACCATATCGCCAGGGAGAAGTACGACGGCGCGGTGGTTATCGTCGCGCGAAACGGCAAGGTCGCGATGCACGAAGCGATCGGCTTCACGGAGCGCGCGAGCGGCCGGGCCGCGCGGACCGATGACGTGTTCCTGATCTTCTCGATCACCAAGGCGCTGACGGCGGCGACGGTGCTGGCGCGTGTCGATCGCGGCGAGCTGTCACTGACCACCAAGGTCGCGGACGTGATCCCGGAGTTCGGATGCAAGGGCAAGCATCGGGTAACGATTGCCCAGATGCTATCCCATACCGGCGGGATGTCGGCCGGCTTGCCGCCGATACCGCTTGAGCTGATCGGGAATCAGGATGCGGTCGTGGCCGCGGTGTGCCAGATGGGGGTCGAGGCGATTCCGGGCGAGAAAGTCAGCTACAGCCCGATAATCGCGCATGCGGTTGTGGCCGAAGTCGTGCGCAGGATTGACGGCGGCTCGCGTCCGTTCCGCGAAATCATGGCCGCCGAAGTGCTGAAGCCGCTTAACATGAACGACACGGCGCTCGGACTGCGCAAGGACCTCGCGCCGCGCCGCGTGCCCGTCGTGGTGCGCGATCGCGGCGAGGGTTTGTTCCCGCCCGAGCTGCTCGAAGCGTTTAACATGATCGTCAAGGAGGATTCGGAGATGCCGGCAGCCGGCGCTTTCTCGACCGCCTCCGACCTGTTCCGCTTTGCCGAGATGCTGCGCCAGGGCGGTGAACTCGACGGCGTGCGTATCCTGTCGCCGGCGATCATCCGCCTGGCGACGACGAACCATACCGGTACGCGCCGCAACAGCCTGTGGGACTACGCGCTCGAGATGCGCGGATGGAACGAATTCCCGGCCTTCCTCGGACTGACCTTCTTTTTGCGCGGCACGGGGATCTTCCCGCATTGGTTCGGCAACCTGAACTCAGCGGGGACCTTCGGCTCGGTGGGTGCCGGATCGACGGTGTTCTGGGTTGATCCGGAGCGCGACCTTACGTTCGTGTGCCTCACTGCCGGACTGCTGGAAGAGACGCGCAGCGTCGATCGCTTCCAGCGGCTGTCGGATCTGGTGAGTTCGGCGGTGATTAGCTGAGAACTAGTTGTGATTTGCGCGGCACGCGGGTTGCTGTTTTTCTGCAACCCGCGTGCCGCGCACTTTTTTTCCGCGCTACTCGATGATCTTCGGCACCTTGAACAGCGTGCCGTCGCGGGCGGGGGCGTTGGCCAGCATCTCTTCGGGCGCGGGAGGGTTGATGACCACGTCGTCGCGAAACGGCGTGCCCGCTTCGGCCACCTGAGCGGTCGGCTCAACGGCGCTGGTATCGAGCGCGTCGAGCTGGGCGACGTGGTCGAGAATCGCGCTCAGGTCGGCCTGTAACCGTTCTTCTTCAGCCGGCGTGAGTTCGAGCCGCGCCAGTTCGGCGACGTGGCGGACCTGTTCGATACTGATCTTCTTCTGCTGCTGCCCCATCGCGCCGATGCTAACATATCGCCGCGCCGCCAGTCAGCCTGTCTTGGCGCGCCGCTATGATCTAAGCTGACAGAACGCGGGGGGACTGCCGTGCCGAATACAGCGATAAAGCTAAGGTTCGCGCTCGTGGCGATCATAAGCGTCGGCGTGGTCCTCGTGCTTATCGAGAACAACCGAATTTCGCTCGAGCGAACCAGATATTCGAAAGCGCGTGCGCAAATTGCTGCATTGCAGTCGGTGCTCAAACGCTATTACCAAGACAACGGCTCCTATCCGACGACAGATCAGGGTCTCTCGGCACTAGCGCCGGAATACTATGTTGACCTGGATGCGGGGATGGTGTTCCCACGACAGCCGCCGCGACGGCTGCCACTACTCGATCCGTGGGGGCGTCCGTATTTCTACCAGAGCGACGGTCAGGATTACGTCCTCGAATCTTTTGGGCCGGATGGCTCCGGGCACGACAGCAATAAGGCGGGGCTGATCGCACACTCACCGTCGCCGCCGCGGTAGATAATCGTCTGCATCTGCGAAGCCGCTAGCGCGAAGGTAGTTTCGCGTCGGGGATGGCCCGTATATAAAGATCACAGGGGGGGACTTGGATGCTCGAGCGGTTGATCGCTTGGCTAAGAGGCGATGAGGCTGGCGGCGGGTCGTCCACTCGAATCAGGCTTGGCGCGCGCGGCGAGCGAATCGCCGAGCGCCATCTTAAGCGCAACGGCTACCGGATCGTGTCGCGCAATTTTCGCGCGGCCGGGGCTGAAGTCGACCTGGTGGCGATGGACGGAGCGACGCTGGTGTTCGTCGAGGTGAAGACGCGGCAGGGCGCGAGCGCGGGCGCTCCGCAGGAGGCCGTGGATCGGCGCAAGCAGGCCCATATCCGGCGCGCGGCGGCGATCTACGCGGACCGCAATCGCGCGGCGTCGGGGGCGATCCGGTTCGACGTGGTGGCGATCGCTGGCGCCGGTGCTGAGCGGCGGGTAGAAATTCTGAAGGACGCTTTTTGAATGCTGGATATCAAGTTAATTCGCGACGATCCCGAGACCGTCAAGCGCCAACTGGCGTCGGTCGGCTTCGAGCCGGAAGGGGTCGATCGTATCCTGGAATGCGACGCCAGCCGCCGCCGCATGCAGTTTCAGCTCGACGAGATGCGGGCGCAGCGTACGCGCGAATCCAAGGATCTGGGCAAGGCCACACCGGCTGATCGCGAGGCGCGGCGCGCCGAGATGCGCGAGTTGGGCGAGCGGATCGCGGCCGGTGAGCGCGAGCTGGCCGAGCTCGAGCGCCGCTGCGAAGAAATGATGCTCGAAGTGCCGAATCTCCCGCGTCCGTTCGTGCCGGTGGGCAAGGACGAAAGCGAGAACCGGATCGTCAAGAGCGAAGGCGAGATTCGCGAGCTTCCGTTCAAGCCGCTGCCGCATTGGGAGCTGGGCGAGCGGCTGGGAATTATCGATTTCGAGCGCGGGGTGAAACTCGCGGGCACGCGTTTTTATATCCTGAGCGGGCTGGGCGCGCGGCTGGAGCGCGCGCTGATAACCTGGATGCTCGATCTGAAGATCAAGGAGCAGGGCTACCTGGAGATCGTGCCGCCGCTGATGGTGAACGCAGCGGCGGTGCTGGGCACGGCGCATCTGCCCAAGTTTCGCGACACGATGTATCGCGATATCGAGGAGGATTACTGGTTTATCCCGACCGCCGAGGTGCCGCTGACCAATCTCTACGCGCGCGAAATCCTCGACGGCGAGCGGCTGCCCATTTACCTCACTGCTTACACGCCGTGCTTCAGGCGCGAGAAGATGTCGGCCGGGCGCGACGTGCGCGGGATCAAGCGCGGCCATCAGTTCGACAAGGTCGAGATGGTGAAGATCGTAAGGCCCGAGACCTCGGACGACGAGCTGCTGAAGCTGGTCGAGAACGCGTGCGAGGTATGCCGGCGGCTGAAGATCCCGTTCCGCGTGATCCAGATGTGCACGGGCGACCTCGGCTTCGCGGCCGCGTCCAAGTACGACGTCGAGATGTGGGCGCCGGGATGCGGCGAATGGCTCGAAGTCAGTTCGTGCTCGAACTGCTGGGATTTCCAGGCGCGGCGCGCGCAAATCCGCTTCCGCGCACAGAAGGGTGGCAAGCCGGAACTGGCCCATACGCTGAACGGCTCGGGGCTGGGATTGCCGCGCACGCTGATCGCGGTGCTGGAGAACTATCAGCAGGCGGACGGATCGGTGGTAGTGCCAGAAGTGCTGCGGCCATACATGGACGGGCTCGAAGTAATCCGCTGAGTGAAAGAGCGGCAAGCATGCTAAGATACGGGCGTGGTGACGGAGCCGGAAGCGGGCCGCGGGATTTCAGGATAGGGCATGGCTGACAAGATGACCGTGCGCGGTCTCAGCGCGTGGTTTGGAGCGGTTCGCGCGCTCAAGGAAATAGACCTCGGAATCAGCGAGTGTCAGATAACCGCGATCATCGGGCCGTCGGGATGCGGCAAATCGACGTTGGTGCGATGCCTCAACCGGATGCATGAAGTGCTGCCGGGGACCAGGGTCGAGGGCGAGGTGGTGCTGGACGGAGAGAATATTTACGGTGTCGGAGTCGATCCGGTGGGAATCCGGCGGCGGGTCGGGATGGTGTTTCAGCGACCGACGCCGTTTCCGACCATGTCGATCGGGGACAACGTCGCGGCGGGGCTGAAGCTGAACGGATTGGCCTCCGGCCGCGCGGAGCGATCGCAGATGGTCGAGCGCAGCTTGCGCCAGGCGGCGCTGTGGGATGAAGTAAAGGATATCCTCCATCAGCCCGGAATCAGCCTGTCGGGAGGGCAGCAGCAGCGGCTGTGTATCGCGCGGGCGCTGGCGGTCAGGCCCGAAGTGTTGTTGCTGGACGAGCCGTGCTCGGCGCTGGATCCGATATCGAGCGCGCGGATCGAGGAGCTGCTGTTGGAACTACGAGCGAGCTATACGATCGTAATCGTGACCCACAATATGCAGCAGGCGGCGCGAGCTTCCGATTACACCGCCTTTCTCTATAATGGAGAGTTGATCGAGTTCGGCGACACCAATCAGATTTTCACCAATCCGACACGGCGCGAGACCGAAGACTATATCACCGGCCGCTTCGGCTAGGCGCGAGGCAATCAATGAGTAATCCGCAGCCGCAGCATACGAATCGTCAATACGAAGAGGAATTGCGCGGTCTGCGCACCTGCCTGCTCAAAATGGGCGGGATGGTCGAGCGCCAGATTGCCGACGCCGTGGATTCGCTGGTCAGCCGCGACTCGGACGAGGCGCGGGCGGTAATCGCGCGCGACGCCGAAGTGAACCGGATGGACATCGAGATCGACGCGATGTGTATCCGGCTGCTGGCGTTGCGCCAGCCGGCGGCAGGCGACCTGCGCTTCATCACCACCGGACTCAAGATCAACTACGATCTGGAGCGGATCGGGGATCTTGCGGTCAACGTATGCGAGCGGGCGCTCGAACTGAACGAAGAACCGATGCTGAAGCGCTATATCGATATCCCGCGCATGGCGAGTATCGCGGAATCGATGGTGAAGGACAGCCTCGACGCTTTCCTGCGCGGCGACTGCGATCTCGCGCAACAAGTGATGGATCGCGACGACGAGGTGGATCAGCTAAACGGCCAGATTTTCCGCGAACTGCTGAGCTACATGGCCGAGGACCCGCATACGATCAGCCGCGGCGCGCGAATCCTGTTCGTGTCGAAGAATCTGGAACGGATCGCCGACCACGCCAGCAATGTCGCCGAGATGGTGGTGTTCATGGTCAAGGGCAAGACAATCCGCCACATGGACAAGACCAAGCAGTGACCGGTGTTGGGGTGAGCAGTGAGCGGATGGGACCGCGCCCCGCGGTGCTGGTGGTCGAAGACGACGCCGATATCCGCGAATTGTTGCGCTACAACCTCGAACGGGAAGGTTTCGCGGTCGAGCAGGCGGCCGACGGGGGCGAGGCGATTCGGATGATCGAGCGCCATGCGCCCGAGCTGCTGATCCTCGACCTGATGCTGCCCGGGATGCCGGGGTTGGAGCTGTGCCGCAAGCTGCGCGCGACGCCGGCGACCGCGGCGATGCCGATCCTGATCCTGACCGCGCGCGGTGAAGAGGTGGACCGGATACTGGGCCTGGAGATGGGTGCTGACGATTACGTCGTCAAGCCGTTCAGTCCGCGCGAGCTGTTGGCGCGAATCAAGGGCCTGCTGCGCCGCGCGCAAGCCGCGGTCGAGCCGCAGGCGGAAGGGGTGTACGAGCGGGGGCGGCTGCGGATCGATTTCGGCACCTATCAGGTGACGGTCGACGGCCAGGCGCGCCAGCTTTCGGTGCGCGAGTTCGAGCTGCTGAAATTCTTCGTCCAGCATCCGGGACGCGTCTACACGCGCGAGCAGCTGCTCGATCTGGTGTGGGGGCGCGAGACCTTCGTCGAGCCGCGCACGGTCGACGTCCATATCCGGCGGCTGCGCCGCCAGGTCGAGCGTGACGACAACAATCCGGAATTGATCCTGACGGTGCGCGGCGTCGGCTATCGCTGCGATCCCGAGTCGCTAGGGTAGCGCGATGCAGTCGCGTGTGGCGGCAGGGATTATACTCAGTATCGGCCCGCCGGTTCTGATGCTGCTGATAATCGCGGTGACCGGGAGCGTGCCGATCTCGTGGATCGCGGCGTGCGTCGCGATGAGCCTCGTGGGGGGCCTGGTGGTGCGCGGGGCGGTGCGGAGCGCCGCGGCGCGCAACGTAGAGAATCTGGAAGCGATGGCGCGGGCGCTGGAAGGGAATCGCGCGCCTGCGTACCTGGCCCTCGAAGGGCCGATCGGTTCCGCGCAGCGGCGCCTGTTCGCGGCGGTGGAGGCGTTGCTGGGTGAACTCGATACGCTTGCCGAGCAGCGCGACGAGTTTGACGCCATCCTGCGCGGCATGCGCGAGGCGGTGGTGGTGACCGGAAGCGGCGGCGAAGTGGTGCTGATCAATGGCGCGGCGCGCGAGCTGTTCGCGCTCAATCCCGAGGCCGATTATCGCGGGCGCAATTTCGTCGAACTGTGCCGCGACCCCCGCTTGCAAGAGTTCGTTGCGCGCTCGACCGCGGCCACCGAGCCACGGATGATGACCGCTGAGCTGGCGATCGCCCATCCCAGGCAGGGCCATCTTCGCGTCAACGCCGCACCGCTGCGCGCGGCCAAGGGCGTGGCGGCGGCGCGGGTGCTGGTGTTTTCGGATATCACCGATCTCAAGGCCTACGAGAACGTGCGCGCCGATTTCGTTGCCAATCTCACCCACGAGGTGCGCACGCCGCTAAGCGCGCTGTGCGGATATGCGGAGACGCTGCTGCGCGGCGTCGACGATCCCGAGACGCAGCATCGCTTCCTCGGCATAATCGAGCGCCAGGCCAAGCGGCTGGCGAGGCTGATCGATGACCTGCTCACGCTATCGGATCTCGAACGGGGCCTGACGCCGCTCAAACTGGAGCCGGTCGATCCGGTGCATCTGCTCGAGGAGACCACCGAGCTGATGCGCGAGCCGGCCGAGAAGCACGGCATAACGCTCAGCGTCGAGGCGGCGGCCGAGCTGCCCGAGATGTGGGCCGATCACGACCGCTTGCATCAACTGATGCTTAATTTGCTCGACAACGCGATCAAGTACACGCCGCGCGGCGGACGTGTGACCGCGATGGCGCGGCGGGCCGAGGATGCCGAAGCGCCGGCGAGTGTCGAGCTGGCGGTCAGCGATACCGGCGAAGGAATTCCGGCGGCGCATATACCGCGGCTGACCGAGCGCTTCTATCGCGTCGACCGGGCGCGATCGCGCGAGCTGGGCGGCACGGGGCTTGGGCTGGCGATCGTCAAGCATATCGTGCAGCTCCATCGCGGGCGGCTCAAAATCGAGAGCCGCGTGCGCGAGGGCACGACCGTGCGGGTGAGTATCCCGTGCGAGCAGGCACAATCGGCGATCGCGTGAGGGCCGTCTTGCGAATGCTCGGCGAATGTAGAACAGTGGTGAGTTCCGGGCGCGCCCTTAGCTCAGCGGATTAGAGCGGCAGACTACGGATCTGTAGGTCGGGGGTTCAAATCCCTCAGGGCGCGCCAATCCAAAGCCTGCGTGCGGAGAACGATTGATCGCAGCGTTGTGCGGCGCCGGCTCGTGCGAGCGCCGCTTTTGTCGTCAAACGCTTACGCCGCCTCGAGCTTCGCGTCGAGCGAGACCTTGGCGTTGAGCACGCGGGAGACCGGGCAGTTGGCTTTCGCGTCGGCGGCGATCTCCTCGAATTTCTCGCGCGTGATGTTGGGAATGCGCGCGCTGGTCTCGAGGTGGACGGTGGTGATGGTCCAGCTACCCTGGACCTGCTCCAGGGCGAGCGTGGCCTGCGTCGCAAGGCGCTCCGGAGTGAATCCGGCCCGGCCCAGGGACGCCGACAGCGCCATCGTGAAGCATCCGGCGTGCGCGGCGGCGATCAGCTCTTCGGGATTGGTGCCGATGCCGCTCTCGAAACGGGTCGTGAACGAATATTGGGTATCCTTGAGCACGCCACTCTGAGTGGAAATCGAGCCCTTGCCTTGTTTCAAATCGCCCATCCACACGGCCGATGCGGTGCGTTTCATGTTTTGCCTCCTGAGTTTGCTAGCGTACGGTTATCTTCAAATCGGCCCGCCGGTTGTTTCATCGCCCGCCTCCGCAGCGGGCAAAACAGCAGGCGGACAGCTCTTTTCAAAAATCTTATTTGAACGTTACAAGATGCGAAAGGATAAAGTCCTGGCGTCGCAAAGCGTTGGCGGAACTGAAATTTTTGGTTATCAAAAAAGTGCAATGCGCATTTCACTTTGAAAAGAAACATTTGAAGCTTTGCTGACCACTTGGTAGCTTCGGTTCATGCAGGATTTTCTGGTTATCGCCAGTACGGTCGCCTTCTTCATCGTGGCGCTCGCCTACGTCAAGGGATGTAACCTCTTATGACTCCATGGGAGCTGGTCCTCGGCTCGCTCGTGTCGCTGGGTTTGCTGGTCTACCTGGTGTACGCGCTTTTGAAGCCCGAGAATTTCTAGTCGCGGGGAGTCCAAGGACGAAATGACTACAAACGCTATCCTCCAGGTCGGGATATTCCTGAGCCTGGTGGCGCTGGTTACCGTTCCGCTCGGCGCCTACATGACCAAGGTTTTCGCCGGAGAACGGACGTTCCTTGATCCCGTGATGGGGCGGCTCGAGCGCCTGATCTACCGGGTCTGTGGCGTCCATCCCGAAAACGAGATGACCTGGTTCGAGTACACCGCCGACATGCTGGTGTTCAGCGTGGTCGGGATGATCCTTTTGTACGCGATTGAGCGTTTACAGGGGGTGCTGCCGCTCAATCCCCAAGGATTGGCGGCGGTTCCTCCTGGCCTCGCTTTCAACACCGCGGCAAGTTTCGCCACCAACACCAACTGGCAAGCCTACAGTGGCGAAACCACGATGAGCTATCTGACCCAGATGGCGGGGCTGGCGTTTCACAACTTCGTTTCGGCGGCGGCCGGAATCGCGATCGCGATCGCGATTATCCGCGGCTTCACGCGCCGCACGGCGAAGGCGATCGGCAACTTCTGGTTCGATCTGACGCGTGCCACGTTATGGATTCTGCTGCCGCTGTGCATCCTGTTCGCGCTGATTCTGGTGTGGCAGGGGGTGCCGCAGAACTTCAACGCCTATACGCACGTAAAGACGGTCGAGGGCGCCGAACAAGTCGTTCCGCAAGGACCGGTTGCGTCGCAGGAGATTATCAAAGAGCTGGGCACCAATGGCGGCGGTTTCTTCAACGCCAACTCGGCGCATCCTTTCGAAAATCCGACACCGCTCACCAATCTGATCGAGATGCTCGCGATTTTCGCGATCGGTGCGGGGCTGACCAACACCTTCGGCCGGATGGCGGGAGACACGCGCCAGGGCTGGGCGCTGTTCGCGGCGATGGTGCTGCTGTTCGTGATGGGGGCGGCGACGGCGGTGTGGAGCGAACAGCGCGGAAATCCGGAGCTGGCCGCGCTGGGAATCAATCAGGAGGCGTCGGCGGATCAAAGCGGCGGCAACATGGAGGGCAAGGAGACCCGCTTCGGTATCGTGGATTCGGCGCTATGGGCCACGGTAACCACGGATACGTCGTGCGGCGCGGTAAACGCGATGCACGACAGCTTTACGCCGCTGGGCGGGCTGGTGCCGTTGGTCAACATGCAGCTCGGCGAAGTAATCTTTGGCGGGGTCGGGTCGGGGGTGTACGGGATGCTGGTGATGGCGATCCTGTCGGTATTTATCGCCGGCCTGATGGTGGGGCGTACGCCCGAGTATCTGGGCAAGAAGATCGAGTCGCGCGAGATGAAGCTGGCGATGCTGTACGTCCTGATCTTCCCGACCGTGATCCTTTTCGCGACGGCGGCGGCATTGGTTTTACCCGCGGGCCGCGCTGGAATCAGTAATCCCGGGCCGCACGGCTTTACGCAGATTCTCTACGCTTTTTCGGAGGCGGCGGCGAATAATGGGTCGGCGTTCGCCGGCCTTAACGCCAACACGAACTTCTACAATTGGATGATCGCGTTCGCGATGCTGCTCGGGCGCTTCATGATGGCGATTCCGGCGCTCGCGCTGGCGGGCTCGCTGGCGCCGAAGAAATCGATTCCGCCCAGCGCCGGCACCTTCCCGACCAATGGATGGCTGTTCGCCGCGCTGCTGGTCGGAGTGATCTTGATCGTGGGCGCGCTGACCTTTTTCCCGGCGCTCGCACTGGGGCCGGTGGTCGAACACTTCCAGATGCTGGCGGGCAAGACCTACTAAGCAAGAAAGAAAGCAATGGCAAGCGCAAAACAAATCTCACTCTGGGACGGCAAGATAGTCAGGCGCGCCAGCGTCGATTCGCTATGGAAGCTCGACCCGCGGCTGATGGTCAAGAATCCGGTCATGTTCGTGGTCGAAGTGACCAGCGTGCTGACCACGATCAGT